>NZ_JAMLFW010000002.1:1859458-2189187 GCF_024256385.1 Anatilimnocola floriformis
CACCAGTTTTAATAGCCAATCTTCTGTGGTTTTAGCTGGTTTTGCAACTTGGTCAAAGTTGCGATATAGCCAAAAATTCCATAGCCTCATGTAACTGCTGCTTATACAACAGCGACTACAAGAGTCATGAATTCTTTGCGTCTTTGACTCTAACGAGTCAGAAACTCAAATGAATTTTGAAGAGGTCACCAACCAAATTGTCAAAGATCAAACTTTCAAAGCTGCGAATCCGCAGGTCGCAACCGACCACGATTCACAACAGATTTCTCCACCACTGCTGAATGACCGAAGTCAAGGTTCCTCAGCGGCGAGTCACGTATCTTACTGAATCTTAGATTCAGGTCAACAGGGGTCAGAAGATTTTATTTCTTCGTCTTCGGTTCAACTCTGCGAGTTCGACTTCCCAGTGGGGCGAACTCAGTGAACCGCCTGTTGCAGGACACGTCAGGCGGAATCGAATCAACGATTCATTGCTTGACGTCTTTGCTCAGTACGTCCCGAAATCTTAACGCATCTTGGGTTTCGGAAAAGGGGGTAGCTCACGCTTTTTCACAATTCCTTTCTGGTTTGCTTCGGTAGGCCTACAAACAGGCTGTAAACCAGCGAAAACAAGCCAGTTACCCGTGATGAGGAGCCCCTTTCATCGTCGAGCTGTGCTGCATTTCTTCAGAGAAAATCCTGCGGTCGCAGGCTTTGCCTCGGTGGAAAAGTTGGCGCTTGCCGATTGTGGTCGGAGATCAAGATCCTCTCTGCACCAGCAAAAACTAGCGTAAATCACGTAAATCGCTCGCTTCCTGGTTGCAGCGCCAACTCACGCAGCGGCTCGCATAGCTCGCGGATAGAGCACGAGGATCGTTAATCGTTGAATGCTCGTTCAGTTCATCGCCACACTTTTCAGGAAACGCGTATCGCACATAGGCGAGCGTGGCTCTTTGTTGCGAGCTGCAGAGCAGCGTCCCTGCGGCACGCGAACTTTCTGTTGATTGCGTGCGTCCAGATTGCGTGGCATAATTGCCGCATCGTCTTCGCGAGTGTAACTCAGTGGTAGAGTAGTACGTTCCCAACGTACCTGTCGTGGGTTCGATCCCCATCACTCGCTCTTCAAACCCCGGTAATTGCCGGGGTTTTTTCGTTAGTGCGCGAGCTTGCGACGCTTGGCGACTGAAGGCTACTCAAAGATCCACAGCCCAAAGCCCTCGGGGCGAATGGTGGCCGTGGCGGGATGGGTGAAGGACTGCAGCGGTTGCCCGGGGATGACGCGTTGAATTCCCACGGCCCAGAGATCTTTCGGCTGCGGCGGTTGGTCGGTGAGTTCGATCCAAGCGATCGCTATTTCAGCCGTCCAGTAGTTTTCATCGCCGGCAGCAGCGACAAACCACGTAGGATTCCACGATTTGTCCCCCGCGCAGGCGTCTGTCGTAAAGCCGCGACTGTCGATGGCCAGCGTGTAGCAGGTGCTGTAATCGCGATCGAGGTCGAGATGGATCTGCACGTGATCGAAGGCCGCTAAATCGCTGTCGCGAGGCCGCGGCGAATCATCGGTGGCGTATTTCACGCCCGGCGATTTCGCGGCACTTACGGCAAGATACAAAAACTCCTTGTCCCAAGCGGCGACCACGACGGCAGCCGTGTTGGCGTCGGTTTCGGCGGTTCGCAGGGCGACGGGTTTGGCGTTTTGCCAGAGCGGATCGTCGAGCATGCCGTCGAGTTTCGGCCGTGCCGAGGCGGTCACACAGGTGAGGTGCTTTTTCGGGGGAATGCCATTTCCATGGCGACGCCATTGTTCGGCGGCGACGGCTTGCGACCAGGGATTGTTTTCGCCGAGGTTCGTCAGTGGTTCGAGCAACCGATCGGCCTGGCGATCGTTGCCAGCCAGGCGATGGGCGACTGCTAGCGGAAAGCGGACGTGTGGCTCGGCGTAGAGTGTGGGCTTTGATTTTTCCAGCAATTTGCCGATCGCAATCGCTCGGTTGGCTCGTTCGGTGGGCGAAGAATCAGGGGCTGCCGTGGTGCGCTGCGTGTCGCCGGCGACTTGTGCTTTTACGGCGGGTAACGCTCGCGGCAGCTTCTTCTTATCACCATCCAGTGAAGGTCCTTGCACGGCTTCCTCCAGCGGCGTGGTTGCGGTCGCAAGCTTCACTTCATACGACGTGGTTCGCCGATCTCGCCAGGCGATTTCGCTGCTGATCGATTGCTGAATGAGGAGCACGGCAGCACGATCGGCAAGCGGATGCTGCGGATGCCGTTCAAGCAGCAATTGCAGGGCTTCGGTCGTGGCCTGGGGACGGCCTGCTTGTTGATATTTTTGAGCCAGTTGATAAAGAACCTCGCCGGCACTTTGGCCCGAAAGTCCCTTCGTCAGGTCCTCGATCTGGCCCAGCCAGCCGGTATTGGCTGGATCGTTGTTGTCGGCTTGGGTCAGCAATTGCTGCACGTTGTGTCGCTTCTGCGCGGCTCGGCTGAGGGCATCGAGATTGTCCTGCACCACTTCGGGCAGATTGCGCCTCGCTCCACCGCCGGGCGACAGAGGAATGCCGCTGAACAGATCGCGCCGGCCGGTTTGCTGCGGCAAATGATCGAGCAACAGCGAAAGTGTGATCTGCGCCGGGCCTCGTTCGTAGTCTGCTAGCACCAGGCCACTGCCGCGCTGAGCATATTCGCCAATCGAACCGCCGAGCCGAGGCGCCCATTGAGCGGCCGAGAGCGTGACCGCGCCCGTGCGGCCGTTGTTTTGCACGCTATAGACCTTCTTCACTTTCCAGACTTCCAGGCCGGCGTGGCTCGTGAGTTCCGAGGCGAAAGTTGGATCGGCGGCCTGCTGCACGGCGGCCAAAACGAGTTGGTTAGTGAGGTGGCTCAGCGGGTTATCGCCCCGCGGACTGACGTCCTCGGTGAGGATGACATCGGGCCGCCAAGTGCGAATGCGGCGAACGAGATGGGCAATTGCATTGCGACTGGCCTGGCCGTCGCTCAGTTCATTCCAATAGGCGAGCGTGGCTTCCGCAGTTTGCGTGTCGGCGTTGCTGCGGAGCGGAAACTGCCAGGAAGTATCGGCGCCGCTCGCACCAATGGCGACCAGAGCTTCGTGCGTGCGGCGGGGCAGCGAAACATTCGTCGTGGATTGAGAATCACGATCCTGCCGGCCGAGGATTTCGCAAATCGTCAGATAACCGTCGTTGCCAGCATTGGCTGCCAGCACTTCAAACGGCACGCGTTGTGGCTGGCTGAACACGCCCATTAGCGCTGCCCGATTGCCACCGCTGCGTTGCGGACGCCACGACTTTCCGCCGTCGCGCGTATGCAAAATCGTGCCGAGCGCGCCGACGGCCCAGCCGCGGTTTTCATCGAGAAAAGTGAGGGATTTGAGGGGGGCGAACTGATCGGTCCGTTGCTGCTGCCAGGTCTGGCCGTTGTCGGCAGAGTGAAAGATAAACGTTCCCGGCGAACCGGCAATCCAGCAATGCGAGCCGTAAGTTGCGAGGGCCCGAAAATCGAAATAGGTGGCCGCCGACGGCAGCGCGCTGGGCGGCGATGTCCATGTTAATCCGCTGTCCTTCGTCAACAGCGCCAGGCCGCCGTCGCCGATCAGCCAGCCGTCGGTGGCAGTGCCGAGCTTCATGTTTCGCAGATATCGCAGGCCGAGATCGGTCGTGCGCGAGGGCCTGATTTCCACGCCCACCACCACGCCAAGTTCACCCGCTTGGCCGGCCACAGCACCGCTCCGCGCATCGCGAAAATCGCCAGCAATCCAGCCCGTGGTGTTTCCTTTCGAGATCGGCGTCCAGGTTTGGCCGCTGTCCTGCGTGCGGAAAACACCGGTCGGATACAGGCCCGACGAGTCGCCCCAAATCCAGCCGTTTTTGGCATCGAGAAATTTCACGCCACGCAGACCGGGCAGCGTATCGGTGCGGATTTCGGTCCAGCTATCGCCGCCGTTGCGGGTTTTCAGCAGCACTGCGCGGGTCAAATGCGTGTGCGGTTGCGTGATGGCACCGACCACAAAACCGGTGTTTTCATCGAGAAATTGCACCGCTTCCCAGCGACAGTTGAACGGCGTTTCTTGCAGCTTCCAGCCGCGGCCGCCGTCGCGGGTGTGCCAGATCGCCCCGCGATCGCCCACGGCCCAGCCGCGGTCGGGGTTGGCAAAAAAGACACTCGTCAGCTCGGCATCGTCCAAAAACGACAGGGCCACGGGATTGGCAGCCGAGGCGGTCGAGGCAGCGATCGTAACGATCAAAGCAAAGAGCCAGCGCGCAATTCGAGCGCGGGGGTGGGTATTCAACTCGGCAGTCCCTGCACGCATCGCCTTCTCCCTTACGTCGCCTTCCTGGCGTTTGGGAGTGTAACTGGTGGTGGCGCAAGGAACTATGTCAAATCCTTGCATCGGCCGATCCGCCGACATGAGTTTTTGGGATTCTGTGTCCCTAAGTCGATAACCGGCAGCAATTTGCAACCGGCGGTGGCAGCGGTCGCGGTTCGGCCAGTCGACGCGTCTCCGTAACCTAAACTTAAGCAGCAGAAGGGGCTGCTATGTATTCCTGCCGACGCTTTGCAGCCGGCATTTTTCTATTGGGGCGGACATGACCACGATTCGTAAACTGAACCTGTTTGTTGTCGACGACGATCCGGCGCTGACCCGCCTGGCCGATAAGTATCTCCGAGCCTCGTTCGCCGATCGCGTGACGCTCGTGACGTTTAATGATCCGCGCGACGCTCGCCAGCAGATCGAAGACACCGGCTGCGACCTGCTGATTTCGGACATTCAAATGCCTGGCCTGGGCGGCATGGAAATGCTTCGGATCGCCAAACGGCGGAACGCCTGGACGCAGGTCATCTTTATGACGGCGTTTTCGACCTGGGATTGCATCGCCGAAGCCATCGAAGCCGGGGCCTGCGATTACCTGCTGAAGCCGCTGGTCCGCGAGGATCTGCAGCGCGTGGTCGATCAGTCGTGCGAACGCCTCGCCCGCTGGCAAAAGGTTGTCCGCGAGACCTGGCAGCAACCGGCCTGCGTTTAGGCCTGCCTTAGCTGCGGCGTCAGTGGGAAAGTCCTACCCGCTTCCCCCTGGCTGACGCTGCGGGGTATGAAATACGAACAAGGGGAAACAGTATGACCACCGCCGTCGTTCTTGCAGCTGGCATGGGCACACGGATGAAGACCGACCTGCCGAAGGTCCTTTGTCCCGTTCTAGGCAGGCCGATGATCGAGTACGTGCTCGACGCACTCGAAACGGCCGGCGTCGAACGCGTCATCTGCGTCATCGGCTATCGCGCCGAAGACGTGCAGCAAGCGCTCGCCGCGCGCAAGAACCTCGAGTTCGTGCTCCAAACCGAACGTCTCGGCACCGGCCACGCGGTGAAGATGGCCAAGGACAAGTTGCAGGGCGTGAACGGGCCCGTCGTGATCGTGGCCGGCGATTCGCCGATGCTGCAAAGCTCGAGCTTGCAGAAGTTGCTCGCCTATTTCAGCGAGAAACAGCCCGCCTGTTTGCTCGGCACGCTCCACAAAGACAATCCGCACGGCCTGGGCCGAATTGTCCGCGATGCCAGCGGCGGCTTTGAAAAGATCGTCGAAGAAAAAGACGCCACCGACGAGCAACGGCAAATCACCGAAGTGAACATGAGCACTTATGTGTTCGCCGCTCCGGAATTGCTGCATGCTCTCGATCTGCTGAAGAACGAGAACCGCCAGCGCGAATACTATCTCACCGACTGCCCCGCCATTTTGCTGGGCGAAGGCAAATCGGTCGCCGCGTTGCCCGTTCTCGAGCCGTGTGAAGCCATGAGCATCAACACGCCCGAAGAATTGACCGTCGTCGAAGACGCATTGCGACCGATGCTCGCAAAATAATTACGCCGATTCGCCGTTGCTGAAATCTTGTTGCAGCCGATCGAGTGCGAGGAGCAACCGGCTCCATTCGGCAACCACCGGCAGCGTGGCCAATTGCTCTTCATCGGCTCCGCCGAAGCCGCGCTCGCTCACGGCGATGGTGTCGCCGAGAAAGTAGTGCGAATCTGCGGCTTGGAACGACCGGCCCGGTTTTTCGTCGGCTTCTTTGCCGGCGAACGGCATGGCTTCGCTCAAGCAGCGGTGCACGGCCCAGATGGCAGCAGCCCGAGCGTGGTCGGCTTCGATGACGAGGTTCAGGTTACCGGTGCTGATGTAAAACTTAGCCATGATGAACTTCCTTATTCGGATGAGATGTTGGAGTAGCGTGAGTGTTTGCCTCACACCCATCTCATCGCGAACTGTTTGACAACTCAGGTCAACGGCGACACGATCCTTTCAGCACAGGCCGGCGCGGTAAGATGTGACGTTGCTAGCGATTGTTCCGCAGGCCGGCGAATTTCCAGGATCTGA
Organism: Anatilimnocola floriformis; assembly: GCF_024256385.1. Taxonomy (NCBI): domain Bacteria; kingdom Pseudomonadati; phylum Planctomycetota; class Planctomycetia; order Pirellulales; family Pirellulaceae; genus Anatilimnocola; species Anatilimnocola floriformis. The sequence goes on from NZ_JAMLFW010000002.1 coordinate 1,865,820, forward strand.
TCATGAAAATGTTCGTAGGTGGCGAGTGGCTCGCCGGCACCAAACAAGCCGAGGTAAGGCATCCGTTCGACGGCCACGTCGTTGATACCGTGCCGCAAGCGTCGGCTGAGGATGTTGAACGCGCGCTGGCAGCCGCCGTCGAAGGCGCGCGAATCATGGCCAAGGTCACGGCCTACGATCGCTTTGTGATGTTGCGCAAGGCCGCCGATGCGTTGCTGGCGAAACAAAAGGAGCTCGGCAGGCTGATCAGTCTCGAGGAAGGAAAGACAATCACCGAAGGCGAGTTTGAAGTGACTCGCGCGGCGACGACGCTGGAGGTCTCTGCCGAGGAAGCGAAGCGCTTGACCGGTGAAGTGCTGCCGCTCGACGCGGCTCCCGGCGCTGCGAACAAACTGGGCTTCACGCTGCGGGTGCCGTGCGGTGTGGTGGTGGCGATCGCTCCCTTCAACTTTCCCCTGAATCTCGTTTGCCACAAAGTGGGCCCCGCGCTCGCGGCTGGCAATGCGGTGGTTCTGAAACCGGCGAGCAACACGCCCCTCTCGGCGATCCGCCTCACCGAGATCTTGCTCGACTGCGGCGTGCCACCCCTCGCGCTGCAATGCGTCACCGGCAACGGCGGCGAGCTCGGCGTGCAGCTGTGCAAAGACGAACGCGTGCGCAAGATCACGTTCACCGGCAGTGGCGAAGTCGGCAAGAAGATCTGTGCGGTCGCCGGTCTCAAACGAGTGACGATGGAGCTCGGCAGCAACAGCCCGCTGATCGTGCTCGACGATGCCGATCTGAATAAAGCGACCGACTCGATTCTCGCCAGCGGTTACGGCAATGCCGGCCAGGTTTGCATTTCGGCCCAGCGGATCATTGCTCTGCCGAAAGTCTATGACGAACTGATCGCGCGCTTGCTGCCGAAGGTCGAAGCGTTGACGTGTGGCGATCCGCTGAAATCGTCGACGCGGATGGGCCCGATGATCCGCGAGACCGATGCGGTGCGCGTCAACGAATGGGTGCATGAAGCCGTTTCGCAAGGAGCGCGGCTCGTCACTGGCGGTTCGCGCCGCGGCACGTTGCACGAGCCGACGCTGCTGGTCGATGTGCGGCCCGAGATGAAGATCTCGCGCGATGAATTGTTCGGCCCTGCCGTGGGTGTGCTGCGGGCGGCGAATGTCGACGATGCGATTCGGCTGGCCAACGACAGCCGATATGGATTGAGTGCGACGCTCTTCACGCAGGATATCGATGCCGCGATGAAGTTTGCCCGGCACACGGAATGCGGGAACCTGCACCTCAACTGGGGCCCGGCTTGGCGAGCCGATTTGATGCCCTACGGTGGTTTGAAAGAAAGCGGCCTGGGCAAAGAAGGACCCAAGTACGCGATCGAAGAAATGACCGAAACCAAGACGGTAGTGATTCACCTGCCGGCCGATCATTAGACGGACTTCATTCGACGGAACTCGTGATGCAGCGACTACGGGCCGCAATCAAACTCGTTTACAAAACGTTGAAGGAAGCGACCTTCGAATGGCTGCAGGACAACGGCCCGCGCATGGGCGCGGCCCTGGCCTTCTACAGCATCCTGTCGATCGCGCCGCTCCTGCTGATTGCCATCGCCATCGCCGGGCTCTTCTTCGACCAGTCCGTAGCGCGCGAGCATCTCGAAACGCAAATCAGCGAACTCGTCGGCAAAGAAGGAGCCAGTGCGATCAAGGTGATGCTCGAAAGTGGCACGCGACAAGGAGGTCGGTTGGCGACGCTCCTGGGCATTGGCACGTTGCTCTTCGGCGCGTCGGGCGTCTTCGGCGAACTGCAAGCCGCCATGGATGCCGTTTGGGACGTCAAACCAAAAACGCTCGGCGTGTGGGGTTTTCTGCGGACTCGCTTCCTGTCGTTCACCATGGTCATCGGCACCGGCTTTCTGCTCCTCATCTCCCTGATCATCAGCACGCTGATCGCCGGGTTGCATGAGTCGCTGCAAGGCGCCGTGCCGCAGCTCGAGTTCGTCTGGCATACGACGTCGTCGCTCATCACGCTGTTCATCGTCACGCTCCTGTTTGCCCTCATTTTCAAACTGCTGCCCGATGTCAAAATCGCCTGGCGAGACGTCTGGTTCGGCGCGTTCCTAACCGCGGCCCTGTTTTCGATCGGCAAGCTGGCCATCAGTTTGTATCTGGGTAAAAGCGGCCTGGCCTCGGGGTATGGGGCGGCTGGTTCGCTCGTGGTGCTCCTGGTCTGGGTCTATTACTCCTCGCAAATCCTCTTCTTTGGCGCCGAGATCACCCACGTCATCGCTCGCCGTCGCAATCGCCGCATCGAGCCCGCCCCCCACGCCGAAATGGCTCATTGCAAGGATTAATTCGCTGGCGAGCTATCGTCCGGAGGCCGCCGCGCTCGGCAGGTGTTATATTATAACAAGTTATATGGAATTGATTTTGTCGTAAGTTGTTTTATGGTATGGCTTTGTGTTGGCTTGGTGTTGCCAGGCCATAACCTTTTATAACCCCTGTGTTCGCCGGGCTGAAACATCTGTCTGCGAATTATTCGTGCGCGATTTGGCCTTCGACAACTCGCGACCAGCGGCGATTTTTCGACGGCCGGGCCGACTTTTCGTCCTCGGTCTGTCCGGTGACGGCGGCTAATTGCCGGGCTGCCATCATGGCCAGCTTCAGATATTGAGGGTCACCGTCGGGGTTCTGTACGGCCGTCTCCTCGGTCGTCTTCAACTCGCCATTCACCCACTTCTGCTTGATCCGCCAAGCAGGCTGTTTCGACTGCTCGAAGGCAGAGGTCGCTTCGTTCATGAGGAACTCAAGACGCTGGGCGTAGATTCGCTGCGCCTGTCGCCTGGATTCCTCGGGTGTCAGGTCCGAAACTTCCTCGGCGAGCATCCGTTCTACTCGCTGAATCGCTTGTTTGGCCCGCAGCAGACTCACGCCGTACGCGTTGGCCACTTCCTGCACGTTGCGGCCGCAGATCATCACGAGGTGAAAGATCTCTTGGTCGGTGCGGAGTTTTTGAGTGTCGGATTTTGCGTTCTGAGACAGACGAGAAGGTTCTTTTGCCACTGCCGATCCTCCGTTCCAGCGTCCATTGAAATCACCATGTAGGCCACAAAACTGACGATATCGGACAAGTGGCATTTTGTCCAGTATTTATGAAAGATTGGTGTCGCTGGATCGGATCGTCGCGTACGTTTCCGTACACTAGTTTTCCGCGGCTAAAAACGCGAAACTGCAGGGACACATCTATTCGCCGCGGGCCGCTAGAAGGATTTTGGCCCCTCGCTCCGAATTCTTTTTCCGGGAGCAAGTGATGAGCGGATCGGCCACTACCAAGCGTTTCGTTTGGCGACCATTGACTAACGATGCTGGCCAGCTGGAATTGTTCGACACCGGCACCAGCCGTCAGGTTGCGGTGATTACCGGCGAGGGAAGTCATTATCAATGGACTCGCAGCACGAGCCTGCTGCTTCACGGCGCACCGCCGGCAGCTGGCGAAGAGACCACGCTGTTGCGAGCCAAGATCGCCGTCCTCACGGGAATACCAGGCTGACACGGAAGTGCGACCCGCGGCGTGTGTGGATGCAATGGTTGTTGTTTTCTTAGCCACCAGCTTTAGCTGGTGGAGTGAACGCGCAGAGTGCCCGGCTTTAGCCATTGATGCCTGCGGTCCTCTGGAATGGCTAAAGCCGGATGCGTTGATTGGCTGACACCACCAGCTAAAGCTGGTGGCTAAGTGAGACGAGTGCCCGTTCTAGTGCCGACTCGCCGAAATATCGCGGGTGCTTAATCCCGTGGCAGCGAACAGGGGCAAGATTGTTAAGTTGTTGCACCCGACTATATTCATAGATTCTTATAAACTTCAGAGTTTTTGCCAAAGAGCCGCCGCCCCGATACGATGCGGGGATGCTTCGTTATGAGTGGAAAAAAGTCGCGGACGATCTCTATCAGCTGATCGATTCGATTTCGCGCCGGCCGATTGCCAGCGTGCAGCAGCAAGGCGAGCGCTGGCATTGGATCCGCAATACCACGGTGAAGTTGCAGGGAGCGCCCGCGGGCGAGGGTGACTGCGAAACGTTGGAATTGGCCCAGGCTGCCGTTCTCGCAGGATTGCCCAATCAACTTTAGGATGCGGTTATGAATACCAGTCAAGTCATCGAAGTGCTCGCGGCTCATCGCAACGCCCGGTTGCATGTCATGCTCCCCAGCGGCGAATTTGTGCCGGCGCATTTTCACGTCACCGAGATCGGCCGGGTGCAAAAGTCGTTTGTCGATTGTGGCGGCGTGCGGCGCGAGTCAGAGACGTGCGTCATGCAGGTCTGGACCGCCAACGACGTCGATCATCGTCTAAACGCCGGGCGATTGGCCCAGATCTTTAGCATTGCCAGGCCGGTGCTGGGCGAGCACGATCTGCCCGTGGGAGTCGAGTACGGGCCCGAGGTGGCTTCGCAGTACTTCGTGTCGGATATCGAAGTGACGCCGAAGGGGCTGTTGTTTGTGCTCGTTGGCAAACAGACAGAATGTCTGTCGCCCGATCGTTGCGGTGTTGGCAGCGGATGCTGCAGGAACTGACGTGAGCTAATCGAGAAACGCAGGATCGTTGAGTTCCTGCTCTTGGATTACCGCGAGGAGTTGTTCAACGCGGGTGATCTTCTCGGCGATCAGTGTTCCCTGCGGATTGCTACTGGTGGGATCGATATCGAGCCGGTTGCCGACATAGACGTTGCCATCTTTCCAGCGCAGCCATCGCTCCGGGCCGAAGTGGCTTTCCCACCAACCATCGGCTAGTTGATGAAAATCGTTCACCTCGAACCAACTGGGCGTGAGCGGTGTTCTTGTCATCGCCTCATCTTACGAGTTCTGGCAGAGGCGCGTGCGAGAATAGTTTGCGGCAAAGGAGCAGCGTCGGTTTCTGCGAGCTAAATGAACGCCCTGTTCGGAGCTGGTATTTCCGCGTCGCGAGTCTTCCCGGTTTACGTCGTTTGGTTGCGGTTTGAAGCAAGAATATGCGGCTCGAAAGTTCCGCCGACGAACCCAACGAATTCTGACGCAATAGCTAGATAATTGGTTCCATTTTTTGACTCGAATCATGACAAGAACCACAGGAATTCTGCCCGCTGCTAGTTGACGCGGGATACCGCCGACCGCTACCATCCTACCCAAATTGCCGGTATTTCCAGTTGTGACGATTTGTCAGTGCTGGGGACGCGGCTGTCCGCTGCGATTATCCGCACATTCTTTGAATTGGGTTTGTTCCCTGCCCGTATTACTCGGCTTAGGAGTTCTTTCGTGAGCACCCGTCAGTCCAACCGCCGCTCTTCATCTCGCCCCACCCAGCAGACGCACGGACGTGCCCGCGAGCAATTCTTCAGCCCTCTCAAGAAGCGCCGCTCGCGCACGCTGCAATTCGAAAAGCTTGATGAGCGACGAGTTTTGACTTACACGGCCACCTTGGCCGGAGCGGCCGCCGTTCTGACTGGCAACGGGACCGGTGACACGCTGATCATCGATCAGTCGGGCGGTCTGCTACGCCACAACCGGCTAGGCGACGCGGGTTTCAACAGCGCATTCGACTTCGACACTACGGTGGCTGGCGACCAGACGCTGGCCGCTTCGGCTGCGTCGTCGATCACGGTCAACACGGTTGGCGCTGGCGCCGATATCGTGCAATTCGGCACTGCGGCGGCTCCCGCCAGTACGTTGCTGGCGCAGTTGATCAACAACAACAACAGCACCGGTGCCGATCAATTGATTGTGGATGATTCGACAGGGGCAGCGAACACCTACAGCTACTCCACGTCTGGAGTCACGGGCACAGGCATCAACGTCGTCAACAACGCGGTGAGTGATGGTGGCGTGACGTTGCGGACGGGTGGAGCCGGCTCGACCGTTAACGTCCTCTCGACGTTCACCGGCGAAGCGCTGACGCTCGTCGGTTCGGCAAGTACCACCGTGAACATCGGCAACGGCGGACTGACGGCGAACATTGCTGCAGCGGTAAACATCTCGAACCCCTCGGCGTTCACGTCGGTAAACATCAACAATGGTTCCGATACGACGGCTCGGACTATTGCGGTGAGCAACGGCAGTGTCACCGGCATCTCGGCCGGTGCGATTAACTTCAGTCAAAACGACATCAGCAATCTCACGGTGAACGCAGGTAGCGGCGCCGACACGTTCAATATCACCAGCACGCAGGGACTCGGTGGCACGAACGTCAACACGTTCAACGGCGGCGGCGGCAACGATGCCTTCAACATCACCTCGACCGGACTGGCCGGGGCCAACAACTTCAACGGTGACGGTGGCGATGATGCCTTCAACTTCGCCGGTGTTCCGGCTGTCACTCCGGTGAATGTCGATGGCGGTCTGCAAACGACGGCCGATGGCGACGTAATCAGCATTCTGACGGGAACGGTCGCCAACACGGTGCGGCACTTCTTTACGAATGCCTCGTCCGGCAGCATCGAACTCGACGGCGACAACGTCGACAACGGTGGCGCTTTGGAAGCAGTGATCAACTACACCGGCCTCGAACCGATTAATGACAATACGAATGCCGTCAACCGCGTATTCACGTTCAACGGCGGCGCCGAGACGATCACATTTGGCGATAACGCGACCGTGGGCGACAACATCTCGCGGCTGTCGTCGACGCTGGCCGAACAGGTCGACTTCCTCACCCCTACGGGAACGATGGTGGTCAACTCGGGCGCTGGTCCGGACGTGATTACGCTGAATGCCCCGGACTCGCTCTTCAACACGCCGACGATCACCGTCAACGCCAGCACTTCGGCCGACACGATCAACGTGATTGCCACGCGGGCTGGCACGACGACCACGATCAACGCAGGCGATGGCCTCGACAGCGTTAACGTCGGCAACACGGGGACGGTGGGCGTGCCTGGTGCGCTCACGCCTGTCGCTGGCGCTGTAGTTGTCAACGGCCAAGTGGGCGGCGCGAATCTGGTGGTCGATGGCAGCGGCGCTGCCGTTACAGCCAACTACGCGCTCAGCGCCACGCAAATCACGCGGAGCTTGCCGGCTGGTTTCGGCGGAGTTACCTATTCGAATCTGAACACGCTGTTGCTGACGGTGGGCTCGGGAGCCAACATCGTCGATGTGACCGGCACGCCCGTAGGTGTAACGACGACGGTGAGCACGAATGGCGGCGCGGACGTGGTGAACGTCACTGCTCCCGCCTTGCAATCGATCCTCAATGTCAACGGCGGCGATGGTGACGACACTTTCAATATCACTGGGGTCGCGCCCCCGGTCGCGGTCATCAACATCGACGGCGGTTTGCAAACAACCACTGACGGCGACTTGATCAATATCGTGGCCGGCACCGTGTCGAACACCGTTCGTCACTTCCTCGATACCACTTCGAGCGGCCGGATTGAGTTCGACGGCGACGCAACCGACAACGGCGGCGCTGCCGAATCGACCGTGAACTACGTCGGTCTCGAGCCGATCAACGACAATGCCAATGCCGTGAATCGCGTCTTCGATTTCGGCACGGGGAACGACACCGATGTGGTGATCAGCGACGACGCGACGGCGGGCAACAACATTTCGCGGATTGCCGCCCCGTTGAATGCCGAGCTGGTGAACTTCCTCAGCCCAACGGGCACGCTCACGGTGAACTTGGGTGTCGGCGACGACATCATGGCGGTGAATGCCTTCGACTCGGCTTTCCCAGCCGGCGTGACGTTTAACTACAACGGCGGCGATGGTAACGACGAAATCCGCGTCGGTGTCACTACGACCACTTCGACCACGAATGTTTTCACCGACATTGGCCTTACCGACCGGACGACGATCGGTCGCACTGCGGCGGGTACGGCGGTGAGCTTTGCTCAGTTCAACCAAGTGGCGAATGGCACCACGCTCGCAGGAATCGTGGGCACTTCGCTGAACATCCACGACAACGGCTTGGGCCAGGTTTACATCGATGATTCGGGCGATGCGACCGCTCGCACGTTCAATTTCAACGCGAATGCGTCGATTCCAGGTTTCGCGGTGCCGGGCATTTCGGTGACGGGTGCTCCGTTCACCGGCTCGATCAATTACTCGACGTTCATGGAGATCGCGCAGTTTGCCGCTGGCACGGGCAGCGACACGCTGAACATCAACGCCACGCACAACAATCCGAATACCGGCAGCGATTCGTCGACGTTCTTCGGCAATGCCGGCAACGACACGTTCAATATCAACGCTGGCGCCTTGGCTGGCGAAAGCAACAACATGCAGGGTGATGCGAACGATGACACGTTCAATGTCAACCTGACGAATGCCAACCTGATTACGGCTCCGCTGTTTATTCGTGGTAATGCCAATGACTTTGGCGGCGGTGTGGGAAGCCGCGATGTGGTGACGATCAACGACCTGGCGAGCAACACGCTCAATGTGTCGATGACGTATACAGGCGCCATCGGCGGCAGCGAAGTGCTCGTCACGGGCCTGAACCAGACGCTGAACGTCAGCACGTCTGAAACGATCGACTACAACGGCTCGGCGGCGAACAACGATACCGTCACGGTCTTTGGGACCACAGCTGGCGCCGATCTCATCTCGGTCGTACCGGTGGATCCGGCTCGCGCGCTCGTCTTCAACGGCGGCAATCCGTTTGATAGCCCACCCGAAGTGAATGCTACGAGCCTGCCCGGTGTTGCCGGCGGCAGCGCTGCTCCGGACTTGGATCTGTCGGGTTTGACCACGGCCACCGGTTTGACCATTCAAGACAACGGCGCCACGACTGGCGACCGGCTGTATGTCTACGGCGAAAGCGAAGTTGGCCTGAGTGATGGCAACACGTTCAATCCGTTCGGCTTCGGCGCTGGGTTGATCACGCCAACCGTTGGTGCTGGCAATGCCTACGACGTGATTACCTCGAGCGATACTCAAACCGTCGTCAACAACTACGTGGTCGTGAATTACGACGCCGCGGACTTTGTGCAAGCCGTGCCGAATGTCGATTCGGCCATCGTGGTGAATGCCGGCTTTGAAGGAAATCCGCCGGCCACGGTTGGCATTGATCCAGCCGATCAAATTTCGCTGACCTTGTCTTCGGCTTACAAGTTTCAAGTGAACGGCGGCGATCCCGATCCGGCCACGACCGGCATCGTGCCGCCCGATGGCGACGCGCTGGCGATTGCTGGATTCTTCCCGGTCATCAATGTCTACAGCACGAAGAATCCCGGCGGTCAGCCGGTGGTGACGATGCAGTTCCCGGGCTCGGGCAACCTCGGCTTCTCGTATAGCTCGATCGAGAACCTCGGGCCGTTCTCGGCTGGTACGGTGAATCTGATCGGCGACAACAACGATCCTGCCGTCGATCAGAACGACAACTTTGTTGTCGTGGGCCGTGACGTCGATTCGCAATTCGGCGGCGATGTGGATGGCACGAACGAATTCACCTTGCAGATCAACGGCAGCCAGCCGATTGCCTTTGCTGGTGTGCAGTTCCTGAATGCATATGGTGACGATCAGAACCCGGCTCCCGGCACGCCGAGCGTTGGGCCGAATGACATCGATACGCTCGAAGTCACGCCCTATGCCGACGACACCCCGCGGGGCTGGGGCATTGATGTGGGCTTCAATGAAGGTAACCCGGTTGGCGCTGATGGCGCGCAGGCCGATTTGCTTATCCTGCACACGGCCTTGTTCGGCGGTCAGGTGAGCGAGAACATCGTCATCAAGCCCTCGGGCACCGATGACGGCGAAATCATTGTCACGAACGCCAGCTTCGGCACGCCGATCGTGGACATCGATTTTGTTGCCAACACGGACATCATCATTCGCGATGACGACGGCTTCCTGAACGACACCGATACGGTGACGCTGCTCGGTACCAATCCGAACACGGCGCAAGTGAGCGGTAACGATACGTTCACGTTCAATGCCGACGCGGATATGACGGTGGCTGAACCACTGGTGACGGTGGTCGATTCGAACGCACCGGCCAACATTCTTTATCGTCTGCGTGAATACACCACCGCGGGCAACCCAGCGGGCTTCCACGACAGTCTGACGATCAACGGCCTGGCTGGCAACGACACGATCAACCTGATCGGTGGTTCGGAGCCGCAGCAGGACAATCAATACACATTCCTCGGTGGCGATGGCGACGACGCGCTAAACATCGACATGCCGAATGGGGTCATGTTCAATGGCACGGGCTTGTTCTTCGACGGCGGCAGCGGTCGCGACTCGCTCTCGATTCGCAATTCAGCGGCGCTTAACAACGCCGTGACCTCGTCGATCTATACGGTCGGCGCGGCCGTGGGCGCGGGACAACTGCGATACATCGACGGCTTTTCGTCCGACATGGTGGTCGACTTCGTCAATCTCGAACCGGTGGTCGATACGGTTGTTTCGGCGAACCTGATCGTCAATGCGACCAACGCGAACAACGCGATCAACTATGCCGCGGGCGTGGTTGCCACGAACGGTCTGGTGTCGGTTGATGATCACGAAACGATCGAATTCAGCAATAAGACGACATTGACGCTCAACGCTTTGGCTGGCGCCGACACGATCAATCTCAACAATCCGAACGTGCCGACCGCGCTGACGACGATCAACGTCAACGGCGGCGATCCAGCCATCGGCGATACGGTGATTGTCGCGGGGACGACGGGAACCGATACGGTGGCCTTCACGGCGACCGATTTCAATACGGCCAGCATCACCGTCGCCACGCGACCGACCGTGAACATGGATCTGGTCGATCACATTGTCTACGACGCCAACGAGCAAGTCGGCTTCGATCAATTGACGGTCAACGGTACGATCATCGACGACGTATTGACCTATTACGCGGGAAATGGACCGATTTCGTTCGGCGGAACTTTCCGCTCGATCGTCAGTCCCGACTTCGATTTCCTCCGCACAGGCCGAGTGACGTTCAACGGCGGCGGCGGGACCGACACTGCCAACTACATTGGTACCGAAGGGGCGGACGTGGTGACTTCGACCGCGACTGCGGTTACGTTGGACGCCCCTTCGTCGCTCACCGTGCTGACCATGGATGCGTCCGTCGAATTGCTCAATCTGAAGCTACTCGGCGGTGACGATACGGTCGATCTCGATCTGAACCTCGGAGCGCAGGCCCGCGTGATTGATGTGGGCGCTGGCAACGACAACGTTGATTTGTCGGGCGTGCTCGACACTGGCATTTCGACAATCTACGGCGGCGATGGAAACGACAGCATCCTCGGCAGCCCGAATGTCGATTTGATCTACGGCGGTTCGGGCAGCGATTTGCTCCGCGGTGGCGGTGGCGTTGACACGATCTACGGCGAAGACGGCGACGATACCTTTGGTGTCGCTGGCGTTGGCGCTCAGGACGCCGGCAACGACTTCTTCTACGGCGGTGACGGCAGCGATCTCTTCATCTGGAACCCGGGCGACGGCAACGACCTGATCGAGGGTGGCGCCGGCGAAAGCGATCGCTTGCTGTTCCTGGGAAGTGCGGCGGCCAATACGTTCGTCATGAATCAGGTCGGCACGCGACTGGAGTTCCTCTTCGGCGCGGTCGATCTCGATCTGGCGGGCACTGAAGAAGTCGTGGTCAATACGTTGCCTGGCGCAGACAACGTCACCATCAATGATCTGTATGCCACCGATGTGCGGCACATTACCGTCGACCTCAACCCCGGCGATGCCGACATGGTCACGGTGAACGGTCGCGATGTGACTGATGCGGTGAACATCAACACGACCGCGGGCGTGACGGCGATCACCGGGCTGCGGTACGACGTGCGGATCACCACGGCGGTGCTGGCCGACAACGACGTGTTGATCTTCAATGGCAACGATGGCAACGACAACATCGTGGTCAACGAAGCCACTTCGGCCTTCTTTGCGGCGCCTAACCTCCGCGTGAACGGCGGCAACGGCAACGACTTCATCAGCGGTCACGGCTCGCTGAGCGGCGACGCTGGCGACGACACGCTGATTGGTGGCCTGCAAGCTCAAACGCTGAACGGCGGCACGGGCAACGATTATCTCAGTGGTGGTGCTGGCGTCGATCTGCTCAATGGCGATGCCGGTGAGGACACGTTCCTCGTCAACTTCGATGGCTCGACCGACGTGATCAACGGCGGCGCCGATTACGACACTGTGGTGATCCTGGGCACGGCGGCCAACGATTTGATCGCCGCCAACCAGACGGCGGCGGGCACCTTGGTGTCGTCGCTCAACGGCGTGAACGACACCGATACGATCAGCGACGTCCAGCGAGTTCGCATCGAAGCCAACAGCGGCGACGACATCATCTTTGTGCAACACCTCGAAGCGCTGAGCACTGATGCCACGGTTAATAGCGTGCTGTTCGACGTCGACGGTGGTGCGGCCTACACGGCTGACCGCCTGGTGGTGCAAGACAATGGCGCTAGCAATGTGATCATCTATCGCAAGTCGGAAACGGCGGGCGCTGGGTCGATGACAATTGCTCCAACCTTCGCCGAACCGCTGTACACGGTCTTTACCGGCATCGAGTATGCCGATCCGATCACAAGCAATCCGAACAACATCTATCTCTTCAAAGCCGATCCGTACGAATGGAACGGCAACTTCCAGAATGCCACGCACCTCGGCGCCGGCAACACGCTGAACGTCGATCCGGTGATCGATCCAGGTATTCCGAACGTCGTGCTGCCGCCGGGCTTCAACAATCCGCCAGCCGATGAAGACTACTACCGCATCGAAGCGAATGTCACCGGCACGCTCGACGTGCAAGTGTTCTTCCGCCAAAACGCCGGCTTGCCTGGCAGTGGCGACCTCGACATCAACCTGCTCGACGCCGCTGGCAATGTTGTCGCCAACGACCTCGACGTCGACGACGATGCTCGCATCCGCGTCCCTGCCGTCGAAGGCCAGATTTATTACCTGCGCGTCTTCCAAGGAACCGCCGGCGCGCTGAACACCTACAGCGTGACGATCATCAACGAAGCGGCCCCAGTGCCGTTCTCGTTGGAACTGGACGACGATCCGGTCAACGGCACGCCGAACCCACCGGGACAAACCGACAACAGCGATACCGGTCGGTCGCAAAACGACAACATCACGTACGACAACACGCCGACGATCATTTTCCGCGTGCCGGATAACAAGCTGATCAACGACGTGCCCGACAACAGCCCGGGTCAACCTGGTCTGCCGGTCGATGGCGACATCATCACCATTCCGTTCCAAGCCGATACCGGTAATGTCGCGCTGCTCGCCGGCTTCCGCGTGGCCGTCTATCGCACTGAGAACAACGTTCGCGTGCACGTTGGTTATGCCACGTCGCTCGGCAACGGCTTGTACTCGTTCACGTTCCCGGCTGCGATTCCCGATGGCTCGAACTTCATCTCGGCTCGCGTCGAAATGACCGATCCATCGCTGCCGCACAACCAAGGCTTTGGCGCGTTTGCTCAAGACCTCGAGATCTTTGTCGATACGGTTGCTCCGCCGGTGTTCTTCGGTCAACAGTCGATCGCGACGGATGGCTTGCATCCGAATAGCGACTCGGGCGTCCTCGGCCCGCAGCCGTCGAACATCGCGACCCTCAGCGATCGGATCACCAACGACACGACGCCGACCTTCTGGGGTCGCGCCGAAGCCAATTCGATCATCCGTGCTTATGTCGACGTCAACGGCAACGGTGCTGTCGATCCGGCGACGGACATCTTCATCGGCTTCACCACGGCGGTTCCTTACGACGGCACGAACCAACTCGGCAATGCAACTGGCAATGAACCGAACGGATATTGGGAACTGACCTCGACGGTCAATCTCGATTCGCAAGCGGTTCTCACCGCGCTCGGCGTGCCGGCCGGTCAATCGGGTGGTTTGCGGCGGATCCTGGTTTCGGCCGAAGACGTCGCGGGGAATATCACCAGCGGTGCTGCTCAAGTGCAGCTGCTGAACATCTTCATCGACGAACAAGGTCCGCAGGTCACTGGCGTGACCATCACGGGCAATCCGGGCTTCGACATCTTCGATCCGAAGTCGAGCAACGTCGGTCAATCGCCGACGCCGCTGGTCAACTCGCTGTCGATCGGCGTGCAGGACTTCCCGGCCCGGTTGGTTCCGCCGCCTGTGGGTGGCCCGGCCACCGATTACCCGGCGTTGCAGGAAACCATCGCTGAGATCGCTGCTCACTACGAAGTGCGCGGCGACTTTGTCGGCCTCGTGCCGATTCAAAGCGTCAACTTCATTCCGAACGCAGCCGTCAACGGCCAGCCTGCGACCGGCACGATTGTGATCACGTTCTTCAAGCCGCTGCCGGACGATCGCTTCACGTTGACGATTCACGACGACGTGGTCGATCCTGCTGGCAATCGGCTCGACGGCGAAGTGAATGCAGCTGAACCGCAAGAGAATCCGATCTTCCCCAGTGGCGATGGCGTCCCGGGGGGCGACTTTGTAGCTCGGTTCACGGTCGACACTCGGCCGGAACTCGGCACTTGGGCGGCTGGCTCGGTGTGGGTCGATACGAACGGCAACAGCATCTTCGATCCAGACAATCTCGATTTCACCAATCGCGACATTGCCTACTTAATGGGTTACACCAGCGATGAACTGTTCGCCGGTAACTTTGCCAACCTGGGCGTAGCCGACGGCTTCGACAAGTTGGCCGCGTACGGCAAGGTTGGCAACGTTTGGCGTTGGCAGATCGATACCGACAACGACGGCGTGCCGAACATCAATCTGGTCGATCCAGCGGGCATCAACGGCTTCCCGGTTTCGGGCAACTTTGCTCCCGGACTGGCCGGCGATGAAGTTGGCTTGTTCACCGGCAGCCGCTGGTACCTCGATACCAACGGCGACTTCAACCTGCAAACGGGTGTGACTCAACTCGGTTGGACGTTCAACGGCGTGCAAGTGACGGGTCACGGCTTCACCGGTGACTTCGACGGCGACGGTGTGACCGATCTGGCCAGCTGGTCGAACGACGTGATGTATCTCGACGTGAGCACGCTCTCGGGCGGTGCGCCGAACGGCATCATCGACCGCGCGTTCCGCTTCGGCTTCCCAGGCAACCGCGAACGGCCGATCGCCGCCGACTTTGATAAGGACGGTTTCACCGACATCGGTCTGTGGACGCCGGATCGCACGACGCAAACTCCGGGCGACGATGCCGAGTGGTACATCCTGGTGTCGGGCGGCACGAGCCTGCTCAACCGGATCGTGGTCGATCCGATTCCGGCGCCGGGCGCTGTCACGTCGAACATCATTCCGTTCAAGCCCACGCCGTTCGGCAACGACTTGTACTATCAATACGGCGATGAGTACTCGCTGCCGGTCGTGGGGAACTTCGATCCGCCGCTGACGCCCGTGACTCCTGCGACGCTGTCGGCGTTGCAGAATCCACGCAACGCGCTCGACGTGAACAACGACGGGCGAATCACGGCCTTCGACGCGATTGAAATCATCAATCGGCTGAATCAGTCCAGCACCGGAGCGCTCGAAGCACCGCGTTCCTCGTTCATCCGGGCGCCGTTTATCGACGTTGATGCCAACGGCTACGTCACGGCCTTCGACGTGATTCCGATTATCAACTACCTGAACCTGCATCCGACGGGTGGCGCTGCCGAAGCAGTCGCAGGCGAAGCTTGGAGCGCCGGCGAAGACGCAGGCGTCGACGAAACATTGCTGTACCTGCTCGCCAGCGAGCAAGAACAGTTGCGTAACAAGCAGGACTAACCTGTTCGCGAGTTCGCTCGCTGCAGAGTTGTGAAAATAGAAGGCTGCATCTTGAAAGAGATGCAGCCTTTTTTGTTGACGCCAGTCAGGGAGGGCGAGGCTCCTGCCGAGCCGCTTCGGTGGATTTGCGAGTGCCGCCGGCGATTGCTTTCGACCTACGCGGCTCGGCGGGAGCCTCGCCCTCCCTGAAATTGCGTGCAGCGTTGGAGTACCGAGGAGAGGGGGATTTCGACACGTGCGCAAACCGCAACATGGGCGGCATTCCCACCGTTGGCTCGTTTGGTTATAATCACTCACGCAACGTTCACGCGTTCCACACACCCACCTTTCAAACTCAACCAGGCAGCCTCGGCGATTGCAGGTGTCGTAAAAGACGCGGTAATTGTCGGCCACCCACCCGGCACTGGTTTCCTCTCCGAGCCGCACTCTCCAGATGCGTGCGTGTTGGATACTCGTTATCCAGCGGCAGGAACTCCCCCTTTGCGTTAGCAAAGATGACAGCTTCGTGAGTTGGCAATCCAACCAACAACGGCGATGCTATCAGCCTTGTGCACGAGAGCGGTGTGACCGGAGGAACCACGGATGAGCGACAAACTTTTAACGAAATACCCAGTCATTCTGGAATGGCCCGTGCAATGGGGCGACCAGGATGCGCTCGGGCATGTAAATAACACGGTTTATTTTCGCTGGTGCGAGTCAGCCCGCGTGGCTTACTTGCAGCGGCTCGGTCTAGAAGCATGGATGAAGCCGACTACGCTCGGCCCGATCCTGGCCAAGATCGAATGTAACTACAAACGGCAGTTGCACTTCCCCGATACGGTGCGAATCGGATCGCGGATCAGCCAGCTAGGCCGTAGTAGCTTGACGATGGAGCATGCCCTGGTGAGTAAAACACAAAATGCCCTGGTGGCTGAGTCCACTTCGGTGATTGTGGTGTTTAACTATCAGACGCAACGCCCCGTGCCGATCCCCGCCGAAGTGCGGGAGGCGATCGAGCGCTTGGAACAGATTAATAAATAAAGAGTTATGAAATAAAGGAGCGAGCACGGGACGAAACACAACAGGCGATTGCGTCGTTAGTTGATCGGAACAAGTTTGAGGCACGCGTCGAGGCCAGCCGCCGGAACGGCTGACCGACAGATTTTTGCTGCTCCCGGCAAATCATCTGCGCCGCAGAAAGAAGGGAATCCATCCTATGTGGGAATCGACTACATCGGCCGCCATCCATGTGCACGCTGTTGCGCTGGCTGTCGCTGCCGCCGGAATTTGCTGGGCCGCCCTGGTGGCGGGTCTCAGCCGTTGGCATTGGTTCTATCGAATCGGCGCGCTCTGTGCGCCGCTGGTGTTGCTCCTGCCGATTCGGGCTTACGAGCCCCTCGTGCTCTTGTGCCCCGTCGTGTTGGCGCTGGCAGGAACCGCCGCGCTGCTGCGTGGTAGCTGGGAACGCCAACTGAGTGTTCGCCAAGGCAAGCCGCTGCAAACGACCAGGCTGCGTTGGCGCTGGAGCCTGCGCGATTCGATGCTCGTCATCACCGTCTTCGGCGTGGCCTTGGGCGTGCTGGTGCAATTGCCCTGGCGGGGCCTGAACATCTTCTGGCCGGGCTTGGCCTTTGACGGATTGCTGTTGTATTTGATGTGCGTCTTTGCCCTCGGCGTGATCGGCCTGCGCTTTGGTTTGGTGTGGGTGGTGGCGCTGTTCGTCGCCGTTTCGACCGGCATCATTCTGGAATCGACGCTGGGCGACGGTTTGCGGGCCGCGTACTTGATCGGAGTGTCGGGGCCGCAACATTTGAATTGGCCGCCGCTGGCAGAATTCTACCTGGTGTTCACCGCGCTCCTGCTGATTGGTTTGTGGCTGGTGCGGTGGTGCTGGTCCGTGGCCGATCGTCCCGTGCAGTTGGCGCAGCGATATCGGCTGGTGGGTTCACTCGCGGCAATCACGGCAGCGCCGGCCGTCGTGCTGTATATGGCGATGTTCGTTGGGCCGCAGCCGGTTGTCACTCCCAAGATTCGCAACAACAGCCTGCCGCAGTTTGTGGCTGTTTTGCAGGAGATCGAGAAGCTGGGTTTGGGAGACATGAGCCTCGAAGAGGTTCGGCGGACTCATCCTCAGCAGCAGTTTGACCAGGCGATCGAGGGTTACTATCAGCAGGCCCTGCGGATCGTGAAGCAGCCGGGGAGTGTCTCGCTCGAAGGAAGTTTGCAGGTCAACGAACATTCGCTTTCCGTGCAAGAAAAGCAGCTGTCGCTCATTCGCATGCTCGCGCGGAAGTGGTCGAAGGAAGCAGATTATTCGATGCGTCACGGCGATGTTCGCCGGGCCGTCGACTTCGATCTGGGTATTCTCCGCGTCGGTAACTATTTGGCCCGGGGCGGCATTCGCATGCACGTGCAAGCCTCTCACGCGCTCAAGCTCGACGGCTTGACGCACTTGAGTATGCTCCGCGATCGGCTGCCAGCCGATCTGTTGCCCGCGGTGCTCGACGTGTTGCAGTTGCTCGACATGGGCGATGAAGATCCAGAGCTGACGCTGCTGCGCGATCACTACTGGACCGACGTCGCTCAGGGTTGGCGAAACCGCTTGGAAATGGTGGTGCAGCGCGTGCTGCATGTGCCGAACAGCGAAATCACCGCGCTGCAGGCCTTGAAACAACCGTTGCTGCGCGAGACCACGCTGCGGCGATTGCTGGGGACGGATCTGGCCCTGCGATCGTATCGGCAGGACACGGGCGCCTATCCGCCGTCGCTGGCCGAGCTCGTGCCGCAGAGGTTGCGTTCGCTGCCGACCGATCCTTATTCTCAGCAACTGCTGATCTATCGACCCGATCAGCAACACTTTGTGCTGTATAGCACGGGTCCCGATACCAAAGATGACGGCGGCAAGTTCAGCCGTTTCGGCGAGCACCCGACCGTCACCGGTTACGACTGGAATCTGGAAAGCCTGCTCCGCTTCGGCTGGCGCGGCAATGGCCGCGGTCCTGGCCCGAGTCGCCCCGGCTTTGGTCCTGGCGGCCCTCGTCAGCCTGGCACCTGGGCCTCGCCCGGTCGCGATGGCGGCCGGCGGTTTGACCGGCCGGGGTATATTCGGCGCGAGCGCGAACGGGAAGAAAAGCAGTAGCGCTCATCGCCCAAGTTTCCTCGAGTTCATTTGCTTGTATTGCAATTTGCAATACAATTGGATCAGGAGCTCAGCATGGCGAAGGCGAAATCAAAGGCGAAATCAAAGGCAAAAAAAACCAGCCCACTAATGGTGCGACTGGATGAACGCAGTAAATCGGCGCTGGCAAAAGCGGCCAAGTTGCGCCAGGTGAGCGTGAGCGACTATGTGCGATTGGTAACTGTTCCACAGGCTGAGCGGGAAATCGAGGCCGAGGAGCAGCAGACGATTTTACTTTCTCCAACAGAGCAGTTGGAGTTCTGGCAGGCGCTTCAAGCCACTCCTCGACGAACCCCGGCACAACAGGAATTGGGGCGCTTGATGCGAGGGAGCAAGTGAAGTCGGTTGAGTTACTTGCTTGTTATCGTTGGTCCACGCTGCACCGCGACCAGCCTCGAAAGGCATTCTCATGTGGGCAGGTCGATGTCGACGTGTGGCTGAAGACCAAAGCACTTCAACATCAAGATAAACGTCTTTCCGTCACCAAGGTCTTGCTTGCGCAGAATGCAATTGCGGGTTTCTACACACTCGCAACTGGCCAAGTCGATTTCGGCGATTTGCCCACAAGTATCGCGAAAGGACTTCCACGGCGTGCGTTGCCGGTAGCGGTGCTGGCGTGGCTTGGGATCTCCAGCCAGGTTCAAGGGCAGGGGTTGGGACGAATCTTGTTGTCTCAGGCTCTGCTCGACTGCCACACTGCTGGACAGACATTTGCATTTACTGCTGTCGTTCTCGACTGTGTAAATGATCAAGCCAAAGCGTTTTATCAGCGTTTTGATTTCCAGGAAGTTCCTGGCAGGCCCTATCGCCTATATCTGTCGGCAGCAGAACTCGCGAGTTTGTTAGAAGCGGAATCGCAAGCCTGAGCGCGACCCAGTCCTGATTCATTGAGTCAATCAATGTTGCTATGAATTCCAGCACATGGCAATCGACTCCGTTTGCTTCTGGCGTTGCTGCTGCTGTAGGTTGAGTTGTGCTTCCATAACTCGCTTCCAGCAGGAGTAACGATCATGCAGTTTCATTTGCGATTGGTATGCGCGGTTGCAATTTGTTGCGCTGGGTCTGTCGCCTTATTTGCGCAAGACGCCAAGAAACCCAAAGTCGAACTCCGCTGGGTGGAGGCGAAGAAGATCGCCGGCGTGACTGAGGACGAAGGATTTCAGACGAGTTGCGATCCCGACTCGATTATGTATCCGCACAAGAAGCCGGCGCTGGTGCTGACGGCCGAAGAAGTGGAGCGGACGACGCTGCAGCATCTCGATCTGTCGGGCAATGGCTTGTCGAGCCAGAACTATCAGGTGACCATGCATCTCACTCGCGCAGCTCGCGAGAAGTTGGCTGCGACTTACGAAGGGAAAGAGATGCGTTATCTGACGGTGCTGATCGACGGCAAGTATTGGGGGCTGCGGCGGTATGAAAAGGTCGATAAGCCCGGCGTGCCGCCGGTGACGCTGGCGGAAAACTTCACGCCCGACGTTGGTTATTTTTCGTCGAAAGGCGAAGCCCTGCTGCTGATGGATGCGCTGGCGCGGTGAGCCGATGGAAACAGTGCGTTAGTCGTCGTGTATACTTCGCCCTGGTGTTCCCCTACTGCGAACCTCGGCGGAGATGATGGACTGTTTGATTGTTGGCGGCGGCGTGATTGGGTTATCGTTGGCCTGGCAGCTGGCGCGGCGCGGGAAGAAAGTGCGCGTCCTCGATCGCCAGGAACTGGGGCGTGAAGCCAGTTGGGCCGGCGCGGGGATCCTTCCACCGGCGAATCGCGAAGCGCTCGCCCATCCTTACGATCAACTGCGCGGGATGAGCTTTGAACTGCATCGAGAATGGGCCGAACAGCTACGTGCCGAAACGGGTATCGAGACCGGCTATCGTCGCTGCGGCGGCATCTACTTGGCGCGAGCGGCAGGAGAGACGGCAGCGCTGGCGGCTTGGGCGGAGACGTTGCGCGAGGAGCGCGTCGAGGTTGAACGGCTGAGTGTGAGTGGTCGGGAGCTGGGGCGACCGGGAGCTGAGGGGCAATCAATTCCTTCCCCTATCACCCCACCGCCCCATCGCCTGCTCTCCGAACTTGAGACAGGCATTTCCCTCGCACCGCCCGGTGGCATGCCAATCCGCGCCGCCTGGCTGTTGCCCGATGAGTGCCAGCTGCGAAATCCGCATTACCTGCAGGCGCTCGTTCGCGTTTGCGAACAAGCGGGAGTCGAACTGTCGCCGAATGTTGAAGTTCAGGATTTTGTGTTAGCCGGCGATCGAGTTCGTGGCGTCGTGACTGCGGCGGGCGAGATCTCAGCCGATCAGGTTTGCGTGACGAGCGGCGCTTGGACCGGTCTGTTGTTGCAGCGGCTTGGTTTGACGCTGGGCGTGGTGCCGGTGCGGGGACAGATTGTGCTCTTTCGCGGTGAACGACCGGCGGCGAAGTGTGTCATCAACGAAGGCCCTCGCTATCTCGTGCCGCGCGAGGACGGCAGGCTGCTCGTCGGGTCGACCGAAGAAGAAGCCGGGTTCGAGAAGCGGACGACGGAAGTCGTCATCGCCGAGCTGATTGCGTTTGCCAGATCGCTGTTGCCTGTGTTGAACTCGGCTGAGATCGAAAAGACCTGGGCGGGACTGCGTCCGGCGTCGTTCGATGGGTTTCCTTATTTAGGACCGATTCCGGGAATGAGCAACGCGTTTGTCGCCTCGGGGCATTTTCGGAGCGGGTTGTATTTGTCCCCGGGAACTGCGACCGTAATGGCGGAACTGATGTGCGGGGCAGAAACGAGCATCGATTTGAGTGTGTTTCGGGTCGGGAGATAGTTAAAGTCGGCTTTCACTCCGTGAAAGCACGCGTCTTGTGGTCGTGGAGAGTGTGGCGAGATGGAAGCTCAAAAAGACGCGCCCTTTCACGGAGTGAAAGGCGACAGTAAAGGTCGACTCTCGCTGCTCGATACCACCTCGATCATCGTTGGCATCATCATCGGCTCGACGATTTTCAAAATGTCGCCGACGATTTCGTCCTCGGCGGCGAATCTCGCTTGCTGGCTGCTGCAGGACAATTCTTACTGGGTGCAGATCGCCGGTATCAGTGCGATTTGGATCGTGGGCGGCCTGATCGCGCTGATGGGGGCGGTCTGTTATGCGGAGCTCGCCACCGCGCTGCCGCAAGACGGCGGGAGTTACGTCTATCTGAAAGAAGCCTTCGGCCGGCGAACGGCGTTTGCGTTTGCCTGGACGGAATTTTGGATCGTGCGGCCGGGAAATATCGGCGCGATCGCGTTTGTCGCGGCGATTTTTGCTTTGCAGTTGCTCCCTGCTGAAGTGAAGGGCCTGCTTGGGTCGCGGCCGGAGACGGCGCTGTCGCTGATCTTTATTTGCGTGCTGACGGCGATCAATCTGCTCGGCATTCAGATGGAACGCTGGACGCAGAACTTGCTGACGGCAGCCAAGGTGCTGGGATTGGTGATCGTCGCGTTGCTGGCCTGGCTTTGGCTGACTGCTGGTGCAGGGACGAATGACGTTGCCCCGCCGAGCGAGACTAGTTTGTCGTTCGCGATGATCATGGTGATGTTTGCTTATGGCGGCTGGAGCGACATGTCGTATGTGGCTGCCGAGGTTGATCAGCCGCGGCGGAACATTTCGCGGGCGCTGCTGCTGGGAACCGGCTCGGTGCTGGCAATTTATTTGTTGCTTAATCTAGGCTTTGCCAGAGCGCTGGGTTTGGCCGGGCTATATGGCTCGCAGAATGTCGCCAGCGACGTGCTGCAGCGATCGCTGGGGGCAGTCGGCGATAAGTTCATCAGCCTGCTGGTGGCCGTTTCGTGCCTGGGGGCCATTCACGGCATGATCTTCACCGGCGCGCGGGTTTATTACAAACTCGGCAGCGAGCATCCGCTCTTTGGTTGGCTTGGTGCGTGGCATCCACGGTTGCAGGTGCCGCTGCGCTCGATCCTGGCGCAGTCGGCGGTGACCGTGGTGCTTGTCGCTATCTTCGGCGCGAATGCCGCTGCTTTCGACAGATTGGTGATGTTCACGGGCCCTTTTTATTGGGGCTTTATTTGTCTGGTGATCGTGGCCCTCGTGGCGCTGCGCTGGCAACGGCGCTTGTCGGCTGAGCGTTATCGTGTGCCGCTATATCCGCTGCCGCCGCTGCTGTTCAGCGCGGCGTGTATCTGGATGGCGTATTCCGGCATCATGTATGCATGGACGAGCGGAGGCCGTGAAGGCTACTGGGCACTCGTGGTGGTGATCGTCGGGTTGTTGATCGTGGTGAGAGATTCGCTTGTGTTAAGACGATAGAAATCGGCGCCAGATCGGTGCGAAGTGCGCTCGCAACAGCCCGCGAAGATGAAGATCATGACTTTTTTTCAAAACTTTGCCCATCTCGCCGGAATGACCATTGACAGCACGCCAGCATCCCCCTTTAATTCCGCGCTACGACGAAGTGTCACTGTCAGGGATTGCTGGCCATGGATATCCAGCGTTGACAGTTGACGGGTTCGTTTGGTCGGTCCGGTGATGAACTCCGGACTATCCCATGGTTTCTTATCAAGCCAATTCGGGTAATTCAGGATCCGGCGCCGCGGAGTGCGGAGGCGTTGCCGGTTTGAATTCCCTCGTTTACCGAGCCTTCGGTTCTAAAAAGGACTGGCCGGTGAATTTCTTGGCTGCGAATCGCCGCGTGTGCGATTCGGCGTCCCACGGCAAGGAGACCGTGCCGGGCGTATCTCTACTGGCTCCTGAGGATTACCCTCGGTATGAACAGCTCCGATTGCGAGCAGTCGTTGACGGCCGTTGACCTGGAAGAACCTCCGGGTACTTCGTACCAAAACACATCCACCAGTTACACCCTTACGCTCTCCCCACCGCAGGTCACGCAGTACAAAATCGCTGCGGGCGCGCCTTCCGCCGAGGCGAAACCTGCTGAGTCGCCGCCACCGGTTGCTTTCAACCGTCGCGCGCGCACCACGTCCAAGACTCGCGCCTTCCGGAAGCGATTCTTTCCGGATGTGCCCGACAAAGATTGGAACGACTGGCGCTGGCAAAGCCGCCATCGCATTCGCACGGCAGACAAGTTCGAGCAAATGCTGGAGCTCTCCGATGCCGAACGCGAAGGCTTGTCGAAGGGTGGCAACTTGCTCCCCGTCGGCATCACGCCCTATTACATGAGTCTGCTCGATCAGGCCGACCCGCTGCAGCCATTGCGCAAGACGGTCGTCCCCGTGAAGGATGAATTCATCCGCACGCCGGGCGAGTCCGACGATCCGCTCGGCGAAGACGGCCACAGCCCCGTGCCGGGTCTGGTCCATCGCTATCCCGATCGCGTGTTGCTCCTCGCGCTCGATTTCTGCTCGACCTACTGCCGTTACTGCACGCGTTCGCGCGTTGTCGGTCACGGCGAAATCATGCCGAACGAAAAACGGCTCGAACAAGCCTTTGAATACATCCGCCAAACGCCGACCATCCGCGATTGCCTCATCTCCGGCGGCGATCCGCTCGCTCTGTCGGATGAGAAGCTCGATTGGATGCTCGGTCGGCTGCGGGAAATTCCGCATCTCGAGTTCATCCGCATCGGCACCAAGATGCCTGCCGTGCTCCCGCAACGGATCACGCCTAGCCTTTGCCGCGTGCTGAAGAAGCATCATCCCCTGTGGATGAGCATCCACTTCCTGCACGGCGAAGAGTGCACGCCCGAAGCCTATCAGGCTTGTGCTCGGCTGGCCGACAGCGGCGTGCCGCTCGGCGCTCAGACGGTGCTGCTGAAGGGTGTGAACGACAGCGTCAACGTGATGAAGGACCTCTTTCATCGCCTGCTGATGATGCGAGTCAGGCCGTACTACATCTACCAGTGCGACCCGATCAGTGGCAGCGCCCACTTCCGCACCACGGTGAGCAAGGGCCTGGAGATCATCGAAGGGCTGCGCGGACACACCACGGGTTACGCCGTGCCGCAGTACGTCATCGATGCTCCCGGCGGCGGCGGCAAGATTCCGCTGCAACCCAACTACATCGTAGGCCGCGACGGCGACGACCTGCTGCTGCGGAACTACGAAGGCCAGGTTTATCGGTATCCGGACCCGGTGTAACGAACGGATTGTAGGGTGGGTCGAGCAGTACTCTGCGAGGCCCACCAAACCGACGTCGCACGCGGTGGGCCTCATGAGTACATTCGACCCACCCTACGTTTAGCTTCCTATGTCTGAAGAATTTCTCTGCATCCGCTGTTCCCGGCACATGAAAACCTGTTGCCAGACGGCGGATATTTACACGACGCTGGGCGACCTGCGGCGGATCGAGGAATACAACGGCCAGACGGGCTTCACCGAGTTCCGCGGGCCGAGTAACCCGGCCTACGCCGATCAGGACGACGACCCAATCTGGCGCGACAACGTCTTTCGCGCCGACGGCACGCGGCGCGTCGTCAAAAAGCAAGCCAACGGCGACTGCACCTTCCTCGGCTCGGCGGGCTGCGTGCTGCCGCTCGAAACGCGGCCACTCATCTGCCGCATCTACCCGTTCGACTACACTGCCGACGGTATTGCCGATGAACTTGCCGAAGGCTGCCCCACGGAGCTACTCCGCCCCGGCCAAGGCTTGATCGAAGCCCTCGACATGAAGCTCGACGACGCCCGCCGTTGGCACGCCCAACTCTACGAAGAACTGCCGCGCGAACGTTTGTAGTTCATGGGCCGGAACTGCGCCGAGTACAGCTTGTTCCGGCCTACTTACTGATGGCAGATTGCCGCGACTTCAGTCAGAATGAGAGGCGACCCCTCTTCATCCTCTTCTGCATCCCAACTCCATGAGTGTCGCGACCGGTTCTGCTTCTCGACCTGCTGCTGGCCCATCGCAGCAACAATCGGTCCTCAACGACCTGGTTTCGCGGCTCGAAAACAACATCTGTCAGGTCGTTCTCGGCAAACCCGAAGTCGTGCGGATGTGTCTGGTCGCCCTTCTCTCCGGCGAACACGTGCTGCTCGAGGATGTTCCCGGTGTCGGGAAGACGCTGGTGGCGAAGGCCTTGGCGAAAAGCGTGTCGGGGCATTTCTGCCGATTGCAGTTCACGCCCGATTTGCTTCCTAGCGACATTCTTGGCAGCAGTGTGTATGACGCCAAGGAATCGCGGTTTGTCTTTCATCGCGGGCCGATCTTTGCCAACATCGTGCTGGCCGATGAGGTGAATCGGGCGCCGCCGCGGACGCAAAGCGCCTTGCTCGAAGCCATGAGCGAAGGGCAGGTTTCTGTCGACGGCCAAACGCTCAAGCTGCCGTCGCCGTTTTTGGTCATCGCCACGCAGAATCCGTATGAATACGAGGGAACCTATGCTCTGCCCGAGAGCCAACTCGATCGCTTCCTCGTGCGGTTGTCGGTCGGCTATCCCGCCGCGGCCGACGAACGGCAGGTGCTGTCGAGCCATCGCTTGAAAGAGCCCGTGCAAGATTTGCAGCCAGCCGTGACCGGCGAACAGATCCTGCAGCTGCAACACGCCGTTCGGCAGGTGCGGTTCGACGACTCGCTGGGAAACTACTTGCTGGAGATCGTGCATCTCACCCGCCAGTGCGACGAGTTACGCGTCGGCGTGAGCACCCGCGGTGCGTTGAGCTTGTATCGCGCGGCCCAATCGCTCGCGCTCATCGAAGGCCGGGCGTTTGTGATTCCGGAAGATATCAAACGACTCACGCCGGGAGTTCTCGCCCATCGCGTGCTGCTCAAGGGCCTTGCGCGGACTTCGCAGCGTGATGTGGCGGAAGGAATTATTCGGCGGCTGACCGATCAAGTCGCCGTGCCACGCTAATGACACGCAACAGCCATCTCCGCGCCCGACTCACTCGCGAAGGCTGGTATTACCTCGCCGTTCTTACGTTCATCGTTGGCGGCGCGGCCCTCTGTCATGTCAACCTTCTCGTCGTGCTCGGCGGCATGATGCTTGCGCCCCTGCTCATCAATTGGCGGTTGGCGCTGGCGAGTTTGCGCGGCATTCAGATCCATCGGCTGCCGTTGCGCAGCGTGCATGCCGCGCAGCCGCTCGTGGTGGAATTCGAAATCACCAACCGCCGACGCTGGTTCGCGGCTTGGCTGGTGGTGGTTGAGGATCGTTGGCAATTGCTCGAGGAGGATCCGCCTTCCTCACGCGCGGGCTTTTGGCCGATTGTTTATCGCGGCCTGAACCGCTTGTTCGGCAAATCGTCGCTGACTAGCGCGACGACATTCGTACCGTCCATCGAACCCGGCACCACAGCGAGGACCAGCTACGAGTTGCTCATTCCCCGTCGTGGCCGTTATGCCTTGCAAGCGAGTTTCGTACGGAGCTGTTTTCCGCTCGGTCTGGTCGAAGCCATCGTCACGATCCGCGAGCCGCGCGAGGTTCTCATCTTGCCGCGCATCGGCCGACTGAGTGCTGAGTGGACGCATCGGATCACTGCCGCCTTGCAAGGTGAAGGAGAACGTCAGCTGCGCCACCGGTCCGGCGATGGCGACTTCTTTGCGGTTCGTCCCTGGCAAAGTGGCGACAGCATGCGTTGGATGCATTGGCGGACCACCGCTCGCGCCGGCAGGCCCATGGTCAGGCAGTTTGAGCGCGAATCGACTTCCACGGTGGCGCTGATTCTCGATCCCTTTCTGCCAGCCCAGCCCACCGCCGGCGAACGAGCCCGCTGCGAAGCGGCCATCAGTTTTCTCGCCACAGCGCTCGCCGATCTGGCCCAGCGCGATACGGCCCGCCTGGCGGTCTTTGTGGCGAGTGCGTCCCAGCCCAGCTGGATCGGCGGCCGGTCGCCAGTCTTTCTCGAAGAAGTTCTAGCCGGGCTCGCCGAACTTCGCGGTTCGCCGGAGGACTTTCGGGCGGCAGCGGCCGAGCAGTTGGACGAGCAACTCCCCGAACCGGCCTGCGTGCTGGTGATCAGTTCCCGACCGGGAAACACGGTGGCGAATTCGGCCAAAAATGCGGGTGAAAACGGCTCCGCGGAACTTAAACCGGCCGAAGGGCGTCCTGGATTTAACGCCGGGCAAATAATTTCTATCGCGAGTCCAGAGTTCGCTACGTTATACTCTCTGGAGTAGCGAACCCCGCACAATGGGCCAGCTGACTCCGCAAGATGGGCCAGTGGTCGGTCGCGAGTTCCCTTTCCAGTTTTCTTTCTTGTTATCCCGTTTCACAGGCGGACCAGCGGTCCGTCCTTCTCTTGGTTGGCGAGACGTCGATGAACTACTACGAAGAGCCGCCGCGGAGAATCATCAACACCCGAAAGCTGACGTTCTTTCTGATTGGTCTCGTCATTGGCGTTCCGGGGCTGTTGAGCACGGTGGGCCTGGTGCTACTGTGGGCCATCATGGGGTTCCCCATGAGTGGCCGCGCGATTCCCGGCAAGCACACCACCTGGAACGATGTGGTCGTCGAGCGGCAAGCCATTCAAGATGAGTTTGCGGGACTGATCACGAACCTGCATTCGTCTTATCCCAATGGCATTCCTGAACAGCAGGTTCGTAAGCTGCGCGGCAGATTAGCCCTGCGCACGACGAACTACATAAAATTGATCGACGCCGCTCGTGAAAACCACGGCTTGCCGACACCCGACATTCAGTTGGCGCTGCAATCGCACATCCCGTTTGAATTTCTGATCGCCAATTCGCCGGCACGCGTCGCTGAACTCAAGGCTGAACGAGAGCGACAGAAAGCCGAGTACGAACAACGAATCGCCCAGCAGAAAGTCGACCGTGAGGCTTACCTGGCTAAGCTGGAATCGGACCGTCAACTGTACGAACAAGATCGAATCAGACGCGAACAGGATCGGCAGAACCAACTGGCGGCCGATCAACAGCGGTTGCGCGACCTGGCGAACAGTCGTCCTGTGTTCAACATGCCCGCGCCACCGGTTTTTAATCCGCCAGTGTTCAATCAACCGAATCGTGTAAATCCTTCGATGCCTGGGAGTTCACCCAGCGCACCATCGCAGCCAGCCGTCGAAGAGCCGCCGCCGGGTTTTCCAGCGACGGATATCTCTCAAGTGAAACCTCGCGACATCGTCTTCGTCCAAGCCGGCGATAAGAAGTGGGTGGAAGCGCTGGTGCAAGCGAAGCGTGGCAAACTGGCTCAGGTGAAAGCAATCAACGGTGATGTCGCCACGGTCACCGTGGATCGGATCCGCTTGAAAATGGAACCATCGGCCAAACCGGAGACCGGTCGACCAGCCGCGCTGCAAGTCGCCGAAGTGCCGAAGAACACTGGCAAAAAAGAGGAAGACGAAGACGACTCGCTCTTCGTCGCCAAGCCCAACGACGATCCGCCGCCGTCAGCAACTCCCTCGGTAACCGCCGCCGTGCCGACGCAACCGCAGCCGGCTACCAAACGGCCCAATTTGCCCGAAGCTGAATTCCGCATTTGGACCAGCGACGCTGGCACCACCGTCGAAGCCGAGCTGCTCAGTTTCGAATTCGATCTGGTCCAACTCCGCCGCCGCAGCGACGGCAAGCTCCTATCCTTCCGGATCGAAAAACTCTCCGCCGAAGACCAGCAAATCGTGCGCGACAAGTTTCCGTAAGGGGCCGCCCGCGACATGCGGCCATCAATGGCGGTATGGGAATTTCTGTCGTCTCCTGCTATGAACAGGGGCGATGGCAGCCAATTCGCGACTCGTGAAAGCCGATTCTCGCCGCAGCAACAAGGACGCGCCGGCGAAGGTCGCCGCGCGCCCCGAACCAGCCGTTCCCTGGCCGCAGCGAACCTGGGTGCTGATGCTGGCCGGCTCGCTCCTCCTCTGGGCTTCCTTTCCGCCGCTCGATCTTTGGCCGTTGGCGTGGCTTGCGCCGCTGCCGTGGTTGCTGCTGATTCGCCGCGAGCAACTCGCAGGCAAGCGACCTTACTTGCACGTGGCCGTCGGCGGGTTTGTCTTTTGGTTACTAATGCTGCAGGGCGTTCGGTTGGCGCATCCGCTGCTCTATGGCGGTTGGATTGCACTCGCGGCGTACCTGACGACTTACCTGGTGCTGTTCATTGCCATCACCCGTGTCGCCGTGCACCGCCTGCGCTGGCCGTTGTTTCTCGCGGCGCCGATCGTGTGGACCGGCCTCGAGTTCTTGCGGGCGAATCTGATCTCCGGTTTTGCCTGCGGGATGCTCGCCCATACGCAAACAGCATTGCCGATCCTGCTGCAGATCGCTGACCTCGGCAGCGCGTATCTGGTGAGCTTTGTGATGCTGCTGGTGACCGCTGTGATTGCGGAACGCCTGCCCGCAAACTGGTTGGGCGAAACAAACAAACAGCATGGACCGGTGGCCGTTGTGATCGCGGTAGTCTGTGTTGCGCTGACGCTCTCCTACGGCTGGTATCGCCTGGCAGAAAAGCTTCCTGAGAACAATCGCAAGCCGCTGCAAGTCGCGCTGATTCAGGGTTCGCTCGATACGCGGTTCGATCAGCATCCGCAGGAACGCATGAAGGAAACCTTCGGCCAGTACGATCCACTCACGCGCGAGACCCTCGCCAAGTCGCCGCAGATCGATCTGGTTGTGTGGCCGGAATCGATGTTCGCCGTAGCCGAGTTTCAAACGAAGTCGGCGAACCAGCTGACCGACTCAAGCATCAATGCCGAGAAGCGACAGTTCATCAAGAGTTGGCAGGGGCTGTTTGAAACTACGCTCGGTGAAGTGCAACGCTTCCTGCCGGAGAGTCAGTTCCTCTTTGGGACGACGACGTTGCAGTTTGATCTGCGCGACGAGAATCCACAGCCGAAGAACTACAACGTCGCGCTGCTCGCCGCGCCGGGCAAGGGCTTAGTCAATCGCTATTACAAAATGCATCCGGTCATGTTCGGCGAATTCGTGCCGCTGACCGATCTCTTTCCTGCTTTGACGAGTCTCACTCCGATTGGCGAAGGAATGTCGGTCGGCAATGAGCCCGTGCTGATGGAAGTGCGTGATTACGCGCTCGCGCCGAATATCTGTTTCGAAAGCACCGTGCCGCATCTGTTGCGGCAGCAAGTGAGCCATTTGGAACAGGAAAACAAACGGCCGATCGATGCCATTGTGAACATCAGCAACGACGGCTGGTTCAAGGCAAGCGGGATTCTCGATCTCCATTTCCGCTGCAGCGTGTTTCGCGCAATCGAAAACCGCAAGCCAGTGATCATCGCAGCCAACACCGGCATCTCGGCCCACATCGACGGCAACGGCCGGGTGATCGAGCGCGGCCCGAAGCGTTCGCCGAAACCGCTCGTTGCCAGCGTCGTTCCTGACGGCCGACGAAGTCCGTATCACTCCGTCGGCGATCTCTTTGCCTGGCTCTGTGCAGGCGCGACCTGGGGCGTGGCGCTGTTCGCCACGCTGAAGCGTTGAGTGAGAATCGATTACTTCAATTCCAAGCCGATCAAATAGGTATCCAGGCTCTGCCGCAGCTTTTGTTCTTCGGCCAGCGAAGCCGTGATCTGCGTTCGCAGCCCTTCGATGGTGTCTTCTTGTTGCGTGAACTTCGTCACGTAACGGCGGAAGAGATCGGAGTCCTTCGGCAGCTGAGCCATGTTGTCGCGAATCCGCTTCTGCTCTTGATCGATGACCGTGACCTGCCGTTCGAGCTCTTGTCGTTTGGCAACGGCCTGCGCGATCACACCCTTGCGCGTGATGACTTCGCGGAGAGCCTTCTTCACGTCCTCGCCGACCACGGTGGCGTTCAGATAGTACTGAATCGTGTTTGAATCGAGATTGTTGATCGCGACTTGCTCGTTCGAAGTGTATTCCTCTTTCACATCGAGCGTCGCCGGTTTGCCCGGTTCTGCCGTCACGGCGAAGCGATATTGATCGCGGGTTTTTTCGTCGGCTTCTTTCGGCGAGACGAGCGTCCAAGGCTGTTGCAGCGGATGTTCGATGAGCACCTTCTTGCTCTTCTTGCCGCTGTTCTTCACCAGGAACGATTTGGTGCGCACGTTCTTGTGACTCGTGTAGAGCGTTCCCTTGCTGATGCGCACCGTGGTGAGCGATTGCGGATCTTGCTTGTTCGACGGCGCGACTTCGGTATCGAGATCCATTGCATAGCTGATGAGTCGTTCGGTGCCGGGCTGCAGGGCTTGGATCTGTGCGTCGCCGGCGTAGGCGTTGTCATCGAAGACCGTGATTGGACCTTGCATCAAATGCAGATCGGTCGTGTTCTTTAGTTTCAGCCCATTCAGCGGATGCTTGGCGTGCTGCGATTCGTTGTAGATCGAAACTTTGTCGCCGGCCACCGATTCGTTGACGATCGGCAGCATCGCGCTTTGACTGCGCTGCAGCTTCACTGGTGTGGCGATTTGGTAGCGGAACATTTCGCCGACGTCGCCGGCCTGCGCGACCGACTGACCGCCGCGCTGCAGATCCATCCGGTATTCGCCCTTGGCCGCCTGACCAGCATTGGCTCCGAACGCATAACCATCGCCGGGCTTTCCGGGAGCCTGCGGAACGGCTGCCGCCAACGCGGGAGCACGGCGCATTTGATCGCCTAATTGCTTGGCCTTCTCCTGCACTTCGCCAGCGCGGCGGAACTCATCGTCGGCCGAGGCCAAGTCTTGTTCGTACGTGCGTGGACGTAGCGAAGAGTACAACTCGGGCTTCACTTCCGGACGATTGACATAAAGGGGCTGATACAGATCCATCACAAACGAAATGGGCCGGCCGCTGACGAGCGTGAGCGTGACGTTGTCCCAATCGGCTTCGGTGGTGTTCTCGACAATCGCCCAGCCTTGCAGGAACGGCTTTTCGTCGTCCGACAACACGAGCCGATAGCTGGTCTTCCAGATCGGCGCTTCCTGGATGTAGCCGATGTTGACGTCGCGTTTGCCGCCGCCGAGGAACGACAGCGAAACGGTTTTCTTTTCGGAGTCCTTGCCCATTGCGAGCACCATCAGCGCTTGCCGCAGTTCGGCATCGAGCTTGGCGTTGCTCAGTTTGATGCGACCGACATTGCCGAGCGACACGCTGCGCAAACCATCGGCAGTCAGCAGGTTGACGAACTTCTCATCGACCACCTGATCGCCAGCGGGGACCTTGCGCGTTTCGACGCCGAGGATGGTGCCGGTAACTTTGGTCGGCGCGTCGATCTCGATCTGTTCGCCGCGGATCTGCTGCAGCAAATCGCCGAGCGTGGGATTGCGCGTCAGGTCGATCGAAAACGTCCCAAGGGTTCGCGTGATCGGCTCGCGGCTGCCGTAGCTGACCGTCGAGATGCGGCCGCCACCCAGATCTTGCAGCACCATGCTCTTCAGCAAGTCGTTGATGTCCTTCACATTGAACTTCATGTCGACCGAGGCATTGCCATCGACCTTGCCAGCGTGCTCGAAGAACGCCACGCCGCTGCTGAACATCACCACCCGCTTCACCGGAATGTCGGCGGCCTTGTCCTTCTCTTGTGCCGACAAACTCATTGAGCCTGCCGACAGAAACATCGGTCCCAAGCCGACAGCCACGGCAATCGCCGCCCGGGCCAGCCACCTTTTGAACGGGTTCGAAATCGCCATGACAGGAGCCTTTGGAGAGGTGAAAGATTGTTCTTTAAAATTGACGTGAGTCGTGTGCGATTCTGAGCCGATTTGGGTGATCCCCAACGATTTTAAGAGAATTACATCACAACCCTGAGCGCGCAATGTCCCATGTAAACCTAGCTCACGACCCGTGGCCGCCCCTGCCAGAGTCGGCAACCACGGCGGATTGCTGTGAATAAGACGGCCGGGCCGGGCTGTCGGTTTCGCCCATTCGGCTATTTTTTGAGCGTTTGGGAGCCGTCTGAAGCAGTGGTGTCATCATTGCTGCCATCCGGGTTTTGCGGCGGACTCAACTTCTGGGCAAGATAAATCGCCCCAAGGAGAATGCCGAGGGGCGGAAACAACACGCCGACCAGCCACGGCCAGAGGACGAAGTTACTCTTGTTGGCCATAGCCTCGCACGGGCCGACGGCGTGGATCTGAGCACCGCCATCAGGCATCGCGCAGATTGGGCATTCGACGCAGTTCGTCAGTAGGTTCGCTCCGCACTGAGGGCATTTACGCACGCTTCACCAGGCAACTAAGGTCGCGGCTCTCTTGCCTGCTGATACTTCTCGTACAACTCGCGATAGTTATTGACGTGCAGTTCGGCGTAGCCGCAATCGCCGCAGACGGTTAGCGATAACTGCCCCTTCGATGTTTCCTTAAAGAACCAAGCCTCGGGCTTGCCATGCACGGCAACCTCGGCGGGCCGGGTTTTGCTGCCCATATCACCATAGTGATCTTGCAGCGGCATGTTGTGCATTAGCTTTGGCGAACCGCAGCGAAGACATTCGGGTGTTTTCATTTTCCGCCCTCCACTCTCGATTTTCTTCTCGCTGCTCTCCTTTGCCTGGCTGGCAAATGAAGTAACAGGCCGATCGTCAGTAGAGAGCAGCGGTGGCGGCCGTACCACTCGGTGTCAGTTTTTTCCCGAGCTAAGGTAAGGGCTGCGACTGCACGCACTTCTCATACAGTTCGCGAAAGTTTTTGACGTACATCTCGGCGAAGCCACACTCGCCGCAGATAGTCAGAGAGATCTGCCCCACCGCGGTTTCTTTGTTGAACCAAGCTGCGGGGTTGCCATGAATTTCGACTTGCGCGGGCCGCGAAATCTGGCCACCAACATGATCCGCCATCGGCACGTTGTACATGATCTTTTCGGAACCGCAGCGCAGGCACTCAGTTTTCT
Source organism: Anatilimnocola floriformis (assembly GCF_024256385.1). Lineage (NCBI taxonomy): Bacteria > Pseudomonadati > Planctomycetota > Planctomycetia > Pirellulales > Pirellulaceae > Anatilimnocola > Anatilimnocola floriformis. The sequence goes on from NZ_JAMLFW010000002.1 coordinate 1,900,308, forward strand.
TCATTCCACACCTTTTGTACTTTCAATCTTCTTTGCACTTGCGAAAGGCAGAGCAGAATAGAAAGCAATTCGGATAGGAAAGCGACGTATTAGGCTTCTTCCCGCGGCAAATTCACTTCAAACTCCGTTCCCTGTCCCACCGCCCGATCGCGGACCTGAATTTGGCTGCGCAGCCGAGAGAGCAACGTCCGCACGATATACAGTCCCAAGCCGGTGCCGGGCTTGTCTCTCTCTAATTCGCTGCCGAGGCGCACAAATCGGCCAAAAATCTTGCGACGCTGTTCGGCGGGAATTCCCTTGCCATTGTCGCTGACGCGCACGATCACGCGCCCCGGTTGCGTGAGATCCATTTTGATCTCGACTTCGGGCTGATCCGTCGCGGCATATTTCACCGCGTTGTCGATCAAGTTGCGGAAGACGAGTTCCAGATCCACTCGCCGGCAGCGGACGATGGCTTGTTCTAGTTCGCAGCGAACCGTTTCTGGCGGCACCTGGTGCCGATGGCAAACCTGCTGAGCGCAACTCCGCAGCACATCGTCGATATAAACGTCTTCATCCTCGCCCGGCTTGGCGACTCGTTCCAGGCGAGCGACATCGAGCAGGTGATTGATCAGCGTATCGAGTCGCTCGACGTCTTCGAGCATCCCTTTGAAAAAAGCCTCTTGTTCATCGGGAGGCAGTTGTCGGCGGTTGAGTGTTTGGATGTAGAGTTTGAGCGAGGCGATCGGCGATTTCAGTTCATGCGTAACACTGTCGATGAAGTTCGACTGCCGCTTCGTCAGATTGACTGCGCGGATCGACAAGACGAGATACATCACCACGCCGAGCAAAATGAATGTCAGCAGCGTGCTGCCGATCGCCAGCCAAGCCCAGTACCAGGCCGCGCTCGTCGGCGAGTTGAGGGCGGCGACGATCAGCGTGAGGATCGAGCCGACGAGCATCACCACGACCATTACGATCAGCACGACGCCGAGCGAGATCGGCCAGCGGAGACTTTTGCGCTCGAACATAGGTCTATTTCGCCGTGAATCGCTGGTAGAAGTACCACGCCGACAGCGTGAAGCCGATCACAATCACCAGCCAGCGAATGTAAATCGGCTTCACCTTGCGACCAAAAGCCGCGGCCAGGTAACCTCCCGCAATCGCAGAGGCCATCATCATCGCCGCGATCGGCCAATGGATCTTCTGCTTGTAAGTAAACACCAGCACCGACATACAATTAATGCAGCCGGCGAGTACCGTTTTGATGGCGTTCATCTCATGCATGTTCGACAAGCCGATGAGCGACAGCGCCGAGAGCATGAGAATGCCGATCCCCGCGCCGAAGTAGCCGCCGTAGATGGCCACCATAAATTGAAACAGCACGATGGCCATCAACTTGCCCAGCGAATGCTCCGGCACCGGTTGCGGCAGGTCCGCTTTCTCGATCGCTTTCTTTTTGGTCAACAGCGGCTGTAATGCAAACAGCAGCGACGCGCCAAAGATCAGCCAAGGGACCAGTGCGCCGAAGTATTTCGGGTTGGTGCTCGTCACCAACCACGTGCCGAGTACACCGCCGACAATGCTCGGGCCGATCAGCAACTTCAGCCATTTCCACTCTTTCATCAGGTCCTGGCGATATGCCCAGGCACTGCTGAACGACGCTGGAGCGAGCGCGACGGTGCTCGTCCCATTGGCGAGCACGGCAGCCAGATCTTCTTCGTAGCCAAGCGCTCGCATCGCCGCGATGAGCGCGGGAAACGTCAACAACGTGCCGCCGCCAGCCAGCGCATTCACGCCCCCCGCCACCGCCGCGGCCAGGCAGAGCCAGATGCATTGAGAAATGTCAGGCACGAAATATTTTCTTAACTATTGCCAGGTTGTAACTGATTTGAGTCTACCTTAATCACCAAGGGCTTTGCAGGCAGTAAGGCTCGCCGCTGGGATGTAGCTGAATTCGCCAGAATTCAGACAAATGCCACGGGTTTGTCATGCGGTTCGTTCGTTTTTTTTTAAAGCGACAAGCCTGCGGACTTCAGTGCTTGCGAGTCACGGAGTGCCTCGCCTACGTTAGAGTCACCTCTCATCCGTTCCTGCTCGCCAGAACGCTGCTCGCCAGGACTCCGCCATGATCGATCTCAAAGGCCACTCTGCTCTCATCACTGGTTCCACCAAAGGGGTCGGCCGTTCGATTGCCGAAGCGTTTGCCAAGGCCGGCGCGAATCTGGTTTTGCACGGTCGGCAGCGCGATGAAAATGCCGAGGAGGTGCTGCAGATCTGCCAGGAAACCGGCGTGCAGGTCGACTTCGTCACCGGCGATCTCGCGGCGCCGACGATCGAAGCCGTCGACACACTATTCGACCAGGCCATTCGCGTGCAGCCGAAGCTCGACATTCTGGTGAACAACGCCGGCACGTACATCGACCTGCCGTTCCTGGAAATGGATTGGCAAACCTGGGAACAAACCTGGCGACTGAACGTAGCGAGTGTTTATTTTCTGACGCAGCGATTCGCCTGGCGGTGGACGCAGAACCGCGTCGCCGGCCGCGTGCTGATGATCGGCTCGATCAACGGCCGACTCGCTGAGCCGACGCACACTTGCTATGACTCGACGAAGGGCGCCATCGAAGCCATGGTCAAGTCATTGTGCGTGGCCCTCGCGCCGCACGACATTCGCGTGAATGGCCTCGCCCCCGGGCTGGTTCGCACGCCGCTGACCAGCGTGATCGATCGCGACCAACGTTTCCGCCGTTGGATGGAACTGCACACGCCCAACGGCCAGGTGCCGCACAGCGATGTCTGCGGCGGGGCCGCAGTTTTTCTTTGTTCCGATGCCGCCGAACACGTCCACGGTCAAATGTTGCTCGTCGACGGCGGCATGAGCGCCTGGCAACAACCCGACATGCCGCCGAACTGGCAAGGGTGATTTCATCCGCAGGCCGGACCATTGGTCCAGCCAAATGCGGCGAGTGCGCCTGGTTTGGCACGGTGCCCGCTTCCGAGACGGACCATTGGTCCGTCCTACTTAAGGCGGTCCTCCGCCCGATTGACCCCTTGGCTAGCGGGCGATATGTTCAAAGCGCGAACCCAGACGAAAGATGGGTTTTCTTCGGATTGGGGCTTGTGATAAGATTCACAAAGTCCAGAAGAAACATCGCAACCGCTTGGAAGTTTTGGGGTTATGGAACTCAAACTGCTCCCCATTTTGCTGTTTGCCGTCGCGGCGGCGGGCCTCGCGCTCGTCATGCTGTTTGCCGGTTCTCTATTCGGACCGAAGCGAAATTCCGCGGTCAAACGCATGCCGTACGAAAGCGGCATGGATCCGATTCACGACGCACACAAGAAATTTGACGTCCGTTTTCACCTGGTCGCCATCGCGTTCCTAGTGTTCGATGTCGAACTCCTCTTCTTATATCCCTGGGCTGTCGCCAGCCGGAACGATGCAGGCCTTGATTCTGCCGTTCGGGCGGCGAACGCGGCCGGCGCAAGTCTTTCCCGCGGCTTGATTTTCGGCGAAGCCATGGTCTTCATCGCCCTGCTGGCGGTGGGTTTGGTTTATGCCTGGCGGAAAGGGGTTTTCCAATGGCGCTAGAGCATTCGCCCGATCTGCCCGAGAACGTCGTTGTTACCAAGCTCGATGAGCTGGCCAGTTGGTGCCGCAAGAACAGTCTGTGGCCAATGCCGTTTGCCACGGCTTGCTGCGGTATCGAGCTGATGGCCACCGGTGCTAGCAAGCACGACTTGGCCCGTTTCGGCGCCGAAGTCTTTCGCTTTAGCCCGCGGCAATGCGACCTGATGATCGTCGCCGGCCGGGTGGCGATGAAGATGCTCCCCGTTCTGCAGCGAATCTGGCAGCAGATGCACGAACCCAAGTGGTGTATCTCGATGGGTGCGTGCGCCTCGACCGGCGGCGTGTTCGACACCTATGCCGTTGTGCAGGGGATCGATCGCTTCATTCCCGTCGATATGTACATCCCCGGTTGCCCACCGCGGCCCGAACAGCTGATTCAAGCGATCATGGACCTGCAGGACAAGATCCAGCGGGAGGGGACGATCGGCGGCGCTGAGTTCGAAACCGCGGCCGCTCAAGAGACCAAGCGGGCTCTGCAAGAATTGCCCATGTACGGCCAAACGGCGTATTTCCATCCGGAGTCCGTTGTCCTCAAAAAATAGTCCTCAAGAAATAAGTCGCGCAGCGACGCAGGTAGCCCGACGCGTAAGCGAGGAGGCGGCGGGTACCAACGAACCATTGCACACAACCTCGCCAGCCTTGTTCACCTTAAATCAAAGCTCAACCACCAGTCGCCCATCCCCTCGCTCACGCGTCGGGCTACCTCCGATGCTTCGCATCGGGAATCAACAGATGCCAGCCACACCTGAAACAATCACCGCGATGGAAAGCCGCTTCGGCAAGGAGCAGGTGACCACGTTTCGCAACGAAACGCGCGTCGTCGTGCCGCGGGCCGATTTTGTGTCGACGATGCGGATGCTGAAGGAAGCTCGCTCGTTCGATCTGCTGTCGGAAGTGACCTGCGTCGACTACCTGAACTATCGCGACGCAAGCGACCGCTTCGGCTTGGTCTATATCCTGACCAACACGATCACCAACGAACGACTGATCGTGCGGGCCTTTTTGAATGAGCCCGACCTGAAGATCGAGTCGATGTGCCAGTTTTGGAACGGCGCGAATTGGCTCGAGCGCGAAGTGTACGACATGTTCGGCATCGAGTTCGTCGGTCATCCCGACCTGCGCCGCATTCTGATGCCCGAAGAGTTCGCCTCGTTCCCGCTGCGGAAGGATTACCCAATGCAGGGCCGCGGCGAACGGCATAATTTCCCAGTCATCACGAGGAATCAGGCCTAGTCCCATCCCTAGCCCCTAGTTCCTAGCCCCCAGCCCCTTCCCCCATGTCCATCGCCACCGAAAACCCGACGGCAGCCAAGCAGGACTACCTGTGGACGCTCAACTTCGGCCCGCAGCATCCGGCCACGCACACCACGCTGCGCATCGTGCTGAAGCTCGACGGCGAACGGGTCGTCGATGCGATGCCCGACATCGGCTATCTGCACAGCGGCTTCGAAAAGCTCGGCGAACACCTCGATTACAACCAATACGTCACCATCACCGACCGGATGAATTACATCTCGCCGGTTGCGAATAACGTGGCCTGGCACTGTGCGGTCGAAAAGCTGCTGGGCATCGAGATCACCAATCGCTGCAAATACATTCGCGTGATCGTCGCCGAGTTGGCCCGCATTAGCGATCACTTGCTCAGCACTGGGGCCATGGGGCTCGATACCGGTGCGTTCACGTTTTTTCTGTACGCCTTTTATCAGCGCGAAGTCATCTACGACATTTTCGAAACGCTGAGTGGCCAGCGGTTCCATCCGAGCTTTACTCGCGTCGGCGGCTTGTCGCAGGACTTCACGCCGCTCGTGATCGAAAAGATCCGCAAGTTCCTGAAGACGTTTCCCGATACGCTCCGCGATATGGAAGCGTTGCTGAATCGCAATCGCATCTACGTCGACCGTACCAAAGGCGTGGGCGTGCTCACCAAGGAAGAAGCCACCAACTGGAGCGCGACCGGCCCGGTCGCTCGCGCCAGCGGTGTGACCCGCGACCTCCGCAAGGATGAGCCATATCTGGCTTACGCTGACTTCGATTTCAATGTTTGCTGCGCGAAGTCGGGCGATTGCTTTGCTCGGTACTACGTGCGTCTTGCCGAGATGAAGGAGAGCCTGAAGATCATTCATCAGGCCCTCGAGAATCTGCCGGCTGGGCCGATCAATGTGGGCGTCGATGAGCGGACGACGTTGCCGACGAAGGCGCAGGTTTATCAAACCATCGAAGGGACGATCACGCACTTCGAACTGGTGATGCTCAATCGCGGTTTCGTCGTGCCGAACGAAGAGATTTACAGCGCGATCGAATCGCCGAACGGCGAGCTCGGTTTTTATGTGGCCGGCGATGGGAGCGACGTGGCTTATCGGGCTCGTTGCCGACCGCCGTCGTACATTCACTTCGCGCTGTTCCCGAAGCTCATTCGCGGACACACGCTCTCGGACGTCGTCGCCGTGCTCGGCAGTTTGAACATCATCGCCGCGGAACTCGATCGTTAAAGCTATGGCAGAACGCATCCTTACCGACGAAATGATCGCCGAGATCAACGAGTTTGTTTCGCGTTATCCGTCGAAGCAAGCCGCGACCGTGCCGGCGCTGCACATCGTCAACGAAAAGCTCCGCTGCGTGCCGCGGCAGGCAGTGGTCGAGATCGCGCAGATCCTCGAGCTCCATCCGTCGCAGGTGCAAGACACGCTCACGTTCTACGGCTACTTCAAGCAAGACAAGCCGGGCGGCAACTGCCGCGTGTGGGTTTGCCGTTCGATCGCTTGTGCTCTGCGCGGCGCCGATGAATTGCTCGAACACATGGAGCACAAGCTGCACGTGAAGGCGGGCGAAACGACGGCGGACGGCCGGATTTCGCTCGAATATGCCGAGTGCCTCGGCGCGTGCGAACATGCCCCGTGCATCCTGGCCGGCGACGATCTGCATAAGAGCGTCTCGCAAGAACAAGCAGACAAGTTGATGGCAGGGATTAAGTAATGGCCGAATTCGAACCAGTCCTGCTCGCCAACGTCGGCAAAGACGAAAGCTGGACCCGTCGTGTCTATGAAGAGACCGGTGGCTACCAAGCCGTGCGCAAAGTCCTCGGCAAGATCGCGCCCAAAGACGTCGCCGAAACGGTGAAGGCCAGCGGTCTTCGTGGCCGCGGCGGCGCGGGTTTTCCGACTGGTCTGAAGTGGACGTTCCTGCCGCAAAATCATCCCGGCCCAATTTATTTTTGCCTCAACGCCGACGAGAGCGAACCGGGCACCTTCAACAACCGCGTGCTGATGGAAGACGATCCGCACCAGGTTCTCGAAGGGATGATGATCAGCTGCTACGCGACGAATTGCAAAACCGCGTACTACTTCATGCGCTGCGAATATCCGCTGGCTTACAAGCGGACGCTAAATGCGATCAAGGAATGCTACGCGGCAGGCTATCTCGGCAAGAACATTTTCGGCAGCGACTATTCGCTCGATATCTTCCTGCATCGCGGGGCCGGCGCTTACATCTGCGGCGAGGAAACCGGCCTGATCGAAAGCCTCGAAGGGAAACGGGCCTGGCCGCGGATCAAACCACCCTTCCCCGCCGTCGAAGGCGCGTTCCGCAAGCCGACCGTCGTGAACAACGTCGAGACTGCGGCCTGCGTGAAGCACATTTTCGATCGCGGCGTCGATTGGTTCAAATCGATCGGTGTGCCGCCCGATCCGAACAACCCGCGCGATGCCGGCAGCTACGGCCCGAAGCTGTATTGCCTCAGCGGTCACATCAACAAGCCCGGCTGCTACGAAGCGCCGCTGGGCATCACGGTGACCGACCTGATCGAAAAATATGGCGGCGGCATTTGGAAGGGTCGCAAAGCCAAGGCTTGCATTCCGGGCGGTATTAGCATGGGCATCCTCAAGGCGGATGAGTTCCACTGCCCGCTCGATTTCAACGGCCCCGGCAAATTCGGCTGCCTCGGTCTCGGCACGGCAGCAGTCGTCGTTATGGACGAGACCGTGCAGATGGTCGATTACCTGATGAACAGCGCCCGCTTCTTCTCGCACGAGAGCTGTGGCCAATGCACGCCGTGCCGCGAAGGAACCAGCTGGGCGACGAAGCTGCTGACCCGCATCAAGGCCGGAAAGGGCCGTTTGAAGGATCTCGACCTGCTTGCCGAAATCGGCGACACGATCGGCATCATGCCGGGGACGACGATCTGCGGTCTGGCCGACGGCGCCGCCTGGCCGCTCAAGAACACGCTCAAGAAGTATCGCGGAGAACTGGAAGAATACATCAAGCGCACGAACCCCGACGGCTGGGCGAACACCGAGCCGGTGCGGGCGTTGCAGTTGCTGAGCATTCATTAATCAAAAGAACTTATGCCAGTCGTCATTGTTGATGGAAAAGAAGTCGAGATCGGCGCGAACGAGCGGCTGAACGGCATTCAGGTCGCTCGGCGGGTCGGCGCGGAAGTGCCGCATTACTGCTGGCATCCGGGCCTGTCTGTCGTTGCCAGTTGCCGCATGTGCCTCGTCGAATGCGGACAAAAAGATGCCGCGACCGGCAAGATCGCGATGCAGCCGCGGCTCGTTCCTGCCTGCCAAACGCCGGCCAAGGACGGCACGGTCTTCGTCACCAACAGCCAAAAGGTGATCGATGCCCGCGCGATGGTCGAAGAGGATTTGCTCCTCCGCCATCCGGTCGATTGCCCCATCTGCGACAAAGCGGGCGAATGCTCGTTGCAGGATTATCACTTCGAACACGGCCGCGAATCGCGTCGCGCCGACATTCAACCTTTCACGAGTCGCCGTCGCGATCTGGGCGACACGGTCACGCTGTTTGTCGATCGTTGCGTGATGTGCACCCGCTGCGTGCGATTCACCCGCGAGATCAGCGGTACCAGCGAATTGATGGTGATCAACCGCGGCGCTCACGAAGAGATCGACGTCTTCCGTTACGAGAACGGCGAGATTCATTTCCCGCTCGAGAATAAGCTATCGGGCAACGTTTGCGACCTCTGCCCCGTCGGCGCGCTCGGCGATAAGGATTTCCTTTACAAGCAACGCGTCTGGTTCATGAAGAGCCACGACAACGTGTGCGCCGGTTGCAGCACTGGTTGCTCGATCAAGGTCGAAGAGAATCAAGATCACGTCTATCGTCTCAAGCCGCGCGAGAATCCGCACATCAACACCTGGTGGATGTGCGACGAAGGTCGGTACGACTGGAAACACGTTCACGATCCGAACCGCTTGCTGGAACTTCGTCGCAAGTCGACGACTAGCAGCAACGGCGATTACTCAAATCTCGATTGGCATCTGCTCCCTGCCGAACTCGATAAGTCGCTGAAGGCTGCGGGCAAGCTCGGCGTTGTTCTGTCGCCGCATTTGACTGTCGAAGAAGCGTACCTCCTCGCGAAGTATGTGCGCGGTCTCGATCCGAATGCCGTTGTCGCGATGGGGCCGATTCCCGTCGAAGGCAAGGACGAGAAATTCAAGAACGGCTTCGTCATTCACAGCGAAAAATGCCCGAACCGCCGTGGCGTGGAAGCGGTCGCTGCGTACTTCGCTGGCAAGTTGATCAGCTGGGAAGACTTTTTGAACGACCAGGCCGCGTCGCTCGGCGGCGTGTGGATCAGCGGCGGTTATAAGAGCGCCTGGCACACCGATGCCGATGCCGCGAAGCTCGCCGGCGTGAAGACGCTCGTCGTACACGACTGCTTTGCTTCGCCACTGTGGAATGCCGCGACCTTCCAATTGCCCGGCGGCACATTCGCCGAGCGCGAAGGTTCGTACGTCAATTATCAAGATCGGCTGCAGTCGTTCCGCTGGGCCATTCGCGCTCCGGCGGGCGTGAAGGTCGAAGGACAACTCTTCTGGCAGCTGACCGGCGGCAGCGGATTGTTCCGCGCCAAGCAAGTGCTGGCCGATGTCTCGCGCGAGATTGGTTATTTCTCGGCGGCGATGGGCGACATTCCCGAGGTGGGTGTCGATTTGAAAGTGAATCAACTGGCTGCCGCAGGGCAGCAATTGGCAGGAGCAGCGACCTAGGATGACGCAACTCCTTCTCGAAACCGGAATCAAAATCGCCATCATCCTCGGCGGGATGATGACGGCGGCTGCGTACTTCGTGCTCCTCGAGCGCCGTATGGCCGCTTGGGTGCAGGACCGCATCGGCCCGAACCGCGTCGGCATTCCCGGCACGAAGGTCCGCCTGTTCGGCCTCGGTCAACCGCTGGCTGACGGCATCAAGTTCATCTTGAAAGAGAACTACACGCCGGCTCACGTCAACCACGCGCTCTATGCGATCGCGCCGGTCGTGATCCTGACGGCGGCACTCACGACGTTCGTCGTTATCCCGATGGGGAGCCTGATTCCGCACTTCAAGGTCGGCGTTCCTCAGGTTGGTGTGGTCGATAGCGGCCACAACGTCGAGATGATCGCCGCGCCGGGAATCGACGTCGGCCTGATTTTGATCTTCGCGCTCAGCAGCATTGCCGTTTATGGCGTGATCCTGGGCGGCTGGTCGAGCAACAACAAGTACAGCTTCCTCGGTGGCCTCCGCAGCAGCGCCCAACTCATCGCGTATGAACTGCCGCTGAGCCTCGGCATTCTCGGCGTGGTCCTCGCGGCTGGTTCACTCGATATCGATACGATTACCAAGGCTCAGGCCGTGCAAGGTTGGTATGGCATTCTGCAGCCGCTGGGCTTCATTGTGTTTTTGATCGCCGCCTTTGCCGAAGCCTCGCGTTTGCCGTTCGACTTGCCCGAAGCCGAACAGGAACTGATCGGCGGTTATCACACCGAATATGCCGGCATGAAGCTGCTGCTGTTCCTGGTGGCTGAGTTCCTGCACATGATCGCGGCGTCGTTCCTCATCGTGCAGTTGTTCCTCGGCGGCTGGCACTTGCCGTTTATCACGGGGGATCTCGATAACGAAAAGATCACGTGGTTCACGGCTGCTCTGCGCATTGGCGTGTTGCAAGCCAAGATCTTCGGCGTGATTGTGTTCTTCATGCTCGTCCGCTGGAGCTGGCCGCGGTTCCGCTTCGATCAGCTGATGTCGCTCGCTTGGAAGATCATGCTGCCGCTCGGCATTTTGAATTTGGTCGCCGTCGCCGTCGTGCAAGAGTTCACCAAGCCCGAAACACTGAACGGCAAAGTCATCGCCATCGCCGTCGGCTGGATCGTGCTCGTCGCCGGTTGGTTGTGCATGGCCCTTAGCAACCCACTCGTGACCGACAACCGCCCGCGCCGCGATCTGTCCCTCGCCGAAGTCGACGCCCAGATCTAAATCGAATCTGCAATCTGCGTACTCGCAGCAAAAACTCGAAATCTGACATCTGCAATAAACAATGAAACCCGACGACCCGAACATCACGTGGATCGAAGAGCCCAAGCTGGGTTTGGCGGGGATGCTCTATCTACCGCTGTTCGTCCAAGGGCTGACGACGACGTTCAAGCACATGGCGAAGTCGCTCGGCGGCGGCGTGGTCACGGTCAGCTATCCCGACGAAGAACCCAAGATCGGCAACCCGCTCATCTATCGCGGCGTGCATCGCCTCAACAAAGATGAGCAAGGCCGCGTGAAGTGCGTCGCCTGCTTCCTCTGTGCGACGGCATGCCCAGCTCACTGCATCGACATCATCGCGGCCGAAAGCCCTTGGCCGGATCGCGAGAAATACCCGCAGAGCTTTGTCATCGACGAGCTGCGGTGCATTTACTGCGGCATGTGCGAAGAAGCCTGCCCGGTCGATGCGGTGGAACTCACCAGCCTGTACAACCTGACCGGTCGCAGCCGGGAAGAAATGATGTTTGACAAGGAAAAGCTCCTCAGCGTCTATGACGCGACGAAGGACAAAGAGCCGATGAAATCGCCGGCGCTGGGAGGAACCGCCACATGAGTTCCTTCTTACTAGCTGCGACCGAATCGCTGACGCTCGCCGAAATTGTGAAGTGCCCGACGTCCTGGGGTTTGTTCCTCGGCTGCATCGGGTTGTGGATGATGATGGGCATTCGCTCGCTCACCGCCTTTGCCACAATGCTCGGCTCGAGTGCTCCACCCGTCGAAGCACCGAAGTCGCGCTTCGGCAAAACGCTCGGCGGTTTGCTGCTGATTATCGCGCTCGGTTTGCTCGGCGCCGATCTTCCTTGGCTGTCGAATCCCGCCGCGCAAGGCGTCTTCTGGCTGATGGCTGCCATCACGCTGATTTCAGCCATCGGCTGCATTACGGCGCAGAGCCCGGTTTACTCGGCCCTCTGGTTTGCAATGTCGCTCCTCGGCACATCGGGATTGTTTTTTCAACAAGGCGCGCAGTTTCTAGCGGTGGCGACGATCGTCGTTTACGCCGGCGCCATCGTGGTGACATTTCTGTTCGTCCTCATGCTCGCTCAACCCGAAGGGCACGCTGCTTACGATCGCATCAGCTGGGGTTGGTTTCCGCGGACCATGTCGGTCCTCACGGCCGCCGCAATCGTGGCCATGCTCACGATGTTGCTGGGTGGTTTGAAGCAACAGGCCGTTGCGGCTGGGCGGGATATCAATGCTCGCGAAGCGCTGGCTGCGGCCGCGCTGAAGAAATCTGATCAGGCCGAAGCACCTCCGGCCTTGCCAAAAGAAACGAACGACGTGCTGAACTCGCAGCACATGGCCCGCTTGGGCGGTTACTTGTTCTCGCGTCACTTGATCAGCATTGAAGTCGCCGGCACGTTGTTGCTCGCCGCCCTCGTCGGCGCCGTGGCGATCGCCATTCAAGGCAAACAGCGCGACCGCGTTGAAGAAGCCCTGAGCTCTGGGAATACAGCGCAGGGAGCCAACCCATGAACGAAGTAAGTCTCCTCTACAACTATTTGATTGTCGGCAGCCTGCTGTTTGCGATAGGGCTGATCGGCTTTCTCGTGCGGCGGAACATGATCGTCATGTTTCTCTGTGCCGAAATGATGCTGCAAGGCGTGGCCGTGTGCCTCGTGGCCTTTGGCCGCTTTCACGGCAGTCTCGGCAACCCGACGGCCTGGGATGGCCAGACGCTGGTGATCTTTATGATCACGGTCGCCGCCTGCGAAGCGGGCATTGCGATGGCCCTGATCCTGATGCTCGCGCAGCGGACCGGCAATCTCGATTCCCTCGTGTGGCAAGACCTGCGCGAAGAAGGTCAGCCCGCTTTTATCGATCAACAAGTGCCCGAAGAACGGGCCGAAGATCAGGTTTGGCCCACGCTCACTCCCGCCGGCCGCGAGCCCCTGCCGAACGAAGACGAACAAACGCATCGGAGCCGGGTGTAACGCATGGACACGATCACACTCTGCCTTCTGCTCATCCCCGCGCTGCCGCTGGCCGCTGCGATCCTGATCGGATTGTTCGGCGCCCGCGTGCTCCGCGAGAACAGCCATTGGCCTGTCATTGCCGCGATCGGCGGTTCGTTTCTCTGCAGCCTGCTGTTGCTGCAGCAGATTCAACTGGAACAACCAAAGCATCCCGAAGGCTTTGAAAAAGTCGTCACGCTCTGGAACTGGGCGACGGTCACGAATGCTTACGATCTGAAGCCGACTGCTCCGACGGAATCAGCTCCTGCCGATGCTGCGGTGAAAGCCCCCAGCGATGCCGGTTGGAAAGACTTCCGCATCGATGTCACGCTGCGGGCCGACGGTTTAACCAGCATGATGCTCTCGATGGTCACGTTTGTGGCCGCGCTGGTGGCGATCTTCGGCGCTGGCTACATGCATGGCGACCGCGGCTATTGGCGGTTCTTTGCGTTTGTCGGTTTGTTCGTGTTTTCGATGACGATGCTGGTTTCGGTCAGCAATTTCATTCTGCTGTTTGTGTTCTGGGAAGCGGTCGGTGTCTGCAGCTATCTGCTCATCGGCTTTTGGTATCAAAAGCCCGAAGCAGCCGCAGCCGGCATGAAGGCGTTCCTGGTCAATCGCATCGGCGACTTTGGTTTTGCCCTCGGCATCTTCTTGATTTGGATTACGTACGGCACGGTGAACTATCACGATAGCCTGCGCGACGGCACGACCGATCCGGAAAAGATTGCCGCAGCCACTGCAATGTCGGAACGGGAACTGATCGATACGTTCGGCCCGACTGCGGTTGCCGACAAATCGCTCGTCCGCGGCGTGCTTGGTCAGATCCGTTTGAAGGACGCCTTGTACGTGGGCGGTGGCATCGCCACGGCGATTTGCTTGTTGTTGCTCGTGGGTGCTTGCGGCAAGAGTGCTCAGTTCCCGTTGCATGTGTGGTTGCCGGACGCGATGGAAGGTCCGACTCCCGTTAGCGCGCTCATCCACGCGGCGACGATGGTTACGGCCGGCGTGTATATGGTGACTCGCTGCACGCCGCTGTTCATGATGTCGCCGACGGCGCAACTGGTGGTCTCGTGCATCGGTGCGTTGACCGCGCTCATTGCCGGCTTGATCGCGCTCACGCAATTCGACCTCAAGCGAGTCCTCGCTTACTCGACGGTCAGCCAGCTGGGTTTCATGTTTCTCGCGCTGGGCGTGGGCACGTTCTCCGGTATTACGGCGGGCATGTTCCACTTGTTCACGCACGCGTTCTTCAAGGCGTTGTTGTTCCTCGGCGCTGGTAGCGTGATGCATGCGATGGGTCACATCATCGACATGCGTCAATTCAGCGGCTTGCGAAAGCTGATGCCTTACACGCACTGGACGTTTTTGTGCGGGTGCTTGGCCCTCGCGGGTATCGTGCCGTTTGCTGGTTTCTGGAGCAAGGATTCGATCCTCGGCGCCGTGCACGACAAGGTGCATGAGCTCGAGCACATGGCCCATCCGCATGCGGGTGAACATCATCCCATGGAGAGCCACAGCGATCAGAAGCCGGTTAACGCACCGCTGGCTGCCCTGAGCCATGAGCAGCTTGCGCGGTTCGCGACGATTTACAACGTGCTCTACTACTCCGCGATCTTCACGGCCTTTTTGACGGCGTTCTACACGTTCCGCGCGTTCTTTATGACGTTCTATGGCGAGGAGAAAATCCCGCCGCAGGCCGGTCATCACGCCCATGAATCGCCGCCCATGATGACGGGGCCGCTCATCGTGCTGGCCTTTGCCGCCGTGCTCATTGGGGCGGTGTGGTTGCAGAATGGTGCGTCGACGAATTTGCTGGCCAACTACATTGGCACCACGCCGTCGCTGGCGACGGGTTTGGTCGCTGCCACACGGCCGGCCCATCCGGAATTTCACTTGAGCGTCGCTGCCATCAGCACCGTGGTCGCGGGCGCAGGCATCATGCTCGCGCTGTATCTGTATTTGGGTTCGCGCAGGGAAGTCGATTATCTCCGCGGGTTTTTTGAACTCCGTGGTGTCGAACGCTTCACCGATCCGCAGTGGGTGCTGCAGCTCGAACGCGTCTGGTGGATCGGCGGGCCGGTTCGCTGGTTGCGGAGCGTTGGCCTCGGGTTCGTAGTGTCGTTCCTTGGCTTGGTGCTGGGCATCGTGTCGATGGTGCTGGCGTTGCCGCTCCTGATGTTCCAATTCATTTCGCCCTATCGCTTGTCGCAAAACAAGTTTTACTTCGACGAGTTGTTCTACGGCATGATCGTGTGGCCGTTGAAAGTGCTCGCTCAAGTTTTGTATTGGGTCGATCGCTGGATCATCGACGGCCTGGTCAATGTGGTCGGCTGGATTCCGCGCGAGTTCGGCGGGCTGATGCGGGCACTGCAGATGGGGCTCGTGCAGTTTTACGCAGCCGCGATGGTCTTGGGCGTGGTGATTTTGCTCGCTGCCCGCATGCTTTGGGCAGGATAAGGTGTCATGGATACGCTGAGTACACAGCTGCTGATTGCAATCTTCCTGCCGCTGCTTGGAGCTGCGCTGATGTGGGTGGTGCAGCCGCTCGGCCGCAACGCCGTGCGCTATACCGCGCTGGGCATCACGCTGCTGACCATGCTAGTGGTGATCAACGTCTGCACCGGCTACGTGAGCGAAGCCGAGAAGAATCCCGCCGCTGCCGCGGCAGGTGGCATCGCTGGCGTCGATTATGCCTGGCTCGCGCCGTCGATCGGCTCGATCGATGTGAAGTTCAGCGTGGCCCTTGATGGCCTCGGCGTGTGGATGTTCGGTTTGTCGTCAGTGCTGATGGTTACTGCGGTACTCGTCAGCTGGGAAGCGATCAAAGAGCGCGAAGCACTGTTCTACGGCATGCTGCTGTTGCTGGAGTTTGGTTGCCTCGGGGTATTCACTTCGCGCGACTTGTTGCTGTTTTATATCTTCTTCGAATTCACGCTCATTCCGCTCTTTTTCCTGATTGGTATTTGGGGGAGCGAAGATCGGCGGTACGCGGCGATCAAGTTCTTCTTGTTCACGCTCGCGGGAAGCATGCTGACGTTTCTCGGTTTGCTGGCGATCGTGATGTGGGATTACCAGCATCAAACCGGGGCCAGCAAAGTCCTCGATTTCGAAATCGCCAACCTCGTGCAACGCCTGCAAGCTCAGCCTCTGCCGCTGGTCTGGCAGCTGACGATCTTCATTGCCTTGTTTGCCGGCTTCGCGATCAAGGTGCCGCTGTTCCCACTGCACACCTGGTTGCCGCTGGCCCACGTGCAAGCGCCGACGGCAGGCTCGGTGATCCTCGCGGGCATCTTGCTCAAGATCGGCGTCTACGGCTTTTTGCGGTTCAGCATTCCATTGCTCCCCGATGCCACCGTCGTGGCGATGCCGTATCTGCTTTGGCTGTCGGTGGCAGGCATTATTTACGGCGCGCTGGTCGCGCTCGCCCAGGCCGATATCAAGCGGTTGATTGCTTATTCGTCGGTCAGCCACTTGGGTGTGTGTATGCTCGGGCTGTTCGCTTTGAATCCGCTCGGCGTGCAAGGGAGCGTGCTGCAGATGGTGAATCACGGCATCAGCACAGGTGCACTCTTCGCTCTGGTCGGCATGGTGTACGAGCGGTATCACACGCGGCAGATTGCCGATCTGAGCGGCCTCGCTTATCGCACGCCGTGGATCGGCTTCTTCATGGTCTTCTTTACGTTCAGCAGCATCGGTGTGCCGGCGCTGAATGGCTTTGCCGGCGAAATCATGATTCTCTGCGGTATGTTCCAGCGGGCCTTTGCTCAGGCGCCTGCCGTGATGAAGACGCAGTGGATGGTGATCTCGGTGTTGTCTGTCAGCAGCGTCGCTCTGGGCGCGTGGTACATGCTTTATCTGGTTCGCCGCGTCTTCTTCGGCCCGCTGAAGGAGCCGGAAGAAGCGGCGCATCATCACATCGAAGATATGAACTGGCGGGAAATCGCCGCCCTCGCGCCGCTCGTGATTCTGGCGGTTTGGATTGGTCTGGCGCCGCAGCACTTTCTGAAGCCGATGGCTCCGGCCATCGAGCAAGCTTACAAGTTGGCTGCCGAGCGCGTGAACCAGCCGTATCAAGCGGTGGAGCCGCGGGCCGAGCTGAAAACAGAGCAGAACACGACGGAGAAAATCGCCCGTGTACGTTGAAACTAGTACCCTGGGCCTCCTCGGTCCGGAAATTCTGCTGCTCGCCATCGCCACGCTGTTGTTTGTCGGCGGCGCGTTCGTTCGTCAGCGCGAAGCCTGGTCGCTCGTCGCCCTCGTATCGTATGTGGTTGCCTTCGGCTGGATTCTCTGCCGCGTTTACACCGGCACCGAAGCACAAGTCTTCAGCGGCCCGATCAGCAGCAGCGGCATGAGCACTTGCTTGCGGTTGCTGGCGATTGTGCTCGGCATTGCTTACACGCTGGTCGCTTCTCAATCGACCGACAAGTTGCTGGCCACCGAGTATCTCGGCTCGCTGATGTTGATCGTCGTCGGCCTCATGCTCGTGGCCGGCGCGAACGAACTGGTGCTGCTGTTCCTCGGTTTCGAATTGATTTCGATTCCCACCTACGTGCTGCTCTTCATCGGCCGTCGCGATCGCGCAACGAGCGAAGCGACGATGAAGTATTTCTTCCTCAGCATCATGTCGTCGGCGCTGCTCCTCTTCGGCTTGGCGTTTTTGTTCGGCATGGCCGGTACGACGACGATTCAAGGCACGGCGAAAGCGCCCGGCATTCGCGAGGTGCTGCTGAAGAACGCTGCCGAAAATGCCGCCGAAGCAAAAGTCAGCGGTAAGGTAACTGTCGAGGATCAGTTTGTAACGACGGTCGAGCCTGTTCAGAAAGTGGTGGCATTCAAGTTAGCTCCGAACGTTTCTTACAGCACGCCGACGACGGCGACTCGGGCGCTGCTTGCCTTGGCTCCGGTGGCACTCGTGCTGATCCTGGCCGGTCTTGGCTTCAAGCTCACGGCAGCGCCGTTCCACTTTTATGCTCCTGATGTTTATCAAGGCACGACCGCAGCCAACGCAGGTTTGCTGGCCGTCGCGCCGAAGATTGCCGGCGTGGTGGGTATCATTCGCCTGGTGGTCATCGCTCTGCCGATCTCGGCCGACTTTGCCTGGCAGTTGGCCCTCGTCCTCGCCATCGTGACGATGACCATCGGTAATGTCTGCGCTCTCTGGCAGAAGAACATTCGCCGGCTGATGGCCTACTCGGCGATCGCCCACGGCGGTTACTTGTTACTCGGCTTGGCCGCGGCGACCGGTGCGGTTGCCATTCCTGAATTGAAAGCCACTGGTGGTGTCACGGCGATGGTCTTTTACGTCGTCGTTTATTCGCTGGCTTCGCTCGGCACTTTCACCGCGCTCGCCTATCTCGGCTCGCAGCGGCGTGAGATTCAATCGATCAACGAACTCGCCGGCCTCGGCAAATCGCAGCCGCTGGCCGCCGCGGTCATTGCTGTCTGCATGTTCTCGATGGCTGGCTTGCCGCCCCTCGCGGGTTTCTGGGGGAAGTTTGGCCTGTTCATGAGCGCTCTCGAAATCTCGCTCGGCAATGTCGATCCGAATGTGCGGTTCGCCTTCCTGGCCCTGCTCATTATCGGTGCCCTAAACGCCGCGATTGCTGCCGCGTATTATCTGCGGCTCGTCAGCGTGATGTTCTTCCAGTCGTCGACCGAGCCAGTTCCCGCCGGCGGCGGCATGGGTGCATTGGTGGCCGCCACATTGTGCGGCGCTCTGGTGGTGCTCGCTGGTGTCGCGCCTGGTTCCATCATGCATCTGGCCGGGCAATATGAAGCAGAGATGTTGCAGGTCGCTGACTCGTTGCCCGTAGAGCCCGCGACATCCGCGACGGCTGTCCTCGCCGAAAAGTAACTTGCATCTCGCGCTCGCAGGGAGTTAACTGAAGGACCCGCCTTGGTCCGCACTCTCCTGCGATGACTCTTTGATGAGAACGCTTGCCTTCTTCTTTGCCCTGCTGCCGATGGCGCTGTTGCGCCCGGCGCTATCTGTTGCCGCGGAACCGGCCAAGCTCTCCGCCGATGAACAGGCTGCGGGTTGGAAGCTGCTCTTTGATGGCGTGACGCCGAAGGGTTGGCGCGGCTTGGGGAGCGAAGAGTTTCCCGCCGGTTGGAAGATCGAGGACGGCTGTTTGAAGTGTCTGGGCGATCGCAAACTGGCCAGCGATCTGACGACCGTCGACGAGTACGAAAACTTCCAGCTGGCCTTTGAGTGGCGGTTTCCTGGGAAGAAGGGAAACAGCGGCGTGAAGTATCGCGTGCAGGAAGAGAAGGGTAAGACCTACGCGTTCGGGCCGGAGTATCAGTGCTTCACCGACGGCGACAAGATCGATCAGCATTCCACCGGCTCGCTGTATGACCTCATCGCGCCGCAAGATCACAAACTGGTTGCAGCTGACGAATTCAATCAGGGAATGATCGTCGTCCAGGGCAATCGCACGGAGCATTGGCTCAACGGTGTGAAGGTTGTGACGGCAGAGTTCGGCAGCGAGGAACTCAAGACGCTGCTCGCCAAAAGCTACTTTCGCAACAGCACCTGGGGCCAGCGGCCGCGTGGGCGAATCGTGCTGCAGGATCATCACACGCAGGTTTATTTTCGGAACATTCGTATTTTAGAAATGGCTGCCGAGAACGAGCGACGTAGCGCGAACCCCTAGGTTTGTGTGAGTCGTTGTCGCTGAATATTGACCAAACTTTATCCACGCTCGCACGAACCTAGGGGTTCGTGCTACGCGACCTAAGACCCTCTCCGAGTACTAATCATGAGCACTTCCCGTCGATCGTTTCTGCAGCAATCAGCAGCCGCCGTTGTCAGTGTCAGTGCGCTCAGCATGTTTGCACCGCGCAGCGCGCGGAGTGCCGAGGAGAAACAGAAGCTCAACTGCGCAGTGATCGGCTGCGGTGGCCGAGGGAGCACGCACATTGCGACGGCAGCGGGACAGAACCTGGTGGCGCTCGTCGATGTCGATGAAAAGCGGCTCGATACGGCCAAGGCTCTCGCGCAAAGCAAAGGGGCCGAGGCCGACAAGGTGCAGACCTTTACCGACTATCGCACGCTGTTCGACAAAATGGCGAAGCAGATCGATGTGGTCTTCATTGCCACTCCCAATCATCAGCATGCCCTGCCGTCGCTGATTGCGATGCAGCTGGGCAAGGGCGTGTATTGCGAAAAGCCGTTGTGCCACACCGTGGGCGAAGCTCGGCAACTGATTGCCACGGCGAAGAAGTACAACGTGACGACGCAGATGGGCAATCAAGGGCATTGCGAGGAAGGTTATCGCAAGCTGTGCGAGCTGGTGTGGAGCGGCGCGGTGGGCAAGATCACCGAAACGCATAGCTGGACCGATCGAGCAAACGGCGGCATCGGGCCGCGGCCGGCGTCGAGCACTCCGCCAGCGAATTTGCACTGGGAAGAGTGGATCGGGCCGTCGCCATATCGTGACTTTCACGTCGATCTGCATCCGCACGAATGGCATGGCTGGCATGACTTCGGCAATGGTTCGCTGGGCAACATGGGCTGCCACGTGCTCGACGGCGTGTATTGGGCGCTGAAGCTCGAGCATCCGACCCGCATCGAAGCCGAGCAAATCATCGGCGGCAGCAACGAACGAACGCCAACCGGCTGTCGGCTGCGCTGGGATTTTGCGGCGCGCAGTTCCAAGGAAGGCGACATGCCACCGGTAAAGGTCTATTGGTACGACGGCCGCACCGGCGAGGGGGACACGGGCGATTCGAACAAAGCCGTAAAGAGCGTGCGCAACGGTGTGCAGAACGTGCCGCCGCTCCTCACGGAACTGAAGAAGCAATATCCGAATGAAAAGTTCGATTCCAACGGCACGCTGTATGTCGGCGAGAAGGGTATTCTCTTCACCGGCACTTACGGCGGAGGCGTGCGCATCGTCGGCCAGGAAACGCCGACAGCGCCCAAGGTGCTGCCGCGCACATCGGGCGCCGCCGGTGATTTTCTCCGTGCGGCTCGCGAAGGAAAGACCGACACGGCTTCGCACTTCGAATATTCCGCCCGGCTCACCGAGTTCACGCTGCTCGGCAATCTCGCTCAGCGAGCCGGCGCCGGCAAACCCATCGATTGGGACGGCGAGAATATGAAAGTGACGAACCTGACGGATCTCAACCAGTGGTTGAACCCTGAAAGCCGCAATGGCTGGCGGTTTACGGGTTAGACTACGGTCATGCGTTCCACGCCTGCCAGTCTCGAAGTCCGCAGTCCGTGGCGGATCAGCTTGCGGGCAATGCTGATCGTGTTGCTGGTTCTGGCCGTTCCCTTGGCTTGGGTTTCGCATTGGCGACGGGGTAAGCTGCGCGAGCATGCGGCTGCAAAGCAGCTTCGCAAGCTTGGGTTCGAAGTGAAGATGCGCCGTCCCGAGTTGTCGCAGTCGGGCAAGGAACCTTGGTATGCGAGCTTGTTGCCGCCGGATCATCTCAATGAGGTGATGTGGGTCCAAGCGCCGCGGCATGTCCAGCTCGACGCTGAAAGTATCGGCCTGCTGTGCGAGCTACCGAATCTCGTCCGCCTCGATCTGAGTTCGGATAACTTCCGCCTGGACATTCTTGGCGGAGATGCCGACCTTTCCGGGCTGCGTTCGCTCGCGCAACTCGAAATACTTTCGCTCGACTGCAGGCCGCGGCAGCTGGCGTACTTTGCCAATCAACACAGTCTCAAAGAGTTATGGTTGATGGGTCCCCGCATCGACGACGACTGCCGGCAATTGCTGCACAACAATCCGCGACTCACGCATGTATCTCTAGGTTTAACGCAAACTAGCGATGCGCTCGCTCCGGAGTTGGCTCGTCTGCATCAGTTGGAGTTTTTGCAGTTGCTCGATGCGCACGTCACTTCGCAAGGAGTTGCTCAATTGAGCGAGCTTCGCAACTTGCAGCAGTTGCTGTTGGTCGGAGCGGAGATCAACGACACAGCCGTGCCCGCGATCCTTCGGCTGCAAACGCTCCGCTTTTTGGCGGTGCGCAGCACGGGGATTTCCGACGCCGGCCGCGAGCAACTGCAGCGCGGCTTGCCGAACTGCAAATTCGATTAGCCAGAGCTGCTAGCAGCCGCACAGGTTTCCGGCGCGACATAGTTTCGCTATGTCGCAATCTTTCCGCAACCGGAACAACAGGAACTACCGCAATATTCCGATAAGCGTAATACAGATAATCGTGCGCAAAATTGTCCTGGCAGGTAGTTACCAGCCCAGCGGCGATCACCGCGCCTGCTAGCGATGGATTGCTAGTCTGATTTGTTGAATTTGCCTGTGGATGGCGGAGCTAACCAATGGCTTGGATTGTGCGCGCTCGGGGTATTCTCGTTTCGGCCAGCAGTCGGCAACGCCGGATGTTCTTGGAGTCGCTCGAGAAGCGCGAGTTGATGGCCGCCGATGCGGTGCTCACCTGGAATGAGCACCTGGCCGAAGTGGTGCAGACCGACGACGCTCAGATGGGTCCCACGCGTTCGTCGCGAGCCTACGCGATGATGCACGTCGCCATCTACGACGCCGTGAATGCCATCGATCAAACGCACACACCCTATGCACTCACGCAGACGGCGCCGGCGACGGCTTCGATCGATGCTGCCGTGGCGGCTGCGGCTCGTGAAGTGATTATCGCGCTTTATCCCGAGCAGGAAGCGGTTGTCGAGCAGTGGTATATCGATGAGCTCGCGCTGGTGACCGATGGCCAGGATGAAGACGACGGCGTGGCCATTGGCGAGGCAGCGGCCAATTTGATTCTTGACCTGCGCGAAGCCGACGGTAGCGACGCCGTAAAACTTTATCGTCCAAACAAAGCCGTGGGCCATTGGCGGCCTGATCCGACAATCCTCGGCACGCCACAAATGGCACTTGATCCAGCCTGGGGCGCCGTCAAGCCGTTTGTGATCAACAAGACCACCGACTTCCCGATTCCGCCGCCGCCGGCGCTGACCTCGCCTGCCTATGCGGCGGCCTTCAACGAAGTGAAGTCGTTGGGCGCGCTCAACAGCACTACGCGCACCGCCGATCAAACCGAGATTGGCCTTTTCTGGGCTTATGATCGCAAGTACTTCGGCCCGCCGCTCGTTCTGTACAACCGCAACATGGCCGAGATCTCCGCAGTCGAAGGGAACACGGTCGTCGACAACGCGCGGCTGTTTGCCCTCGGCAATCTGGCGATGGCCGACGCGGGCGTGGCGATTTGGGACTACAAGTACAAGTACGATTTCTGGCGGCCGGTCTCGGCGATTCGCGAAGGGGCTAAGGATAATAATCCGCTCACGACCGGCGATCCCAACTGGGTGCCGCTCGGTGCGCCGGGCAACGGCACGACCATTCCGGACTTCACGCCGCCGTTTCCCAGCTACGCTTCGGGGCATGCCGGCTTCGGCGCCGCGTTGTTTCAAGTGCTGACGAATTTCTACGGCACGGATACGCTCGATTACACGCTGACCTCCGATGAAGGTGGTGGCCTTTCGCGCGACTATCACTCGTTCAGCCAGGCCGCCGAAGAAAACGGCCGCAGCCGCATTTATCTGGGCGTGCATTGGGAGTTCGACAACCAGCAGTCGCAGGATCAAGGTCGGCGCATCGCCAATTTCATCACCGACAAAATGTTTCTGCCCGTTGGCCAGAACGACACGTTGGTCTCGGTGCGGAAGAACGGCGGCGGCTTGCAAACGGTCTCGCTACCGGACGATGCCAATCTGTTTATTCGCCGCAACGGCTCGAACATCATGGTCGTCGATTTGGCGACGAACACGCTGATTCAAAGTTGGCCGATGGCGCAGGTGCAGAGCATCAACCTCGATCTCCGCAACGGAAGCGCGAACAATGTGACCATCGATCTGAACAACGCGATCACCACGCCGTTCACGATCGATATCACCAGCGATACGAGCGACCACGACTCGGTGTCGATCGTTGGCACCGCAAAGAACGATGTGTTCCGCTTGAACGGTAGCTTGCTGCAGGTTGCTACGGTCGGCCCTTATATCTATCTGGGCCACACCGAAACGCTGACGATCGCCGGTCGCGCGGGGAACGACACGTTCCAGATCGACGGCGACCAGGTCGATCGCATCATCAATTTGCAAGGCGAAGCGGGCAACGACACTTACAAATTCGGCACGACCGGCGCAACGATCAATGTGGTCGATAACGCCGGCTCGGAACTGATTAGTTTTGCGAACGCGACCACGGGCGTGGAGTTCGATCTGTCGCAGAACGCCGGCCAGGCCCAGAGTGATGCCGGCGGCAATACGGTGAAGATCACCGGCAGTATCGAAAAACTCGAAGGCTCGCCGTTCGATGACAAGCTCACTGGTAGCAACGTGGCCAACACAATTCAGGGGCTCGGCGGCAACGACATTCTGCAAGGGGCTGGCGGCAACGACACGCTGCAGGGTGGCGATGGCGACGACATTTTGCTCGGCGGCATCGGCCTCGACAAACTCTACGGCGGCAATGGCCGTGACCTGCTGATCGGCGGAATGGGGGCCGATCTGCTGTACGGCAACACCGGCGATGACCTGCTGATTGGCGGCGCCACGACGCACGACGGCAACGAAGCCGCCCTGCTCTTGATCATGGCCGAGTGGACCTCGGCCAATTCGAATGTAGACCGCGTGAACAATTTGAAGAATGGCAGCGGCGTCGCGGCCAAGCACAACGGCACGACGTATCTCGATAACGCAACACTCGTCAACGACTACGCCATCGATACGCTGTTTGCCAACACGGGCGACCTGGTGCTGAAGCAAGCCAAGGACGTGCAAGCGAAGGGGTAGTCGCCTTTATTTGATCAACCACCGCGCGAGCCAACTCCGCGGTAGATCGGGCTGCAGGATCGTTACTTTCTCGCCGAGCAATTGCTCGACGATTCGCTCGGCTGCGCGATAACCGCTGCGGACAGCCCCTTCCATCGTCGCGTACCAACCGTCGTTCAGCCAATCGCCGGCAAAGGTGAGTTGCGGCAATGACGACGTCGCCGACAACTGCGCGAGTGCGTTGCCGTCGACTTCTTCGCGAAACACTGCTTCACGCTGCGTGATGAGCCGCGCTCGCAGCAGCCTGGCGTTGCGGGCCGCGGGAAAGACAGCCTGCAGATCGCGCCACACTTCGTCAATGATCGTTTGCTTCGGCTGGCCCGCGAGTGAGTGCTCGCCGCTGATGACGACCTGATAGTTGAACTCGCCGCTGCTGAAATTCTTTCTGGCGAAAACCCATTGGCTGAGGCGCTCGATCAACACCGCGTGCGGTAAGTCCATGATGGGCCGATCGGTCCACAAATGAACGCTGGCGATCGGCGAACTGCTGAACTCGTTTAAATGGTTCAATTGCGGCAAAGCGGCGCGTAGTTCCGGCGCTAGCATCTCTCGCACATGTTGCCACGGCACGGCAGAGATCACAGCATCGGCGGTGAGCTCGCGAGTGGTGGTTTGGACGAGCAGTTGCTGATTGCTCGATCGCGAAATCTGCTTCACCGCCTCGCCACAGCGAATGGTCGCTCCCTGTTCGCGCAGCCAACTGGCCATCCGTTGATCGTACAACTCGCCGAGCGAGGCTTGCGGAATCAGCACATCGGCGGCCGATGGATGGGCGAGAAATCCTTTGACGAAAACCTGCCGTGCGCCTGAATACGAAATGTGATCGAGCGAATCGGCCAGGGCGCTGACGAGGACGACTTTCCAAAATCGTTCGATCGCCGCCGGAGTTTGCCGCTGCTGTTCCAGCCAAGCCTGAATGCTTTGTGAATCGTGCGCAGGGGTGCGCATCATCGTTTGCATCGCGCGGCCGATGCAAAAAATATCCCGCCAGGAGAGATGCTTCATCCGCAACAACGTCGGCAACAGATGGAGCGGCGCGGGAAGCCAGCCGGCAGCGGCGAAATCGCTCCGCTGGCCGGCAGCCGAGAAAAAATACAGCCGGCGATGACGTTCCAGCAGATTCGAACAGCCGGTCCGTTTGCACAGATCAAGAAAATTCGTACAGCCGCCCAACGCGACGTGCTGGCAATGATCGATCAGTTCGCCCGATTCGGCATCGCGATACGAACCGGCCCGGCCTCCCAGCGATTGTTTGGCCTCGAGCAATTCCACCTGCAGCCCGCGCCTCACCAGGCCGGCCGCAGCAGCCAATCCGGCCAGGCCGCCGCCGACAATCACGACTTTCTTCCCACCGGCGATGTTCTGCTCCTCCAGGTTCATGCGTTAAAACATACACATTCAACTCGTTCCTTTGACATGCCTCGTCTCATGAAACATTTGCTCCTTCCGTGCGCATTGGCCTTGGTCACAACCTTTCTCACGGGTTGCGACAACAAGGTGAAAACCTATCCTGTGACCGGCACCGTGAAATTTACCGACGGTAAGCCGCTCGCTGGCGGCACGGTGGAGTTTCGCAGCGTGAACAGCGATGTCGCCAAGCAGGTGAACGCGCGCGGCGAAATTGGCGCCGATGGTAAATATCAGCTGACGACATTCAATCCGAACGACGGTGCGATCGCTGGCGAACATCAGGTTTGCGTCTTTCCGCCGTCGCGCGACACGCCCGGCAATTTCAGCAGCGAACCGCCGCCGAGTCCGTTGCAGCGCAAGTTTCTGGCCTATGAAACGTCGGGTCTGAAGTACACCGTGCAGACTACCGGGCCGAATGTGTATGACATTGATGTTGGGCAGAAAGTGCCGGGGAGTCCGTAGTGTAGTCGCCACACTCCGTGTGGCGTGTTTGCCGGTTGCAAACTCCGCACCCCAGGCGGAGCGTGAGGACTACACTAGAGGCATGCTCATCGGCATTCTTTCTGATACGCACAACGAAGCCGACCGTGCGCAGCGGGCCGTGGCATTGCTACGCGATCATGGCGCTGAAGTGTTGATTCACTGCGGCGATATTTCGGAACCGGAGATGATTCCGGTCGTTACCATCCTGCCGAGCTATTTCACGTTCGGCAATCATGATGCCGACATGACGCCGCATCTCGAACGGGCTATTGCCGCGTGCCATGCAGTTTCGCTGGGCTTGGGGTGATGTAATTGAACTTGCCGGCAAACGAATCGGTGTCGCTCATGGCCATACGCACATCGATATCCGGCGCTTGATGCGCTGCAGCCCGACTACCTCCTATCGGGGCATCTGCATTTTCCGGTTGATCGCCTGCAGGATGGCGTGCGGAGGATTTGTCCTGGCGCGTTGCATCGCGCGGATGAATTCACCGTCGCGACGCTGGAACTGAGTAGCGGTGAGTTGCGGTTTTTGGCGGTGGAGTAGTCGCAAGGGCGGTGGCGAGGATTATTCGGCGGCCATGGCGGCAAGTTTGGCGACGGTGTTCATGTTGCGCGCGGTGCCGGTTTTGGCGGCGGGGATTTTCAGTTTCGATTGGCCCATGGTCGGGCCGTAGCTGACGTAGATTTCTTTTTTGCCGAGGGCGACTTCTTCTTGGTCTTGGCCCGCGATGTTCTCTAGCATTGCCGGCTTCGTCGGAGTGTCGAGAAAGATCGCCACGGTGTGGTTCTTCGCGGCGCTGGGAAACGGATTGTCGGCGGCGACGGCAGCCATTTCAGCCGGCGTGCGAATGTGTACGCCGACCGGTTTGCCGGCGTATTCTTCCAGCGCCTGTTCGAGCGACTTCTTCACCTTCGCAGCCGATAGCTTGCTGCGGAACACCACGTTGCCGCTGGCAATGTAGGTGCGGACGTTTTCGAAGCCGAGCTCCTCGCACATGGCAACGAGTTCGGTCATTGGCAGTTTGCCAGTACCGCCGACATTCACGGCGCGGAGCAGGGCGATGTAGGTGGGCATCGGTTATGTTGGCTGGGGCTTCGCGGTCTAAGATTGGTCCCGTAGTTTACCGCATCTCCAGCCTTCCTCGATCGCAGGCCGAACGACGACAATCATGCCGCGCAGTTATACGCTCGTTCGCGAGCAATTCATTCCGTTACCGCTTGACCAAGTCTTTCCCTTTTTCGCCGACGCGGGAAACTTGCAGCGGATCACGCCCCCTTGGCTAAATTTCAAAATCCTCACGCCGCTGCCGCTGGAAATGAAAACCGGCGCGCTGCTCGATTACCAGATCAGCCTGTTTGGCGTGCCGATGAAGTGGAAAACGCGGATTGAGGAATTCACGCCGCAGGAGCGCTTCGTCGATGTGCAACTCCGCGGCCCTTATCGCGTGTGGCATCACACGCACGAGTTCACTGCAACCGCCGATGGCACGCAGATGCGCGACACGGTTCGTTATGAAATGCCGTTCGGTCCGCTGGGAACGATCACGCACGCGCTGATGGTGCGCCACATGCTGAAGCGGATTTTTGATTATCGGTTCGAAACGATCGAGCGTGAGTTGGTGAAAAGGTAACCCGACGCGTGAGCGAGGGTTTGGGCGTTTAGACTCCGGATCCAACCAACGTGCGGGAGCACAATTCTCGGGTGCGAGTTCTCCTCAAACTTTGTGTCAAATTCGCCGCCGCGAATGGTGCTGTCGCACGTTGCCAAGAAATTCGGTTGCGCGCCCAAACCCTCGCTCACGCGTCGGGCTACCTGCGCGGCAAATCTATTTGGCGGACGATTGCTGGTCGGCGCGGCGGATGACTTCCAGCATTTGCTGGTGGACGCGCGGGGAGGATGCGGCGAGCATTTCGGGGTTGTCGATGTTCAGTGGCTCGCCCTGAATCCCGGTGAGGGTGCCGCCGGCTTCGGTGATGATGAGAATGCCTGCGGCCACATCCCAGGCTTGGATGCCGCTGGTGGCGAAGTAGCCGTCGAGCCGGCCGGCAGCAACGTAGCAGCAGTTGAGGGCGGCGGAGCCGAGGCGGCGGATGCTTTGGCAGGCGTGCATCGTCTCGATGAACCGCGTCACGTCCTGCGAGCCGCGGGCGATGTTGGCTCGGAAGCTGACGGCGACCAGGGCCTGCGCAATTTCCTGACAGTCGCTCACGCGGATCGGCTGGCCGTTGAGAAAAGCCCCGCAGCCCAGACCGGCGGTGTAGCATTCGTCGCTGATCGGATCGACGATGGCGCCAGCGATCAACGTTCCCCGATGTTCCAGGCCGATCGAGGTGGCAAACGTCTGGAGCCGGTGGACATAGTTGGCCGTGCCGTCGAGCGGGTCGACGATCCAGCGAAAATCGCTCCGCCTCTCGGTCGCGCGGCCACCCAAGCTGGCATCCTCTTCGCCGAGGAAGTCGTGATCGGGATGGGCGTCCAGAAGTAGTTTGCGAATCGCCACTTGCGACGCGAGATCGGCTTCCGTGACCAGGTCTTTGGGACCTTTTTCCCGCGGCGTGAACTTGTCGCGCCACTCCATCAAAATGCCGGCGCCGACGCGGGCCGCGTGTTCACACAGGGGCAAAAACTGACGGGGATCGGGTGTGCTCATGGGCCGATTATCCCAGGGGGCTGGGGTCAGGGAATAGGGGTCTGGGACAGGGCGGAAGGCGGGTGTGAGGGGCGGGACATTAGTCGCCAGACGGAGACCTGCCAGCTGATTTTCGGCCTGCTTCGCAATTTTTTCACAAAAGTCTGGACACCGGTTCCGATCCTGCTAATATGACTGAAGGTGATGAGGTTTCCGCCAGTTGCCAAGGTTTATCAGTCCTCATATTTTTCATACTGGTTGGTTGATAAGCAACTACGGCCTCTTCTCTGTTCCGGCCCCGCCGACTTACGCAAGTGAGCTGGCGGGGTTTTTTGTTTCTTGCCTGCTTCAATCGTGACCGGACTTCACATGGCCACTTGGGATCTCAACGGCACGCTCGCCACGGCCACCCTCGGCGAATATCAAATCAGTGTCGATGCGGCTCTGCCTACCAGCGGAGTGGCTTGGTCGACGGCAGATAGAAAAGGCTTTCAAGGAACTACGCTGCAATTCAGGCCGCCCGTGAGTGCGCGAGCCGCGCCCGTGCTAGTCGATCTGTATGTTCGCGGCAGCGATCTGGTCGCCACGTACGAAGAACTTTCCGGCGCTGCTGTGCAACCGCAACTCTATTGGCGGTTGCTGGAACATCCGGCGATGAAAGCGATTGGCGTGCAGTTGTTGATCTCGATGCAAACGAGCTTGCTCAACAGCGAGCCGCGCTGCACGATCGTCTCAGAACTTCCCGAGGCGCGCACAGCGATCTGGAATTGGAAAGAAAAGACCTGGTGGGGATCGGACAAGGATCAGCAGGGATTCGACCTTCGCTCCGATCCTTCGGCGGGGGGCTTTGTGACGTGGTTCAGCACGCAGCAGGAACCGAACTCGTACGTCGAAGTGATTTATCCCGACGATCGAGTTACTCAAAAAATCACGCTCGGCCGCAGCGAAGCCTGCTTCTTCAGCGAGCCACTCGAAAAAGGTGTGATCCGCCGCGGCCGGATTGCGGGCTGGCTCGTGCCGAATGCGAAGCTGATGGAAAGCAAAGTCGAGCCGCTGCGACTGTTTGAACTGGCTCAAAAAGAGGCGTTGCCGCTGACGACATAACTGCAATGGCGTGGGATCCTGCTATGACTACCCTGGCCTTCGTCGGACAAATTATCTTCCCTGATCGGGTTTCACCCGGCGTCGTTCTCGTGCGCGAGGGACGCATCGCGGAGATTCTTCCGCAGGGAGCACATCTGCCGGCGGATGCGACCGTCATCAGCGCCGGCGACGGTTACATATCGCCCGGCTTCATCGACCTACATGTGCACGGCGGTGGCGGCGGCGACTTCATGGATGGGACGGCGGAGGCCTTTCGCGCGGCGCTCACCACGAACGCTCGGCATGGGACGACGCGACTCGCGGCGACCACGACTGTCGCAACGCATGAACAAATCCTGGCCACGCTCGAGCAAACTCGGGCCTTTCGCCTGAATCCGGAACCGAATGGCTCGCGCGTTCTCGGCGCTCACTTCTACGGCCCGTATTTTCGCTACGAAGCCCGCGGCGCGCATCCGGGTGGGCCAATTCGCCCGCCGATTGAGGAAGAGTTTTCGCAGTACCTCGCGTATGCCGATTCGCTGGTGACTTGCACCGTCGCGCCGGAGTTGCCGGGGGCGAAGGAGTTCGCCTTGGCGTGTCGCGACCGCGGCGTGCGAACGAATGTGGGGCACTCGTGGGCGACCTTCGACCAAATGACGCAAGCCGTCGAGTGGGGCGTGCGACACGTCGATCATTTGTTTTGCGCGATGTCGGACAAAAGCAAGTTGCGGCAGTTTCAGATGTATCCGATGCAAGGCGGCGTGCTCGAAGCGACGCTCTACTACGACGAACTAACCACCGAAGTGATCGCCGACGGCAAGCATCTCGACACGAGCTTGCTCAATCTCGCGCTCAAAATCAAAGGCGCCGACCGCCTCGCGCTGGTGACCGATACAAGTCGAGCTCTCGACATGCCCGACGGCGAATACTTGATCGGTCCACTCATCGGCGGCGAACGGCTCATCAAGCGCGACGACGTCGGGATGACGCCCGATGGCAAAGCGCTCGCATCGAGTTGCGTGGGCATGGATCACATGGTCCGCACTTTTCAGCGGCTGACCGGCAGGCCGTTGTGGGAAGTGATCCGGATGGCATCGCTCACGCCGGCGAGGATCGCAGGCCACGAGCGCGAGATTGGCAGTCTCGAATTCGGCAAGCGGGCCGATGTGCTGGTGCTCTCGGCCGAGTTGGCCGTGGAGCGAGTTTTTGTGGACGGCAGCGAGCTAGCGCTGTCGCCATCGTGAGCTTTAGAACCTGAAGACGAGCGGCGTGATGATGATCGTGACCACGCCGATCAGGAAGTCCAGCGGCAGGCCGACTTTCACGTAATCGCTGAAGCGATACCCGCCAGGGCCATAAACCATGAGGTTTGTTTGATAGCCGATCGGCGTGGCGAAGCCCGCCGACGCGCCCATCATGATCACGATGACGAACGGGAACGGGCTCACGCCGAGCTTCGCGGCAGTCGCCATCGCGAACGGGAACATCAGCGCGGCGGCGGCGTTGTTGGTAATCAACTCAGTGACGAGAACGGTCGTGAAATAAATGATGGCCAGCGACAGATAAGGATTCGTGCCGGCGAGCGACAGCAAGCCATCGGTCACTTGCTTGGCGGAACCGCTGGCTTCGAGCGCTTTACCCAGAGCAAAAGCAGCAGCGATGGCCAGCAACACTTCCCAATTGATGCTTTTCCGTGCGGCTTCGACCGAGACGCACTTCGTCAAAACCATCAGGCCAGCGACCACAAATGCGGCTACGATGACCGGCACAATCTCAATCGCGCTCGCAATGACCATTACGCCGAGGAGCGCTGTCGCGAGCAAGGCTTTTTCGTGATGCGGCGGCGAACTGTTTTCGACGGCAGAGACGAGGAAGAAGTCGCGGCTGCTCCGTTGCTGTTCGGCAAACGACGGATGGGCTTCGACCAGCAGCACGTCGCCCGGCTTGAGGACGATGTCGCCGATCTTTTGATGCAGCCGTTCGCCGTTGCGAGCAACGGCAACGACTACCGCGTTGTAATGATTGCGGAACCGCGATTCGCGAATCGACTGGCCGACGATCGGGCAAGTATTGCTGACCACGGCTTCGATCAGGCAGCGCTGCGGCCGCGGCGCCGAAAGCTTGAAGACTTCATCCGTCGCCGGCGCGAGACCGCGGATCTTCTGCAACTCGACCACGGAATCGACGTTGCCGACAAACAGCAGCCGATCGCCGCCATGCAAAATTTCCAGCGGCGACACGGCGGGAATCACCACGCCTTCGCGTTCGATCTCGGCGAGAAACAAACCGGGCAGATGTCGCAGGCCGGCGGCTTCGATGCTCTTGCCGGAAAGTGGACTTCCCGGCTGCACGAGCATTTCGACGGTGTATTCGCGCGGGTCGTCTTGCGTGCTGACGGCAGGGCTGCGATCGGGAAGTAGAAAGTACGCAGCGAAGACGACATACAAACCGCCGATGATCGCGGCCGGCAAGCCGACCCAAGTGATGTCGAACATGCCGAGTGGCGAGTGGCCCGATTTGATCCACAGGCCTTGCACGACGAGGTTGGTGCTCGTGCCGATCAGCGTACACGTGCCACCAAGGATCGCCGCGTAGCTGAGCGGGATCATCAGCTTGCTGGCCGGGATTCGTTCGCGTCGCGCGAGGTCGCTGACCGGTGGAATGAGCATGGCGACCAGCGGCGTATTGTTCATGAACGCGCTGAAGAACATCGTGGGAAAGACGAGCCGAAAGATCGCCGCGAGTTGGGTCTTCGGTCTGCCGAAGAGTCGCTTGGCAATCCAGTCGACGCCGCCGGTCTGCTGCACGCCAGCGCCGACCACAAACAGAATCGCGACCGTGATCATCCCTTCGTTCGACATGCCCGACAGGGCTTCGCCGGGCGAGAGAATGCCGGTGAGCACCAGCACGCACACGCCAATGATCAGCACGACATCGGGCGCGAGATTGGTGAACGTCAGGAGCGCGAGAATGCCTAGCACAAGGCCTAGGGTGAACTGCCCTTTGGAAAGATATCCTTCCAGGCTGTTCCAGATGTCCTGGGTGGTAATGCCCTGCAGCCGCTCCAGAAATTCTCGAGCGAGCTTCAGATTGAACCAAGCTGCAAGCAGTGATGGCATGTCGCTGACGCGTTTTCACGTTGTCGTGTACGCGGCGGAGGGGCTAGGGGCGAGGAACTAAGGGCCAGGGAAGAGGCATAATGCCCCCGGTCCCTATTCTCAGACCTCTGGTCCCATTCTCATCGACATCCAAGCCGAAAGTTCATCATGTTGATTGGCAAGACGAACATTCTGGTTGCTAGCGACGACGGCGCGAAGGGGAGAGTCGTCTTTCACTCCGTGAAAGCACGCGTCTTGGATCGTGGAATCTTGAGGCAACGCTACGCGCACAACAGCGGTCGAAAGACGCGTCTTTTCACGGAGTGAAAGGCGACTGCCTAAATCCTCTCACTCAACTTCGCCGCCAATCGCGTCAGCGCATCACTCGCTTCGAGCCGCGGAATGTGGGCGTGGATCAAGCTCATGCCGCTGCGATCGGCCCAGGCTTTGGTCAGCGCGGTTTCGAATTCTCCCTCGGTGCTCACTTCATAGCCGGTGCCGCCGTTGTAGATCTCGGGAAGTTTGCTGTAGCGCCAGGGATGGACGTTGTTGTATTCCCATTCGCCGGAATGCAGGAACCGCTCCGTGCCGTAGCCTTCGTTATCGAGCACGATGATCAGCGGATTCAGCTTGCGGCGGACGATGGTCGAGAGTTCGTTGCCAGTCATTTGGAACGCGCCGTCGCCGACGATGACGATGACGCGGGCTTCGGGCCGGGCCGTGAGAGCGCCGAGCGCGGCGGGAACCGAAAAGCCCATCGAGGTGTAATACGCCGGGCTGATGAACTCGGTCTTGGCGTGAATGGTCAGCTCGGTCGCGGCGAACAGGCTGTTGCCGATGTCGGCGATGACGATGGTTTCATCATCGAGCTGATCATCAAGCCGCGCGATGAGCCGCCGCGTCGTCAACTGCGCATCGGCATTCAATACAAATGGCTTGCGCTCGGCGCGAATGTCAGCGGGAATCGCCCGCACTGGCGGCGTGGGTTTGCGCTGGGCCAGACGATCGATGAACTCTGCGAGTCCCACGCCGTGATAGTGATGATGACGGATACGGAGTTGCTCGCTCGTCGCGTAGATGCATTTCGCGGGATCGAGGTTCGCCGTGAAGATGCCCAGGTTCAGATCGGTCATGAACGCGCCGAGCAGCAGCACGCAGTCGCTCTCCTCGACGAGCTTGGTTACTTCGGCCCGGCCCATCGCGCCTTCATACAAGCCGATGTAGAGAGGGTGCTTTTCGGGAATGACGCTTTTACCCAGCAGCGTCGCCGCGATCGGCGTCTTCATTTGCTCGGCGAGCGCAACCACTTTGTCCTGCAAGCCAAAGCGGTGGATCTCGACGCCGGCGATCACCACAGGCCGCTGCGATTTGGTCAGCAGCGTGGCTGCTTCTTCGGCGGCTTCGTCGGCAGCGCTCGTGTCGGGATCGGGTGTGTGCTGATGGAAGTCGTAAGAAATGTGCGGCACGACGTCGACCATGTCGCGCGGGATTTCGATATAGCCAGGCCGTTTGAAACGGGCCATCGCATCGAGCACTCGATCGATCTCGCGAAAAGCGACAACCGGATCGTTGAGCTCGGCACAGGCGACGCACAGCTTTTCGAAGACTTCGATCTGTGTGCGGAAGTCGCGGACCTTGTGATGGAGCAGCGGATTATTGACTCGCTCCTCGAGCCCCGGCGAACCGCTGATCACGAGCACAGGAGATTTTTCGGCGTAGGCCCCGGCGATGGAGTTGCAAACGCTCAGCCCGCCGACGCAATACGTGACGCAGACCGCTCCCATGCCATGCACGCGAGCGTAGGCATCGGCAGCAAAGCCCGCGCAGTCCTCGCGCGTGCAGCCCACGATATTGATCGGGCTTTTTTCCAGCATGCCGTAGAACGTGAGGATGTAGTCGCCCGGGATGCCGAAAACATCGTCGATGCCGCACTGCCGCATGCGGTGGATCAGATATTGGCCGATCGACATCCCTCGCGGCGGCGGGCCATGGTGGGTGGCTTGTTGCGACGCGTGGGGCATTGCTTCCAACTTGCTCATGCTGCAGTCCTCCTGCGGGAATTATACGCCGTGGGGAGCAGAAAGAAGTGTGTGTGGCGGGCCCCTGTTCTCCCGGCCATTCGGCCCCGTAAACTATCCCTCTTTCCCGCAACCGAAGAAAAACCCTCTCCCCACACCAGGAGCAGCACACCATGGCCCCTAAACCTCTCAACATCGGCATGATCGGCTACGGCTTCATGGGCCGGGCTCACAGCAACGGCTACAAGCGGGTCAACGACTTTTTCGACCTGCCGTACCGCCCGGTGCTGAAGGCCGTTTGTGCTCGCGATGCCGGCAAGGCCCAGGCCTTCGCTGACCAATGGGGCTATGAGTCGATCGAGACCGATTGGAAGAAGCTCCTCGCTCGCAAGGACATCGACGCCGTCGATATCTGCACGCCGAATAATCTGCACAAGGAAATCTCGATCGCCGCCGCTCAGGCCGGCAAGATGATCCTCTGCGAAAAGCCGCTCGCCATGAACACGGCC
Organism: Anatilimnocola floriformis; assembly: GCF_024256385.1. Classification (NCBI taxonomy): domain Bacteria; kingdom Pseudomonadati; phylum Planctomycetota; class Planctomycetia; order Pirellulales; family Pirellulaceae; genus Anatilimnocola; species Anatilimnocola floriformis. The sequence goes on from NZ_JAMLFW010000002.1 coordinate 1,936,230, forward strand.
GAGGGTGAAGAGATGTGCGCTGCCGTCGAAAAGGCCGGCGTGCCGAATATCGTGTGGTACAACTACCGCCGCATTCCGGCCGTGACCTACGCCAAGCAAATTATCGATAGCGGCAAGCTCGGCCGGATCTTTCACTATCGCGCCAACTTCCTGCAAGACTGGACGATCAATGCCGACCTGCCACAAGGCGGCGCTGCTCTGTGGCGGCTCGACGCTGCCGCGGCCGGCAGCGGCGTGACCGGCGACTTGCTGGCTCACTGCATCGACACCGCGCTGTGGCTCAACGGCAGCATCAGCGATGTGACTGCCATGACCGAAACGTTCATCAAGGAACGGAAGCACCAGCTTACCGGCAAGTCGGAAAAGGTGACCATCGACGACGCCTGCGCCTTCCTTTGCCACTTTAAGAACGGCTCGCTCGGTCTGTTTGAATCGACCCGCTACGCCCGCGGCCACAAAGCCCTCTACACCTTCGAAGTGAACGGCGAAAACGGCTCGCTGAAGTGGGACCTGCACGATCTGCACCGCCTGCAATGGTTCGACTACCGAGTGGAAGGCCCGCTCCGCGGCTGGGCCAGCATCCACGTCACCGACGGCGATCACCCTTACATGGGCAAGTGGTGGGTGCCGGGCCTCGCGGTCGGATACGAACACAGCTTCGTCCACCAGGTGAAGGATTTCCTCGAAGGCCTCGGCAACGGCAAGCCCGCTGGTCCGACATTCCGCGATGCGCTCGAAACCCAAAAGGTCTGCGACGCCGTGCTCGACAGCGCCAAGAGCGGCGCCTGGAAGAAGGTCTAAACGGTACGCTCATCTCGCTCCGCGAGCTGCCATCCTCGCACCCTCGCCCCTATACTCAGGGGAGAGGGGCCGAAGCGGATTTAATCTCGTAACCATTACTCCAGCAACGCGTCGCGGCGAGCCAAGGGAGGGCGAGGCTCTGTCACGCGACATAAAGTTATGCCGTTAATCGCGACACATAGTTTTGCCGTTAATCGCGACATAAAGTTTTGCCGTTAATCGCGACATAAAGTTTTGCCGGGTTGTGGGATTCGGTAGCATGAGTTCGTCTCGGGCGTCTGGTGAATTCGTTGCTGCGGAGATTCGATCATGCCTCGTGCTTTGGCTTTGGCGGTTCGGCGGGCGATTTGGCGACGATCTAAGAATGGGCAGTCGGTGGCGCTCATCGCCCAGGAGTTGGAGTTGTGCGAGCGGACGGTGAGGAGCTTTTTGCAGCGGTTGCGGGCGCGGGGCGAGGCTGCGTTGGCGGCCAATTATCAGGCGTGCGGCAGAGAGCGTTCGCAGGATGCGGAAGTGGTGCGGCGGCGAACATTGCGATTGCGTGAGCAGCATCGGCGCTGGGGCGCTGAGCGTTTGCGAATTGAATTAACGCGGTGGTTTGTTGCGGCTCAACTTCCCAGCACGCGCACATTGCAGCGCTGGTTGCGGACCACGCGGCCTGCGCCGAGTGGTCGTCGCCAGGGCACGCGCGTGACGCGAGCAGAGCAGCCGCACCACGTTTGGCAGATTGATGCTGCGGAGCAGAAGCGACTGGCCAGCGGCGCGCCGGTGTCGTGGTTGCGCGTGGCCGATGAGTGCAGCGGCGCGGTGCTAATGTCGTTTGTTTTTTCCCCTCGGTCACTTCACGCAGGTTCCCGTGGTTCGCGTGCAGGCCTGTTTGCGGCAGGTTTTTAGCGAATATGGAAGGCCGCACGTGATGCGTGTCGACAACGGCGCACCGTGGGGTTCGTGGAGCGATCTCCCCACCGCGCTCGCGCTATGGCTCATCGGCTTGGGTATTGAGATGCACTGGAACACGCCGCGCCGACCGCAGGAGAACGGCGTGATCGAACGAAGTCAGAGCCTGGTGAATACTTGGGCGGAACCGCGGCAGTGCCGAACTGTGCGTCAGTTTCAATCGCGACTGCGGCATGAAGATCGCTTGCAACGCGAAGTTTATCCCGCAATTCACAAGCAGCCGCGAGTCGTGGCGTTCCCCGAGCTGAAGCATTCGGGGCGCACCTACACGGCAGGTTGGGAACGACGTCACTGGAACTGGGACCGCGTGCTTGAGCATCTCAGCACCTATTGCGTGCCCCGTCGTGTCGATCAGTCGGGCAAGATCGGGCCGTATCACCGCAAGCTGTTTATCGGCGCCCGACACGCCGGCCGCGACGTGTACCTGAGCTTCGACCCCGATCGCTTGGAATGGCTGGTGACCGATGAACCAGGCAACCAACTGCGAGCGATATACGCCTCCGACTGGACTCCACACGCCGTGCGCACTCTCCAAGTGCCAGGGCCGGCGCAGCGTCGCAAATGAAAACACTGGCGTAGACAAGTGAACATGAAAGCTAGCTAGATCGGCAAAACTTTATGTCGCTATTAACGCGGCAAAACTTTGTGTCGCGTGACAGGCTCCCGCCGAGCCGCCGAGGTGGAATTGCGAAGGCCGTTGGCGACTGCTTTCGACCGGCGCGGCTCGGCGGGAGCCTCGCCCTCCCGAAATCAGCGCCAGCGTGGGCGGCTACTGGATCTCGACATCTCTGACCTAAGTTGTCACCACATACGCATTTAATTAGCGGGTGATCTTTCTCAATTAGGTCGATGTTTTTGAAAATGACAGTCGTCGCGGCGCTACCCGTGCGCGCTGAGAGCAACCGACCGATTTCGAATGGAGTACCGCCGGGCAGGGTTTTGTTCGCGTGCGAATAATCTGCTCTGGTTATAAAAAGGTTATGGACTTGGCCCGATATAACCGCCATGTTTTGTCGCAAAGCGTTGGATGGAAAGTCTTTGCCGAATCGCAGAAAATTTGATAACCTGTTATATATTCCACCGCGCGGATTCAAGACTGCTACGGTGGCGAAGAGTAGGGGCTGGCCTCGGGCTAGTGGTTGATCATTGGGCTTTCGCGCGCTTGAGCAGTTTCTTCGCGGCAAAGTACCATTCGCCTTCTTGGTGTCGCCAGACGCGAGTGCCGCGGCGGTATTGGTGCAGAATGTCTTGTAGGATCTTGATGGCTTCCGGGTTTCGGCGCGTCGCGAGCAGGAACTCGGCGTAGTAGTAGCGCGATGCTTCGCTGCGACGTTGCTTCAGCAGTTCCTGGAACTGACTCTCGGCTTGGTTGTTTTCGCCTTGCGCGCCGAGCAAGCGGGCCTGGTGCAGTTTGTAGCGGGCTTGAAACTCACTGGAGCGCTCGGGAGTGATGCGGGCCGCGATGGTAACCGCTTCGGCGACGCGACCGGCTGCTAGGTGAGCTTGTGAGAGTCGCAGCAGCAGTTCGCCGTCGTCCTTGAACGCCCCCTGCAAGCCATCGGCGAGAACATCGCACTCAGCGCCGTACTGCTCCGCCGCGTGCAACTCTTCGGCGAGCAGGAAGCGATTCTTCACGGTTGGAGCGTATTCGAGTTGTTCGCGGCGATGAGCAATTCGCTGCGCGGGGCTTTTGAGTTTCCACAAGAACGACTCCCAGTTCAGCTTGCCGAACGTGGGGCGAACTTCGAGGAAGACATAGGCCGCGATGCCGATGAACGGAAAGCCCATGATGACCCAGATCCACCAGTACGGCCGGCCCGTGCGAATCGCATGGATCACGCAAAACAATTGCACACCGACCAGCAGCCAGCCGAACGACGAAAAGAAGATCCAATACGCCGGCCAGTATTGTTCGATGCCATGCGGGCCAAAATCATGCGGCCCATGCAGGGGCGGAATGGGCGTTTCGGGAATGGCAGGAGTATCGTCCACAACACAACTCGATGCAGGGTTGAGATTGACGGAAGAAGTTTAAATGGGGTTATTGAAGGACGCAAACTTTGCGCGGCGCTTTGCAATTGGTTCCGGTCGCTGCCACCGCAGAGAGGTAAGAACTCACGTTGTGGACTCGGCATCGCGGACGAATCCGCCTTCGTGAATGGTGCTGTCGCACGTTGCCGATAAGTTCGTCGATTTCGCCCAAGCCCTCGCTCACGCGTCGGGCTACCTTCGTTGCTTCGCGACGAGCGTTCATAGGCGGTGCGAGTTGAGTTCTGAGGGGCCGATTATAGGGCGCGAATCGCTGCCACGCATTTTTTCTGGTTGGCGGGCCGATGGAACCTGTAGCGATCATGGAAGCTGGATGGCCTGCGGTGTTTTTGATGCTGCGGGGGCGCGATCGTCGTTGAGAACAATGGACTGCCCGTTTGGCGCATTACGCTCAAGACAACCGTGGCTCAAAACCCCGCCTCTCAGAATCAAATTGCGCTCAAACTGCACATTGAGGAGCTCCCGGGCGCCGCGCCAGCGGGAGTCGTCGGCGATCCGCAGTTTCTGCTGCTGAGCGAAGCCTTTGCCCGGGCCACCGGTTGGCAACTGCAGTATCACTTCGGCTGCGTGGATGATTGTGGTGAGCGCTGGAGCGCACCTGTCGCCGGCGGCGTGAATCAGGTCGGGCGGCTCGCGCTTGTGCCCGCGACTCCCGCGCAGGATGCGCAGCGAGGCAACTTCAAACCGGCTTGCGATCTGGAAGCGGCCCGTCCTTTGGCCCTGGCCATCGCCAACCTGATGGGCGAAGTGAATCAGACTCGTCATGCCCTGTGGCAACGCGAAGCCGAACTTGCGGCCGGCGTACCGGTTGCGGTTCGTGCCGATGAACGAAATCATTTGGCCGAACGGCTGCAATGCGTGCTGCAAGGTGGCGCCGAAGCGCTGAACTGCGAAGCGGCAGCGCTCTATCTGCTGGATGAAGGAACTTCGACGCTTAAGTTGCGGGCGATGTGGGGCTTGCCGCAGAGCAAATTGCTCGAGCCCGCGCGTCAGTTGCGCGGCGCGGTCGCCGATCTCGAGGCGCTCGTCGGTCATGCGGTGGTGCTCGAAGATACTTCGCTGCTGCCGCATTGGCGCTGCCCCGAAGAAGACTTTGCCGCGGCTGTTTGCGTGCCGGTTTCGACGTCGTCGACGCCGCTCGGTACGCTGTGGCTCTTTAGCCGATCGCAACGCGACTTCAGCGATTCGCAAACCAACTTGGCCGAGATCGTGGCGGGCCGCTTGGCTGCCGATCTCGAACGGGAGATGTTATTAACGGCCGGCGCGACGGCGAAACAAAACGATAAGCAGCTGGAAGTTGCCGCCCGGTGGCAGCAAGATCGTTTGCCCAGTGTCACGCCACTGCTGAATGAGTTCGAAGTCTCCGGCTGGACGCAGCAAGCCCACAATGTGGGCGGAGATTTCCACGATTGGACGGTTCTCAACGACGGCAGATTGGCGCTCGCGGTCGGCGACGCGCAGGGTGCGCCGCTGCAAGCCAGTTTGAATGCTGCCTCCGTGCAAGCCGCGCTGCGAGCTCACACGAGCTATCGGCACAGCGCCAAGGATTTGCTCTCGCGACTCAACGACACGCTCTGGCAAGGCTCGGCTGGCGATCAGTTTGCGTCGTTTGGTTACGGCATCGTGAATCCTGAGTCCGGCGAAATCGATCTGGCCTTGGCAGGAACTGTTGCGGCTTGGATCATTCGCGAAAATTCACGCGAGCTGCTCGCGGCCGATGGCGCGCCGCTGGGTACAGGCATCGAACCGCCGATGAAAAATCTCATCCTCACGCTCGAGCCGGGCGAACTCTTAGTGCTCCTCAGCAACGGTGTTCGCACGGCCACCGATCAGGCCGGCTTGCGAATTGGTGAAGCCGTGATGGCGGCTACGCTGCGGCGACATTGGTGTGAACCAGCCGAATCGTTGGCCGGTTGGTTGCGGCGATTGCTGGAGCGTGCTGGTTCTGCGATTGAAGACGATCGCAGCGTGCTGGTTTGCAAACGCCGGAATGAACCGCTGCCGCCGAGGAAGCGACGCCGCTAGAAAACACGCGCTGAAAATGTCGCATGCGAACGAATATTCACTGCGACTAATTGTCACCCCATGACCGCGTAATTAGACTTCGACCCTACATCTGTAGGGTTTTTGTCTACTAACGAAGGTCATCTCGTGAAGATTCGCAAGTCGCCGGTCAAGCCAGTTTTTTCGCGTCCGCGTGTTGAGCAACTCGAAAGTCGCGACTTGCTCGCCAATCTGGTGTGGGCGAATCGAGGACAAGCTTCCGATCGATTTGCTGAAGTCTTCGGCGCCAATGCGGAAGGTGCGCGGCGCGTGGTCGATGCCGTGCTCGCCTCGTGGGCCACCGTGCTGGTCAATCTCAATCAACCGCCCGTCGATGCGCCGGCTGACCGCAATACGATCAGTTTCAACATCAGCATGTCGCAAACCGATCCAGATTTCGGCGGTGCTGCCGCCATCACTCGTTACGCATTTCCGACCGAAGCCGACAAAGCCGCCAATCGCAACGGTCATCCCATTGCCGGTGATTTTACGCTGAATCGCGGCACCGTCGGTCAACCCAACAACGGCTGGTGGATCGATCCGACGCCGAACGAAAGTTCCGAGTTCACGAACATACTTAGCCCGTTCGCGGCCTCACGGCCCGACGATGCGGTCGGCGTGGATTTGTATGGCACGATCAATGCCGAGTTTGCTCACATCCTAGGGCTGTATGACACAGCTCCGGCCCGGTTGCCGACACCGCTGACCGGTACGGTTACCAAAACGACCATTCCCGATCAGGCACATGGCGGCGGCGTGGGATTTTATTATGTGTTTGACGGTCCGAGCGGCACGCATCTGCTGACGAGTTGGGACAGCGGCGGTGGTCCGCGCGGCCAAGATGTGAATGGCCCAACGCACACGGCTGGTCCGACGGCAGCGAATTATCCGGTCGCTTTCACCAGCCAATATCGCGGCGCGGTGAGTTTGCGCGGTGGCATGGATCCCGGCAACGCATCTTTGAGCGCCGGTGCCCGTGTGCTTGCGAGTGACAACGTCGCTCAAGTGCTCAAAGATGCCTACGGCTACGAGATTCGCCTCCCTTCGACGATCCCTGGCGGCACGTTCAACGTGGGAGTCGCTGCCAACACGCTGAACGTGCGTGGCGGTCCAGATGGCGACGGCCCGGCTGCGGCAGCTGCGAATGCCGCCGGCGCGGTTGGCAATCCGAACCTGCGCAACGACAACATCATCGCGGCCTATCGCGATAACGGTGGCGTGAGCGCGGATTCGATCACCCTGAAGCGCGATGGAAACGATGTGGTGGTGACGTATGACCTGGGCCGCGATGGCCCGGTGGGTGGTCTCGATTCGGATGGCGACGGCAATGCGCCGCCGTTTGTGACGCGCGTGCCGCTCAGTTCGTTCACGTCGATCAAGCTCGACAGCGATGGCGGCAATGACACGATCACGCTTGATTTCAGCGGCGGTGATTTTCTCCCCGCCGGCGGTTTGCGATTCGACGGCGACCTCGGCGTGGATAAGCTGATCGTGACCGGCGCGACGACGTATCGCGTTGATGGTGATGTGCTTACGCTGACAGGCTTAGGGACGGTTGCTCTCGATAGTGTGGCCGAATTGCAACTCGTGGGGACCGCGGCGGCAGATACTTTTGAAGTTCGCAACTGGGCCGGCGCGATCACGCTCGACGGCCAGGGTGGCAACGACAGCTACACGATCGACTGGTCAGCCGGCGCGAAGGGAACAGCGCGGATCGTCGACAACGGCGGAACGGCTGACCAGGTGCAAGTGATCGGCACGGCAGGCGCCGATGCGATCCTGGTGACCGGTAGTGTGCTGCGATCGCTGGCGGCGGTTGTTGACTTCCGCAACACGGGGATTGAGCAACTGACGGTCGACGGTGGCGCTGGATCCGACACGATCTTGGTGCTGGGATCGCCAGTAGGGACGTTCGTGCGACTGCTCGGCGGCCAAGGCAACGACGTGCTGCAGGGCTCCGATGGCTCAGAATTCATTTCAGGTGGCGATGGCAACGATATCATCACCACGGGCCAGGGTGACGATCTGGTTCTCGGCGGCGCAGGCAACGATGTGATCACAACACTGCCGGGCATCAGCCGCAGCCTGGTGATCGGCGGCCTGGGAAGCGACACGATCACGGCAGGAGGCACCGGCACTCTGTTGATCGGCGGCACGACCAACTACGACAACAACGAAGCCGCTCTGCGCTCGCTGCTCGCCGTTTGGGCTCGCCGCGATTTGAGCTACGCCTTGCGTTTGGCTCAGCTACGCGTCGGCGGCGGAGCAAACGGCGCGAATGTCTTGACGGCTGCGACGGTCAAGGAAGACAACGCCCGCGACATCCTCTTCGGCTCCGTTGGCCAAGATTGGTACTGGGCGACCGGGTTGGATTTGGTGGTGGGTAAGGCGGCGAATGAATTGGTGAACTGAGCCGCAACCTACCAAATTGCACGGACCGGATAGCGCGAGAAAATTGCGTCGCTCGTGACGATGGCCATTCCCTCAGCGATGGCTTGCGCCGCCAGAATTCGATCGAATGGATCTCGATGGACTGGCGGCAGAGCGTTGAGTTGCAAAACGTGGCTTGTCTGAATCGGCAGTTCCTGGAATCCATGGCTCAGTTGATCGGCAATGATCTGAGCCAGAGAGCCGCGTAGCGCGAGCTTGCCGATTGAACTCTTGATCTGCATTTCCCAGATCGAGGCACTGCTGCACCAGCGTTCGTTCAGTGGATCAAGGATCGCTTGATACGCAACTTGAGAGAGGTTCGCGGCATGGCTGTCCCACCAAATAAACGCCGTTGGTATCGAGCAGCAGTTTCATTACTGAGTCGGCCAAACGTCTTCGGAAAGCGGCTCATCGAAGTCCGGTCCCATAACGATGGCGCCGGGATGTAAATCGGGAGTTGGCACGCCTCTCTTCATCACCGAAACAAGTTGTGCTTGCTCACCATTCGCGACAACGACGATCTCTTGCCCTGATTTAATCAGGGCAAGAGCTTCATGGAACCGCGCCGGCAGTTCATTCACATCAATCTCAGTGCGCATCGGAAAAGCCTCCGAAGCTATTGTACCACCCGCGCTGCGAGGTTCGCTATTTCACCAACTTCTTCAGCTCGGTTTCAATCTCGCTGGCGTGGATGTTGCGATTTACGACGCGACCGTTTTTGTCGATGAGGAGCATCGTGGGCAGCGAGAGAATGCCCATCTCGTTGGCCAGTCGGCTTTCGAGGCCCCCTTCGTCGTACAGTTGAGGCCAGGCGAGTTTCTTTTGCGTCACGAACGCTTTCGCGGTGTTGAGTTCATTGTCGAGATTCACGCCGACCGGGGCGAACTCCTTTGGATAGCGATTCAGTAGCGTACTGATGAGCGCCATGTCTTGTTTGCAGGGCTCGCACCAAGTGGCCCAGTATTGAACGAGAATCACTTTGCCGCGGTAGGCGCTGATGTCGAACTTGCGGCCATCGACCATGTTGCCTTGCAGTTGCATCGGTTTGCCAACCGACTCGAGACGGCGCTTGGCTCCAGTTGCCTTCTTGGCGATCTCGGTAGTGCCGAAGTCGGTCACGATTTTGCCGAACCACTCGACGGCTTTTTCATCGTCGCCGTTGAACTCATAGCCGATCGCCAGTTGCAGCATGGCTTCGGCGGTGTCAGGGCTGGTGGAGTACTGTGAAATAAATGCTTCGAGGTTGTTCAGCCATTTCTTGTTGATTTTCGCAAAATCGGGCTCTTCGTTACCCTTCGGCTGCAAGCTCAAGTTGTAGTCCGCCGACATTTGCCGGAATTCAACGAAGGGAACCAGATCCTTCAGCTTGGCGTCGCTCTTCACGGTTTCGAGTAATTTATCGAGACGGCGCACGCCGGCTGGATAATTGCCGGATTGAACAGCAGCCGACACGGTTTCGGCATATTGGCGAACCCAAATCGTGCGATCTTCGCCAGCCGTCAAACGGACGAGTTGATCGAGCACGTCGCAGCGATCGTTGTTTAGCTTGGCGAGTTGCGTCGGTGTGGCATTACCATTCAGCGATTTGTCGATCTTTGCCAAGTCATCGATTTGCTTCTGAATTTCAGGGCTAATTCCGCGGTTTTCTGGCCCTTCTTCGCCACCGCGGCGTTCCGGTTCGGCTTGGAAGAAGTAACCAACGGCAGTTTGCGAGTTCGGATCGCTGAGCAAATTCTTCGGCAAATCGATCATCCGCCAACGATCGCCGACGCGAATCAACGTGCCGACAATCAGCTGCGAAGTTTTGTCTTTGCTGTTCTGCACAATGGCAGTCACGTTGTCATAAACGACGATGTCTTTCGACGAACCGCCGCTGCCGGCCGTGACCACGCCAGGCTTACTCGCGCCGAAGGAGATCCACTCGGCGCCTTTGCCGATGAGCGTTTGTTTGCGAGCGGTGTCGGTGAATTTTTCCGCTGCGATCGCGAGCTTGGCTTTGATGTCGTCAGCGCGCTCGCTGCCGAGACCAAGCGTTTGCAGCTCATCAGCCGTGAGCAACAACCGCTGAAAGCGAGCGCCATCGGCTTCACGAATCGCGGTAACGAGCTCTTCGGTCACTTCTTCGGGCGAAATCGCTTTCCATTCGTCGATGCGACCGTCTTCGTTGGTGTCGACGCCGTGCCGAATGCCAGCCGTGCCGAGCCAACGATATTGGTCGGCTTTGTTGTTGAAATTGGCGTCAATATCGCGGTAAACCTCGATGCCGTTGGCGAAATAGCACCACTGATCGACCTTGTTGTCGCCGTTGGTGTCGAGAAAACGGCGAAGAACCTGGCCGCCGGCGTCGCGAACCACCCAGCCGGTGATTCCCCCGACGGTTTCGACATCGACTTTGCACTTGGCGATGTCGGCTTTTTCGGGCGAATCGAAGTCGATTCCCTGCTGTACGGGCATCAGGCGGAGAGCATCGGCAGCCGATGGCTGCTGAGCGCCGGCTGTTCCCAGAAACATGAGGGGAGCTGCGGCACCTGCCCAAAAACTCCAGCGGCGAAAAGATCGCAACATGGCTTCCGTTCCTTACTTAAGTGCGATTCTGGCGGCGGCAATCTCGGGCCGCGGGGCCAGGGTCGAGTGAACCAGCGCAATAAATTTCGTGTCTGTTCCGATATCCTGTTTTCGGCGGCCGGAGGGGCTGAAAACCAGAATCGCCGGCAACATTTCCGGATTGTATGGATTGCAAACCGCGAATTTCCAGAGAAATTTCAGAAACATTCGAGTTGCGGTGAAATCCCGTCGATAACTGGTTTTCTCGGCGTCACGCACCGGAATAACTGCCTCATTTGCACTGCCCCGTTTGACAGCGAAACAGGCGGTGATTTACAATTTGGAGCTTCCGATTTGCGGAATGCGCGGCTAGCTCAGTTGGTTAGAGCGCGTCGCTGATAACGACGAGGTCACAAGTTCGAATCTTGTGCCGCGCACTGCAGGGTTTGGTTGGTTCTGTCGGGGACGTAGCTCAATTGGGAGAGCACTGCCTTTGCAAGGCAGGGGTTGAGGGTTCGACCCCCTTCGTCTCCACTTTGGAATTGTTGCCGCGAAAAACAAGTGCTTCAAAACACTGGTTTTTCGCGGCGAAACACGCATCGAAAGGATGGTTCTCAAAAAAGCCTGATAGAATTCGCGAAGTACCCCTTGTCGGCGTTTCGCAAATTCATATATTGGCACCATACGAAGGAATCACTGCTCTCCGCATTACTTGCGGGCGACTTCCCTTCCGGAAGTCAAGTTCCCAGTCGGTTAAAAAAAGAGAAGTGATTTTTTTGTCGGTGGTGTTGACGAGGTTGGCCAAGAGTTGTAAATTCGCTCTTTCCCACTTTGGTCGACCTGAAACGAAAGACGAAGTGAAGTGAGTTGCTAATCGCGAGAAAACGCTTGTTTTTACGAGTTTTTTCTCCTGAATAGCAGGCAGGATTGAGACCGGTTTCGGCCGGCTCCGCCTGGTTGATCTTTGACAATTTGGTTGTTGGGTAGATGGCATCTTCGTGAGGATGCTACTGAACGAGCTGGTTGCTTCGGCAGCTGGTGAGTGAAGTGGTGATCCTAGACGAACTCTTAAGCGTTGTCTGGTTGATGCACTGCAAGGTGTGTTGATTGGATGAGATGAAATAAGAAGTTATCGTTACTAGAAAACGCTGGATTGATCGGCACCGCGATTTCACAATCGTGCTGTTGGGTCACAAAAGCGTAGCTGCCTCAATCCAGAATGCTCTACTAAACAAAGCTGTTTAGGTCGCAAGGCCTAGATGGTGGTGGTTGGTGGAGAGTTTTGAATAATTGTGGTCAAGCTACTAAGGGCACATGGGGGATGTCTTGGCGTTAGAAGGCGATGACGGGCGTGGAAGACTGCGAAAATTTTGGTGTAGCTGTCAAACAAGCGTTGATACCAAAGTTCCCTAATTATTTAATGCTGAATCCATAGGCATTAAAGGCCAACCCGGAGAACTGAAACATCTTAGTATCCGGCGGAAAAGAAGGAAAAATCGATTTCGTCAGTAGCGGCGAGCGAAAGCGAAACAGCCTAAACCATGCAGGTTTTCCTGTGTGGGGTTGTAGGGTCCTTCACATGAGAGTTACAAAATTAATCAATAGCAGAATGGTCGTGGAAACACCAACCACAGAGGGTGACAGTCCCGTAAGCGGCATTGATTAATCTCTCGAAGGATACCTGAGTAAGCTGGGTCACGTGAAACCCCGGCTGAATCTACGGGGACCATCCCGTAAGGCTAAATACTCTCTAACGACCGATAGCAAACTCAGTAGGGCGACTGAAAGATGAGAAGAACCCCGTTGAGGGGAGGAATGTGAACCTGAAACCATGTGCTTACAAGCTGTCGGAGTCCTATGCCCTTCGGGGAATGGATGACGGCGTGCCTTTTGCATAATGATCCGGCGAGTTACCGTCAGTGGCTTGGTTAAGGTCTTACGGACTGAAGCCAAAGGGAAACCGAGTCTGAATAGGGCGACAATTGGTCACTGGTGGTAGACCCGAAACTGCGTGAACTACCCATGGGCAGGATGAAGCGCGGGTTAAACTGCGTGGAGGTCCGAACTCGTCTGGGTTGAAAACCGGTGGGATGACCTGTGGGGAGGAGTGAAAGTCTAATCAAACGCAGAGATAGCTGGTTCTCACCGAAATATATTGAGGTATAGCCTCAGGAAACTACATTGTGGGGGTAGAGAGACTGAATTGGTATGGGGGTCATTCCCGACTACCCGGCCGAGCCAAACTCCGAATACCATAATGACTATCCTGGGAGACAGACTGCGAGGGATAAGCTTCGTAGTCGAGAGGGAAACAACCCAGACCAACAGCTAAGGCCCCAAATTCATACTTAGTCACTAAGGAAGTGACGTTACTGTGACAGCCAGGATGTTGGCTTAGAAGCAGCCACCATTTAAAAAGTGCGTAACAGCTTACTGGTCGAGTAATGTCGCGCCGATAATGAACGGGAGTAAGTATGAAGCCGAAGCTTTGGAATCGCAAGATTGGTAGGTGAGCGCTGTATAGTAGATACAAGTGACACGGTAACGAGTCATGTCGGACTATACAGGTGATTATGCCGGAATGAGTAACGATAATGCAGGTGAGAATCCTGCACGCCGAAAGCCTAAGGTTTCCTGGGGAAGGGAAATCCGCCCAGGGTTAGCCGGTACCTTAGTCGAGGCCGAAAGGCGTAGACGATGGATAGTAGGTCAACATTCCTACGCTGCTAACGTGAACTGATGGAGGGACGGCGTCTCGAAAGTGAGCGGTACGACTAGAAATGTCCGTGGAGTACAGCAAGGTGAGGAATAGGCAAATCCGTCCTCGTAAGCCAAGTTGTAAGCCCGAGAGCGTTTATGTTCTCGAAGTCACTGGAGGGACGTCCAAGAAAATCTTCTAAGGGTTAAAGCGTTAGTAACCGTACTAAAACTGACACAGGTAGGCGAGACGAGTAGTCTCAGGCGCTCGGGAGAACGGTGGTTAAGGAACTCTGCAAATTCACCCCGTAACTTCGGGATAAGGGGTGCCAGCGCAAGCTGGCCACAGAAAATCGGCTCTAGCAACTGTTTATCAAAAACACAGGACTCTGCCAACTCGTAAGAGGATGTATAGAGTCTGACGCCTGCCCGGTGCCAGAAGGTTAAGGAAGAGGGTTAGTCGCAAGACGAAGCTCGCAACCGAAGCCCTGGTAAACGGCGGCCGTAACTATGACGGTCCTAAGGTAGCGAAGTTCCTTGTCGGGTAAGTTCCGACCTGCATGAATGGCGTAATGACTGGAGCACTGTCTCAACCACCGACCCGGTGAAATTGTAGTCGTGGTGAAGATGCCACGTTCCCATGGTTAGACGGAAAGACCCCATGAACCTTTACTGTAGGCTGATATTGGGTTGAGGTACGTTTTGTGTAGGATAGGTGGGAGGCTGTGAACCGGTAGCGCCAGCTATCGGGGAGCCAACGTTGAAATACCACCCTGAATGTGCTTTAATTCTAACCCCATCCCGTGAATCCGGGTGGGGAACAGTGTCAGTTGGGCAGTTTGACTGGGGCGGTCTCCTCCAAAAAAGTAACGGAGGAGTCCAAAGGTACCCTCAGCCTGGTTGGCAATCAGGCGCCGAGCGCAAAGGTAGAAGGGTGCTTAACTGCGAGATCCATCAATCGAGCAGATACGAAAGTAGGGCTTAGTGATCCGGTGATTCCGTATGGAAGGGTCATCGCTCATCAGATAAAAGGTACTCTGGGGATAACAGGCTGATCGCTACCGAGCGTCCACAGCGGCGTAGCGGTTTGGCACCTCGATGTCGGCTCATCACATCCTGGGGGTGAAGAAGCTCCCAAGGGTTTGGCTGTTCGCCAATGAAAGTGGTACGTGAGCTGGGTTCAGACCGTCGTGAGACAGGTCGGTCCCTATCTGCCATGGGCGTACGAAATTTGCGGAGGTTCTTCTTTAGTACGAGAGGATTTAGAAGGACGCACCTCTGGTGTACCAGTTGTCACGCTAGTGGCACGGCTGGATAGCTAAGTGCGGAAAAGATAAACGCTGAAAGCATCTAAGCGTGAAGCTCTCTCCAAGATTAGATTTCGTAGGCTTTGCCGTAAGTCCCCTCGAAGATGACGAGGTTGATAGGCCAGATGTGTACGCGTAGTAATATGCTTAGCTAACTGGTACTAATGGACGAACGCTTGGCCACATTTATTCACAATTCTCCTGAGGCAGCTGAAGTATGATAGCTTCGAAAGCTTCTCAGGCCTAAGAATGGGTTATTAAACATTGCAACCTAAGTTGCAGTCTGACCTGGTGCCATTTACCCAACAACCTTTGTTATACGGGGGTGCAAATCTTTACCGGTTTGCATTCCATTCCCGGTGACTACATCCGAAAGGCCACACCTGTTCCCATCCCGAACACAGTAGTTAAGCTTTCGGAGCCGATGATAGTGCTACAAACGCGAAAGTAGGTATCGCCGGGGTTTTTAAAACACTAGACCTCTTGCAAGGAAACTTGCAAGAGGTTTTTTTATGCGCACATTTGATCCACATGCAGAACCAACTCTTGCCGAGTTGACCGCCGGCCGTGAGGTCGCGCGGGAAGTCGGTCTTTTTTGGAAAGAGCAACTGCCCGCTTGGTTGCGATTGAATCTTGATGTCGGTGCAATTCTCGATCGCGGCCTGGTGCAACTGGCGAGCACCAATCTTTGGGGGCCGGCAAACCGCGAACCTTCGCAAATCATGTGGGATTCGGCCGGCGAAATTCTGCGCCACGGCTGGCTGCAATTGCGAGCGCGCGAAAAGCCGCGCGGATATGCCGGCGATCATGAGATGCTTGGTGCGATTTATCAAAATCGCGTGACGGCTGATCCGCTAGGGGGTGCTTTCGATCAATATTTTCTCCGCCAGGCAGCGCCGCAAGCTGTTCGTAATCGGATGGATTTGGTGCGGTCGGAAATTGAAGGCGGCCGATCGGCAAAATGTGTATTTATTGGTAGCGGCGCTGGCTTGGAAATAGTGTCTGCCTTCGAAAACGATTTGCCGCGAGAGAGTGAGCTTTGGCTGTTGGATCTCGATCCCGCAGCGATCGATCTTGCCGAAAAGAATCTGCTGCCATTCGTTTCGCCGGAGAGATTGCACTGCCTGGCAGAAAATCTGGTCCGACTGCCCAAAAAAAAGAGGTTGCTTGAGCAGCTGGCCGGCGCCGATCTCGTGGTGTGCACGGGATTCTTTGATTATCTCGAAGACGAAGCCGCAGCCGAGTTGCTGAAAACCTTCTGGCAACTGCTTCGGCCGGGTGGCCAGGCGTTGATTTTCAATTTTGCTCCTTGGAATCCGACGCGGGCCTACATGGAATGGATCGGTAATTGGTATCTGCTCTACCGAACTCGGGATGATTTGGTCTCGCTCGCAAGAAAATCTGGGATTGAGGCCGGTGATTTCGCAGTGACCGCCGAAGCCAGCGGTATCGATTTGCTGCTGCGACTGTCAAAACCTCGATAATTTCTGGATTGCCGAGGGCAACTGCGGCATAATGCGGGTCTACTCAGCTACTGGCCGGGGTGTTTTTATGTTTTCCGCGCATCTGACTCGCCGCGATTTGCTGCTTTCCGCCGCGGCGGCGACGTTTTTTGTTTCCAGCGGAGAATACGGCCTCGCTCAAGGTCTGAAAGATTGCGAAGACTGCGGCGGAATTGGCTTTTTGCCGATGCAAAATCGCAAGCCTTATTTTCATATCGAGGGTCAGCCGGCTCCCAAAGCTGCCGATGCGGTGCCGCATCGCTACTGTCCGAAATGTCAGCCGGACAAAAAAGACGCGGATCTTGTGGAAGAGCAGGTCGCTCGGTTGAAAACGGCCCAGGATGCTCACAAAACCTGGGAAAAAGAATTCGGCTCGCCGCTAGTGCGGATTGAAACGAGGCATATCACCGTTCACACCCAAGTGCCTCTGCCAGAATGCAAGGAAGTTGGCCAGGGCTTTGAAAACTACGCAGCCCACGTGCAAAACCTCACCGGCACTATGGAATTGACGCGCAGCCGGCCCGAAAACTACGAAATGATGAGTTTGTTGGGGCAGCCGGCGTACAACAAGTTTCGCGAAGTGATGGAAAAGCTCTTCACGCCGGAGCAGCGGGGCGAACAATGGTCGTCGGGCCGCAGTGTGATGGCCTTCGACCATCCGCTGATCCCGGTTTTTTATGAAAATCAGCCCACTCTTCGTCAACGGCCGCCCGCCCATGGGGTCGCTTTCATCGGCGGCCGCAAGCAATTGAGTTTGCAAACCGACGGAAAAACGCCTCTTTGGTTGGCCGAAGGGTATGCGGAGTACAGCGAGTACGTCGCGCTCAAGAAGAATTTGTGGCATACGGTCTACAACGCCAATCCGGCCCCGGTTCCCGGCGATTGGGTTTCGCAGCTGCGGCAATTGGCCGTGGCCAAGCAACTTCGGCCTTGGTCGGAGCAGATGACACGCGATTTGCGGTCCTGGGAAGCGGCCGATTATCTGCAAACTTTTGGGATGGTGACTTTTCTTATCCAGGCGGAACCGAAAAAATTCCTCAGCTTCACGCGCAAGTTGCGCGAGGGGGCCAGCGATACGCAGGCCCTGGAAGAAGCGTACAGCAAAAAGCTCACGCAACTCGAAATCGACGGCAATAAATGGATCGCCAGCCGTCGCTAGGGCGAATCCGCTAATCTGGAACTTGAAATGACCACTGCTGAACCGCAATCGCCGCAACCGATCACGCCGATTAGTTCGATGACTGGCAACCTAGTTTCCGTCATCGGCCTGGTTTTGGCCGGCATTTACCTGGCCAATCCTACGGCGGGGATGGATTTCATTCCCGATTTTCTCCCCGGCGTTGGCAATATCGACGAAGTGGTCGCGACGACCATTTTTCTGACGTGCCTTAGTCGGCTGGGCATCAACATTATTCCGCATCAACTGCCGCAGCGAAAATCGACCGTTGTCGAATCGCATGTGGCGAAAGACTGATTCATGCTCTTACGCTGGCTGGTGAACAACTATTTGCGCGATGCTGCCGAACAAGTCGTGCGGCAAACGATCAACGATGTGACGTCGCCGCGGGGCGAACCAACTGGTGACGTGGTCGAGGGATCGCTCGCTGACGAAGATCTGAGTTGCGAAATCGCCGTAATTTTTGCCCTCGGCATCGAAGCTGGGCCGCTGGTCGACAAATTGAAAGATGCCGCGACTACCCGCCGGCCAGAACTGATCGAACATGCCGGCTCGCTTGCCAACCGCCTGGCCGTGATCGCCGAAGGTGGTGTTGGGCAAAAATCGGCCGCGGCGGCAACTCGCGAAATCATTGGGGCCTACGAACCAAAGTGGGTGATTTCGGCCGGCTTTGCGGGTTCGCTTTCGAGCGAAGTTCAAAAAGGTCATCTGCTGATGGCCAATTCGGTGGTCAATTCCGCCGGCGAACACTTAGAAATCGAGCTCCGCATGCAACCGCAGCCCCGGCTGCACACCGGCCGACTAGTAACCGTCGATTCGATCATTCGCACGGCTGCCGAAAAAAAGGCGCTCGGCGAAAAGCACCACGCGATCGCCTGCGACATGGAAACCTTTGCCGTCGCACAGGAATGCGCGCGGGCGAATACGAAATTTCTCAGCGTGCGGATCATCAGCGACGGGCTCGCGGATGAATTGCCCAAGGAAGTCGAGCAGCTGTTGCAGGAAAAGAACTTTGCCCGGCAGGCAGGCCGGGCGATTCAGGCACTCATGAAGCGGCCGTCGGCGGCGCTCGATTTATGGAAACTACGCGACGAAGCGCATAAAGCCGCCGATCGTCTGGCGAAATTTCTGCTGCAGGTGATTCCGCAATTGCCGGCCTAGTCGGTCCAAACGCGGCAAACTACTGCGCCGCGTGCTTGGCTGCCAGCACTTCTTCGAGTTTCGTAACGAGCTCGTCGGCCGTGTGGGCCTTATTCGTCGGCAAGGCAAAATCAGCCGTGCGCGGATCGGCGGCCAAACGCTTCGAGATCTTTGCGAGTTGCTCGGCAGTCTGCAGTTGTTGCAGTTGGGCCGGGCCATCTTTCGCTGCGATGATGGTGTCGATCAACTTGCGGCCATCGGGCGACCAGCTGAGGCGTTCGAGGCGATCGTAGGCTGTTTTGTCGGTGGCGATCTTTTTCATAAACGCCCGGCCCACCGGTGTTTTCAGCCGGCCGACGAGAAACGACGAATCCGAAAGCAGTGTCTCGACCAGATCTTCTTGATCATCGGGCTCGGTCACGCCGTCGGTCAGCAGTTTGCTGAACAGTGTTTCGACATCGCGGCGGGAAATCAGGAAACCGGGCGAGTAATAAGGATTCTTCGCCAGCGTTTGTTCGACCATGGTCCGCAGCTGCGCAGTAGTCGGCTTCTTCTTCTCAGTTTCCTTCGCTGCTTCCTTCACCGGGGTGTGCTGTGTCTGGGCCGGAGTTTTCGCCGGCGTCTTTCCTTGGGCGAACACGGGTGTAGCAACCAGCGCCAAAACGAGCCCAAGCGAGCAACGGCAAAGATGGCTTGAAGTGAATTTCGTCATGGCAATTGGTGCAGTCGGACAGATGGCGGATGGTTTGTAGCGATTGATGGGGAAATGACGCACTGACACGCGGAAGTTCCTCTCACAACGCTTGAGAAAATCTAGCTTGTTCTTTGCGGAATTCCGGCAAAGTTCTGAATTCGACATAGGTTTCAACTTAGAACGTCTGCCACACCCGCAGTTGTGTTTCTCATCTGGAATTACTGCCAAACGGGTTTCGGAAACGTTGTAGTGAAGCAAGTCTGCAACGGATTCAGCGCCGTCCAGCGCAGGGGAGATCGAAAATGTCTGCTAACGATCGTCGAAATCTCGTTTCTCGGGTAGCGCGGCGCAACCGTCGCGGAAAAATTGTCGTCATGACGGCCTTCCTCATGACCATGTTCATGGCCATGATCGCCTTCGGCGTCGATGTGGGTTACATCGCTGTCGCTCGCACCGAAATTCAAATCTGCACCGATGCAGCCGCCCTCGCGGGAGCTTCCGGCCTGGTCGATGGTACGACCGAGGCGCAAACCCGCGCGAACGCTTACTTGTCGAAGAATAAAGTCGCCGGCCAAACGCTGGGCACTTCGAACGCGGCGATCGAGTTTGGTGTGTGGAGCGACACCACTCGCGTCTTCACCCCCGGCGGCAGCACCACGCCGAACGGCATTCGCATCAATACATCCCTCTCGAGCGTGCCGCTCTTCTTCGGCAAAGCTCTGAATCGAAACAGCTTTGATGTCAGCGCACAATCGATCGCGGTCTATCAGCCGCGCGATATCGTGCTGGTGCTCGATTACTCGGGCTCGATGTCGTACGACAGCCAATTCCGCAACATGAGCCTGGTTGGCAAATCGGCCATCGAAACCAACCTAGCCCAGATGTATACGCAGCTCGGCGCCACGTTTGGAACCTTGCCAGCCACGGCAACTACTTACGGCACGACCAGCACCAGCAACAGCACGATCAAGTCGAACTTCAAGCTCAACACCATCAGCTATCCCTATCCGGTTGGCTCGTGGGATGAGTACATCGACTATGTGCAGACGGATAGCACGCTGAACTCGGCCGGTTACCGGTGCAAGTACGGCGGCATCACGTTCGTGTCGTATCTGCTCGCCCTGCGCGATGGTTACAACGAAACGCCGGTGCTGTGGAAGACGAGCGAACAACCTCTGACCGCTCTCAAAGATGCTGTCGATGCGTTCCTCGCTTATCTGACCACCAACAGCACTGACGACCGCGTCGGCTTTGCGATCTACACCTCGAGCGACAACACGGCTTTGCTCGAACAATCGCTGACCAAGACCTACACCAATGTTTCGACCAAGGTTCGCCAACGTCAGTCGGGGCACTACGTCGGCAGCACCAACATCTCGGCAGGTTTGACCAAGGGACGTTTGGAACTGCAGAACAACGCTCGCGTTGGCGTGGCCAAGCTCATCATTCTGATGACCGACGGCGAAGCCAATTTGCCGACCGGCAATGCGACCACCGATAAGAACAAGGTGTTGCAAGAAGCGGCCCTGTGCTCGGCGGCCAAGATCCCGGTCGTGACCATCACCGTCGGTGCTGGCGCCGATACCGATCTGATGGCCAACGTTGCCACGACCACCGGCGGCGCCTCGTTCATCGTGCCGGGTGGCCAATCGATCGATCAGGTAAAAACGCAGCTGGAACAGGTCTTCAGCAAGGTGGCCTCCGATCGGCCGCTGAAGCTGGTGCAGTAAAAGCGAGGAAAACTCGCAGTTTGAAACTCGGGCAGTTGGTCTCCACGAGAGCCCTCGTTCCTTCGGGAGCGGGGGCTTTTTTTCGTTGCCGGATGACGCTTTGGCAATCTTCGGCAATAAAACTTGACCGCCGCGCCGACCGCATGCGAGACTGATCTTCCGTAGGGGCTCCTCTTCGGAACAAAAGGTATTCTTATGGCGGCTCGACGTGTGCGCGCTCGCGCACTGTTGGCGGGCGGACTCTTTTTGCTGCTCGGCTCGGCATTTCAGCCCTACGCAGCGGCCCAATTTGTGGGCAATCCTCAAGACGGCAATCCTCAAAACAAAGTGCAGGCCCATCTCGCGGCGGGCGAATTCGGCCCCGCGCGAAATGCAGCCCTCGCTGCCGGTAACGCCGGTGTTCGCGATCGCCTGCTGGGCGACATCGCCGCTGCGCAAAGTCGCGCGGGTGCGCAGCAAGGCTCGTTGGCGACAGCCACCGACATTGGCAGCGACGTCGTTCGCAGCGGCGCGCTGCAACAAATGAAGAACTCGCGCTGGTTCGGCCGCGGCGGTGGCGTGAAAGCTGACTTCGATCCACTCATCGATTTGATTACCTCGACGATCGAACCCGACAGCTGGCAAGACGTCGGCGGGCCTGGTTCGGTCAGTGGTTTCGATGGCGGCGTGCGCGTCGATTCGCTCGGTCTTTTGCGGCGGATCCCGCCGCGCACCGATGCCGCACTCGAAAGCGTGCGACACTCGGCGAGCAAAATTGTCTCGACCACCAACCCGCGCAAGGCCGTGGCTCTCCGCAAGATTTCGCTCAATCGTCTCGAGCGCGAGCTGCAACTTCGCCAGGCCGCTGGTCTGCCGCCCGATGAAACGATGAAGCTTCTCGCCGGTTTGCAGCGCATCAAGTATGTGCTCGTCTATCCCGAAACGGGCGACATCGTGATTGCTGGTCCGGCCGGCGATTGGAAACAAGATTTCGAAGGCCGCTGGGTCGATACCGTCAAAGAACAGCCCGTTGTGCAGCTCGACGATCTGGTCGTCGCCTTTCGCAATGCCTTTGGTAAGGAAGGGAAATTCGGCTGCTCGATCAATCCGACCAAGCCGGGCCTGGCTGCGGCGCAGGAAGTGAACGATCGGTGGGCCAAAAAAGGTGGCATCAAATCGACTTCGCAGCGTGGTGACTTTCTCGAAGAGATCCGCGCCGGACTCGGGAAGCAAGACATTGTCGTGTACGGCATTGATCCGCAAACCCGCGCCGCTCGCGTGCTCGTTGAAGCCGATTACCGCATGAAGCTGGTCGGCATGGGGCTCGAAGAAGGGACGTTGGGAGTGACCAGCTATCTGAAAGCCCTCGATCCGAAACGGGATGATCTCGCCAACCTGAGCGTGCTCCGCTGGTGGTTCACACTCAACTACGATGCGCTCAGCGCCACGAAAGAGCGCGACGGCTTTGAGTTGAAAGGCCCCGGCGTGAAAGTGCTCAGTGAAAACGAAATGCTCACCGAGCAGGGCGACCGCGTGCACACCGGCCGCAGCAGCGAAGCCAACAGCGAATTTGCCGCCAGCTTTACGCGGCAGTTCGAGATCCTGGCGGCGAAGTATCCGATCTATGCCGAGCTGCGAAATGTCTTCGATCTGGCCCTCGTCGCCGCCGTTGTGCGCAGCCATGAGTTGCCCGAAAAGGTGAATTGGCACCTGACCCACTTTGGTCCCGATGGCACTTACGAGCCGCAGCTCGACGTCGCGCCGACCAAGGTCGACTCGGTGATCAATCACCGAGTCATCGACGGCAAACATCTGGTCGCCGGCGTCAGCGGCGGCGTGACGGTCGATGCCCGTTCGCTCGCCACCAGCGCGGCAGTGAAAACCGACGAGTACGGCGTACTCAAAGCCGAGCGCCGCACCAGCCAGCCGAAAGATCTGCCCCGCAATGGTTGGTGGTGGGATTAATCGACTGCTAATCGCCTGGGTGCTTAGGAGATTATCACGACCACGAAGCCCGCGACTGGAATCGCCAGTCACGGGCTTCACTCGTATAACGCCTGGGGCAGGAACCGCCGGGGTTATAATATAACCAGTTATATGGTTTCGTTTCGTGCGTAAGTCATTGCTGGGTAGTTCCTTAGCGTAGATCGGCAGCGAGCGTCTATAACACCTGATAACGACTCTCGTGGGCGATGTGCGACGAACTCGTGGTGTCGTTATAACCATGTAATAGCGATCTAATGACGGTGTGGTTGCTATCTCTATTCGACTTTCCGACCGCGCAGCCAGAACCGGCCTCGTCATGACGCTTGGTCAGCGGGGTCGTCGGTAGTGGACAAGTGTGCATTTTCGGTGGCTGGTAGTCAAGCGATTTTTGTTGCTCGCATTCAATGAAAGGAGCTGGCACGTGTCTCGCTTTGGTATCCAGCGCACGCTGTGGCTGCTCGTCGTTCTGGGGCTGGCCGGGAGTGCTCTGTCAGCCGAGCCAACTCCCTTGGAAAAAGTGCTGACGAAGAAAATCAGTTTCAACGCAGGGACCGGTGCGAAGGAATTCGCTTTTCGCGACTTGGCCGATGATGTGCAAAAGTTCGAGCCGACCTTTGCGATCGAAATTCGAGACAAGGATTTTCTGAACGAGGGCTTTACCAGGGTCAACCATCGCCTCGAACGGCGTTATGTCGATCAAACGGTGGCCGAGATCCTCACGGCTCTCGTGCTGCGCGAGAACCCCATCCCGAAAGTCAAGCCACACGATCCCGATCAAAAAATCGTCTGGGTCATTGCGGCCGATCCAGCCGACCCGGCCAAGCAGATTATCCTGATTACAACCCGCGCTGCGGCGAAGAAGCGGGGCGATAAGCTGCCGGAAGTGTTTGAGCGTTCGCCGACAGTCGAGCCGTAAGACGATAGATGTCCGCGGCCCCCACTGAGCTTGCTCAGTGGAGCCATGATTTTGCACTAGTTCGGCGATTGGGCGCGGGATTCGCCCCCACCGACCTTGGTCGGTGGAGCGGGTGATTTCGCCGTGTGACCGCAATCACGTGCTCCACCGAGCAAGCTCGGTGGAGTCATAACGCGACGTTGCCCCCTGCTTGAGAAACGCCTCGCGGCTACTTTTGCGGCAGCAACGCGACACCCGCGCGTTCGCCGATTTTTTCTAGATGGTGTCGCAAATGCACAACATAGTCGGCGATGAGAAACTCGAGTGTCACCGGTTCGTACGGCCCGATGATGCAGATTCGCGGCAGGGCTGCGGGGTTTGCATGGCGGATGAGGTGGGCCAGCAATTGGTTGTAGCTTGACCAAAGATCAACCAGCACTGGCCACGGCGCGGCCTGATATTGCGCCGCGGCCACCCATTGGTTTTGTTCATACTTGGGAAAGACGAGCTCGGCGGTAAATTGCGCCCGCACGAACCGTTGATGATTGTTGGCCGCGGAGTCGATCAGGTGGCCGAGAACTTCTTGGATGGTCCAGCGATCAGCGGCCGGACGATGGGCGATGATTTCGCCGGGCAGAATCCGCAGCCGAGGTTCGGCTGCGGCGATGATTTGCTCTAGCTCAGTGGCAGTCTGTGCGAGCATTCCTGTCTCAAAACTCGGAACTTAAGACGCAAAACCAAGCCGTTTAGCGGCGGTTGCTTTCGAACTTCTTGGCCAGCGACAGCGGCGTGGAGAGCCCAGTGTGGAGGCTTTCCAGATTGGCGAGTTGAGCCGTGATTGCGGCGTCGAAGGCGACCCAAGCCGGGTTCGTCGTGTCGTATTCGACGGCAGTTACTTGCACGGCGATGGCGGCCCGGGCGGCAGCTGTTTGCGGAGCTTTGTCAGTCTTCGGAGTTGGCTTGGTCATGGCTGGTGCTCCTTCAATCGAGCAGGAGAGGCTTTCTTCGCCACTGCTGGTTGGCAGTCTGGCGAATCTGCTTCCTGATTATGCAAGTGCGATGCCGATTCCGTTCGGATTTCAGTAGAAACGCCTTAAACTGATTGCCAGCAAGGGTTAATCAGCACTTGCTGGCCGCCTCGACCAGATCGACGGTAGCTGGCAGTGTTCCCAACATGCGACAACTGCCGTCTCTTTTTAGAACGGCAGGATTGTACGGGCGGTTAACTAGATTCCGTCCACAATTTGACAAATTCCAAATCGTGGTCAAGGGCGGCTTCGACACGAGCGCTGCAAGCCGCGAAGTTTGCCAAGGACGTGCGCGCTTTTCTCGCAAGACGCTGGTCAGCTTTTCAGCAATGCGCCGAAACCGCAGCAGCAACACAGCCGTCATACATTTGTGGGTCGAAACTGCCGGTCGGCGTACAATCACCGTCTGTTCTCACTTCCGCTGACTGGAGCTTTTGCGATGTTGTGGCGTTGTCTATTCGTGTTTTTGCTGGCGCTGATCGTCCTTCCCGCGCAGGCCGCCGATGAGCCCGCGGCCAGTCCGCTCACGGCGAAACTGATCGCCAAAAAGGACACCTACACCTTGGCTGCCGATCAGCAGGGCGAGGCCTTTCGCAAGAAGTTGGCAGATCCCAAGAGCGGCGAAGTCTACATGCCGCCAGCGGTCGATTTGATTTTGGAACTGACCAATCCCACCGATAAACCGATCACGATCAAGGTGGGCGCCGATTCGGGCGGGCTCGACCTCGAGTTGAAAGGACCGGGTGCGATCAGCATCAGTCCGCGGATCGCCATGACGCGCGAGTTTCGCGGAGGCAAGCCGCAAGAGATCGCTGCTGGCGCGACCTTCGAGATTCCGATTGCGAAGCTGTCGTACGGCATGCGCGGTGTGAGCAAGCAGGCTTTCTGGACCGAGCCGGGCGAATATGCCTTGGGCGTTAGCTATCGCTATCCCGGCAATGACCGCACGATCAGCAAGGTCACGGCCGAGCCGATCAAGGTCACGGTCGAGGCAGCCAAGTAGGAATCGCTGGCGACTACTTCAACCGGCTGACGAGTTCTTTAGCGGCGTCGCTGATCGTTTTGTCGGCGTCGCCCTGGGCTTTTTCGATGGCTGGCAGCACTTCCTTCGCGGCCGGCCCGAGGGCGGAGAGACAAGCCAGCGAGAGCTTCTTGGCGTTGGCATTGCCGGTTTCGAGCGCGGTGCGCAGCGGCGTGAGAGCCGGCGGGCCGATGCGAACAAGGGCTTCGGAAGCGGCGAGGCGGACGTCTTCGCTGTCGTCGGCGAGCGCCGCGGCCAAGTCGGGCGCAGCCGCTTCGGCTTTGGTAGCAAGACTCCGCAAGCGGCCGGTCGCGACAAGGCGAACGGAGGGCTTGGAATCTTTGAGCGCCTTCTGCAACAACGGCACGGCGGTTTCTGGCGAGGCAGCGACCTGCATGTAAGCAAAGATCGCGGCAGCGCGGACACGGTCGTCGCTATCACTAGTGGCGGCCTTTTGCAGAGCATCGGCGAACGGCGCACCCTTTGCGCCGAGCGTGCCGGCCAGGCGAGCGACGGCGGCGCGGTTTTCGGCTTTGGTTTCGTGTGTGGGATCGAGCAGCGTTGCCAGCTGCGGGCTGGCCGCGGCGATCTCTGCTTGTGGCAGTTGCTTCACGGCTTGGAAGCCGATGTTGCGGACGGTGGCATCTTTGTCGTCTAGCAGTTTCTTGAACGCAGTGACTTGCTCGGGCACGGCGGGATCGAACGAACTGAGGAGATGAAACGCCGCGCCGCGGCGAACTTCGAGCAGCGGATCGCCCAGCAGTGGCAACAGTTTTTTGGAAGCATCGGGGCCGAGGCGTTCGAGCTCGAGCGCGGCTGATTCGCTGATTCGCCAGCCGGCTTTGTCGGTGGGCTCGATGAGTCGTGCAGCCAGATCGCGGAGCGAGTTCTTTTCCGGCGCAGCCGTGGTCGCTGGCGTCGGCGGTTTTGGTTTGTCGACGCTTGGCAGTTTCGTGGGCGTCGGCTGAACTGGTGGTGGCGTGTTTGCCGGCTGAGCAGGCGGGACTGGCTGCGCGCTTTCGTTCACCGGCGCAACAGGCGGGGGCGAAGGTCGGCAACCAAGAAACAGCGCAACCGCAGCGCCGAGCATTATCCGCGAGACGTTCATCGAAAACTTCCTGGAGAGTTTGCAGCCCCTACATCAGCAGATCAATCGTGCCGACGATGAGCAATCCCAAGCTGATGATCGCGTTGACGTTGAAGAACGCCGCGTTCACGCGCGTCAGGTCGCCCGGTTTGACGAGTGCGTGTTCGTAGGTCAGCAACCCTGCCACCACCAACACACCGCTGCCATAGATCCAACCTAGCCCTATTTGCGGGCAGAGCAAGGGCAAGATCGCGAGGAGCACGAGCGTGACGAAGTGACACGCCGCGGCCAATCGCAAAGCCCCCGCCACACCAAGCCGAGCCGGCACACTGTGCAGCTTGGCCTGCCGATCAAAATCGGCATCCTGGCAGGCATAGATGATGTCAAAACCACTCACCCAAGCGAGCACGGCTAGACCGAGCAGCACAGCGGGCAAAATATCAAGCGGTTGGTGCAACAGAACCAATCCGCGAATCGCGATCCAGGCACAAACCGGCGCCAGCGCCAAAGCGACACCCAACCAAAAATGTGCCAGCGAGGTGAATCGCTTCGCATAGCTGTATCCCAGCAAAAACAACAGCACCGGCGCGCTCAGCACAATCGGCAACCAGTTCGGCAGAAACAGCAGAGTCCCCGCGCAGAAGATCGCGGAGGAAATCAGCGT
Organism: Anatilimnocola floriformis; assembly: GCF_024256385.1. Classification (NCBI taxonomy): domain Bacteria; kingdom Pseudomonadati; phylum Planctomycetota; class Planctomycetia; order Pirellulales; family Pirellulaceae; genus Anatilimnocola; species Anatilimnocola floriformis. The sequence continues at coordinate 1,963,961 of NZ_JAMLFW010000002.1, forward strand.
GAACCAGATCACCGTCGGTAACGACAACAAACCGGCTGGAATGTGCCGCTGCACCGTGCGCGGATTCTTGCCATCGATATCGCGATCGACCAGGCGATTGAACGCCATGGCAGCGCTTCGCGCGCCGACCATGCAAATCAGAATTCCCAGCAAATGTTGCCAGTGAAACTTGGTATCGACCACGAGACCGGCCGGGACGCGCGTCGTCCACGCCATGATGGCCGCAAGCAGCGCAAAGGGGAGCGCAAAGATGGTATGGCTGAAGCGAATCAACCCAAGCAAATGACGGATCGTGGCGAACATGCTGCATTTACCGCAGGAACGGACCGAGGCTTCACTGCATTGTGGCCGCCGCGGCCGAAATTGGGAATGCCGCTGCCAGCAGCAGACGATAGCTAGAAGAACCACGCACGCAGTGAGTGCGGCATCGCTCGGGAAAGGACGCCATGAAACGTACGATCATCAAAGCCGCTTCCCTCGGGCTACTGCTCGGTGCGTTGGCTCTTCCTGCGCGGGCCGATTGGCTCAACTACATTGTGCGCACCTCGGGCCTGGCCTGGAGCGACGGCTATCACGCCTACGACCAGTGCCCGCCCAAGCAGAAGCCTTTTCACCAGTACTCGGTGATGCCAGGAACGACGACGTACGGCAATAGCCATGCGCCAGCGCACGAGCCGTATTACTTCGAGCTGAATAACAAACAGCAAGAGCAGGAAGCCATCCCCACGCCGGCCGGCATGCTTCCGGCCGCGCCGCAGACGACGGCTCCTAATCCGCAAGCGCAGTACAAACCGCGCAGCCGGTATTTTCAGGCGCTCGAGCAGAACACGCAGCAGCCTTTGCAAGCCCGACAACCCGCCACCACTCGGCCGTATTAAGCTCGTAGGCCGGACCATTGGTCCGTCCGCGCCGAAGTTCGCCTTGCTTGACCAACAATCACTCGCAGTTCAAGACGGACCAATGGTCGTCCTACGAACCCCCATCTTCGTACGAAGTTTTCAACTTCTTTTGCCCACCCATCAACCATGACCTAGAGTTTCATTGACAGACAGTGTTCTTTGCCGTGAATACGCAGTGCCATTTACTGCGGATACGCGGCGCGTTCTTCACACTGTCTGCTTTGACTCCCCGGCTGCGATTGCCTGCGTGCATCTCGTCGCCGATCTATTCTTCGTTTTGGGTAAAGGGCAAACACCATGAGCAAAATGTTGCTCCGCTTGTTATGGGATGAAGACGGACCCACCGCCGTGGAATATGCGGTGATGCTCGCCCTCATCGTCGGTGTGTGCGTCGCGGCCATCACGTTCCTCGGAACGCAGACCAACGCCGCCTTCACCGATAGCAAAAACAAAATCAGCACTGCGATGGGCAGTTAAGTTTTTATTCGGCCGTGACTTCGGGACGCTCGGCTGCTGCCCACGACGTATGCTTTGCTAGTCTCTTGTAGCCCTAGCGAAGACACCTGCGTACTCGCAGCCGAAGACACAGCCATGCAGCCGAAGCTCAGTCCTCTCGATCGACTGGCCCACCAGGCCGAACAACTCTATTCACTCCCCGCGGTCGCGCTCGAAGTGTTGCGACTGGCGGGGCAACCGCAAGTCGATCCGCGGCAAATCAAGCTCTGTCTCGAAAGCGATCCTGCGCTCTCCGCTCGCATTCTCAAGGTCGTCAACAGCAGCCTGTTCGGCCTCAGTCGTCAGGTCAGCGATCTGCAACAAGCCATCGCCCTGCTCGGCCTCAAACCGCTCAAGGCTTTGCTCCTCGGCTTCAGCCTGCCGCCCCAATTGCTCGAAAGCGAACACACCGCGGCCTTGCAAAAGTACTGGCAACACTCGTTGCTGAAGGGACTCGCCTGCCGCTTGCTCGAACAACACGTTGCGCCGACCGACGATGAAGAAGCCTTCGTCGCCGGACTGTTGCAAGACGTCGGTGTGCTCGCGCTGCTGCAACAACTGGGCGAGAACTACGCCAGCCTCTATTTGCAATGCGAAGAGCGCAGCGAAAATCTGCTGCAAACCGAATCGGTCACGCTCGGCTTCGATCATCTCGCGCTCAGTGCGCGACTGCTGGCCATCTGGCGATTGCCGACGCTGCTGTGCCAGGCCGTTGCCGTGCCGCCGCTGGAATCGGCCGTTGCACACGCGCCGTCACTGTGTCGGCCGTTGTGCCAGATTCTGCACTTAGCTGAACTGCTGACTTGCTACATCGAACAACCGAGCGAAGGCGATCTCGCCCGCCTACTGATGCTCAGCGAGCGCTACTTCAATCTCGGACCAGTTCGTTTGCACGCTTTGCTGACCGAACTAACGCCGCACTTCGAATCACTCGCGAAAACGCTCGCTGTGGAACTGCCGAGCGGTCCAAGCTCGCAAGAACTATTGCTTGCCGCGCATCGCCGCCTTGCCGCGATCACCACCGAGATGGTACCGGAACTGCTCGCCGCCCAGCGACAAACCGACGACGGCGCCGCGCTCGAAGCCATTCTCAATACCACGCGCGAACTGCAACACACGGCGGCGAGCGCAACGCGATTGCACGTTGAACACAAGCTGGCCGAACGTCGTGCCGACGGCGCGAGCGAGATTCGCTCGCCGCTCGTGCCGCCGCGAAAACCTTCGACACCGCCATCGACGAGTTCCGCCGCGCAAAAAGCCGCCGCCGATCCCGGCCTGATCGGCCGATTGTCTGGCGTGCTGCAAACCTGCCGCCAACAGCGGACACCGGTCACGCTCGCGCTACTTCAGATCGATCATCTCTCCGACGCGCAATTCCTCTGTGGCGTGCCGACATCGTTGTTATTCCTCGAACGCTTCCGCCGTCACCTCGCCGAAGCCACCGGCGGCCTCGGCCCCTGCCTGCAACTCAACAGCGGCCACTTCGCCCTCCTCTGGGGCGACTGCACCCGCAGCGACGCGCTGGCCACTCTCCGCACCGTCCAACAATCGCTGCCAGCCTGGCAAGAAGAATGCATGCCCAGCGACAACGTCCACTTAAGCCTCAGCGCCGGCGTCGCGACGCTCGCGCTACCAAGTCGCAACTTCCCACCACAAGAACTCGTCACTGCAGCCGAACGTTGCCTCGACGCCGCGAAACTCGCGGGTGGAAACCAACTCAAGAGCATCGAGTTGTAGACGCACCGACTGTCGACTTTCGGTCTCCGAAAGTTGAATGCAAGTGACTCGCCGGCGCCGAGCGACTAGTCCTCTTCGGACATCAAGAGAAAAGCTCGCCCCGTGTCGATTCGGCGAATCGCCGAGAACCACCAAATTAGCCTAGCGCGACAATAGACGAGTAACGCGCCGTTCGTGGTGAAGAGTTGTACGAACTCAGTTCCTAAGCGATTGGCGGTGAGGGCAGAACGGTCCATCAGGTATTCAGGCTGTGACGGCCACCGCAGCGCTACGGCTGGAGCGCCGACTCTTCCAACAGCATCGCACAGCGCGGGTTCACCATCTGTTAGTTGCCAAGACAGAATTTCGTCTGCCACGAACACATGCAGGAAGAGTCCATTCGAAAAGCGTATGACGCACGCAGTGTCAGTCCAGCATGCGTCTTCAATGTGCGAGCCGAGCAGTCGCGCGGTATCGGCCTTGGCTTTCGATTGCAGAGGCGCGTTCAGCACGCCGGCGATTGCGCCCGCGAAACTGTCATAGGTTTCGCGTAATGGATAAGGGTCAACCGGGATTATTCGCACGCTAGCATCCCAATTAATCAAACGTCCGGCATAACATTCCGCCATCGGCGGAAACCGTAGTTCCGGTAATGAATGCTCCCGCGTCGGTGCACATCATCATGACCGGGCCGACCATATCGGTGACCGTACCCCAACGTTTCACGGCCGTGCGGTTGGCGAAGATTTCTTTCTGCGCGGGAGAGAGAAGGCTCATCGGCAGATCGGTGGCAACCGGTCCCGGCGCGAGGCAGTTGACGGTGATGCCACTTGGGCCGAGCTCGAGTGCTTGGGCGCGCGTCATGCCGATGAGGGCGGCCTTGGTGCCGGAGTAGAGTCCGCGACCGGCATTGGAGGCGAGGGCCATGACCGAGGCGGTGTAGATGATGCGGCCCCATTTCCGCTCGATCATTTGCGGGGCGAGGTACTTCGAGAGCAACATACAGCTGGTGAAGTTGAGTTCGAGAATCTGATCCCACACATCCATTGTCGTATCGACCAAATTTTGCGGACGATTGCTGCCGGCGTTGTTGAACAGCACGTCGACGCGGCCGAATGTGGCCAGCACGTCATCGGCGAGCTTTTTCACTTGGGCTCGGTCGTTCATGTCCGAGACGAAGTACTCGACTTTGACGTTCAGCCCTTCGCCAATTTCCTTGGCAGCTGCGCGGAGTTCATCTTCATGACGAGCGCTGATGGCGATGTTGGCGCCGGCCTCGGCCATGCCACGGGCGCAGGCCTTACCGATTCCCTTGCTACCGCCGGTGATGAGCGCAGTCTTGCCTTGAAGGTTGAAAAGTTCTTTGAGCATGGCGGGATCCTGAGTGGAGGGAATGCGGTGAAATCGAGCGGATTATCGTGCGCTCAATTCGCTCCGCATTCAAGTATCCCGTGTCGCTCTTCGGCGAGGACTACGCCGTCTCGACGCCGGCTTTTCCGCTCTCCACCACAAACGACGCACGGGTGAGAACCTCGCCGCCCGGCTTGGTGACGACCGGAACGACTTGATAATCCGATCGCCATTCCTTGTCGGTCACGTGGCAGCGCACGTAGCCTCGCTCGGTGTTGAAAAATTTCACGAAGGGATTTTCGCTCATGGTGCTAGCGTGATCCTTCGGCTTATCGACGCCGTCGCCACCGGACGAGAGCGAGGTGCCGACGAATTCGCTGGCCACGACGCGCGAGTCCAGATCGTCGAAATCGGCGATCAGGTTGTTCGCCCAGTTGCTGTGAATGTCGCCGGTCAGCACGACCGGGTTTGGGATCTTCTGCTCGTGCAGGAACTTGAGAATCCGTCGGCGATTCATTTCGTAGCCAGGCCATTGATCCATGCTGTAGCCGTGCTTCTCGTCCGGCACGCGATCGACCCGGGCCATCATCACTTGCTGAGCGAGGATGTTCCACTGCGCTTGCGAGCTCTTTAGCGATTCCTTCAGCCAGGCTTCCTGCTTGTCGCCGAGGATGGTTTGCTTCGGCGAGAGAGCCTCCTCACCTTGATCCTTACGGCCGTCGCCGTGCGGTTGATCGCTGCGATATTGTCGCGTGTCGAGCACGCAGAACTCGGCCAATCGGCCGTAGGAGACGCGGCGATAGAGCAACATATCGGGCCCCTTCGGCAGCGTGGCCCGCCGCAGCGGCATGTGTTCGTAATAGGCTTGATAGGCCCGCGCGCGCTGCGCTAGGAACTTCTCGCGCGTGGGCGGAGGATTCTTTCCCTTGCGCTCTTCGGGAATATCGGCCGAGTAATTATTTTCGAACTCGTGATCGTCCCAGGTCACCAGCCAGGGCGCTGCCGCGTGCATCGCTTGCAGATCTGTGTCGGACTTGTACTGAGCGTGTCGATTGCGGTAGTCGGCGAGCGTGAGCAACTTGCCGCCGACGTGCTTGCGCAGTTTCTTTTCTTGGCCGGCGCCTTCGTAGATGTAATCGCCGAGATGAACGACCAGGTCGAGGTCATCCTTCAGCATGTGTTCGTAGGCGGTGAACAAACCACTTTCGAAATGCTGGCACGATGCGAACGCGAACTTCAGCTGCTTGGTCGTTGCTTCGTGAGTCGGGAAGGTCTTGGCTCGGCCGAGCGGACTCTCATCCATGCCGACGCGAAAGCGGTAGAAGTACCAACGATCCGGCTGCAGGCCTTCGACCTCGACGTGTACCGAATGGCCCCACTCGGGAACGGCTGAGGTCTTGCCGGTTGCGGTGATCTTGGCGAACTTTTCGTCCTCGGCCACTTCCCACTGCACCGCGATCGGCTCGTTCGGCAGGCCGCCGCCGTTCAGCGGATCGGTGCAAAGGCGGGTCCAAATCACGAAGCCAGTGGGGGATGGATCGCCCGACGCCACGCCGATTTGAAACGGATAATTTTCGTTCTTCAGCCGGGTTAGTTCGATGCTTTGCGCGCGATCGGCCCAGAGTGCGGCCGCGGCCAGAGAAGTGCCTGTCGCGAGAAACGAACGGCGGGAAGCGGGTTGGTCGAGATACGGAAAGAGCCAGCTTTTCATCGGAGGGATCCAGTCAGGCGGGAACGCAATCGTGCAAGTATCAATCGAGCGAATATGAATGAAGAAAGCGAGAAGAAATGTCATTCGTTGGAAGAAGCGGTCAGCCGCACACGGTCCGTCGAAAGGAGTTACGCTTTCTCCACGCCGGGCTTGCCACTTTCCACGACGAACGAAGCCCGTGTCACCACCGGCGAACCGGGCTTCGACACGATCGGCACCGTTTGATAATCGGTCCGCCATTCTTTCTCATTCACCTGGCAGCGGACATAACCGCGCTCGGTGTTGTAGAACTTGACGAATGGATTTTCGCTCATCGTGGTCGCGTGATCGGCGGGCTTGTCGACGCCGTCGCCGCTCGAGGTGATCGACGTGCCGACGAACTCGCTTCCCACCACTTTCGAATCGAGATTGTCGAAATCGGCGATCAGGTTAGTCGCCCAGTTGCAGTGAATGTCGCCGGTCAGCACGACCGGATTGCTCACCTTTTGCTCGTGAAAATACTTCAGCACGCGGCGGCGATTCATTTCGTAGCCGGGCCATTGATCCATGCTGAAGCCGTGCTTCGGCCCGGCCGCGCGATCGACCTTGGCCATCATTACTTGTTGGGCGAGGACGTTCCACTGCGCGGTCGAACTCTTGAGGCACTTCTTCAGCCAGGTTTCTTGCTTCGTGCCGAGAATCGTTTGTTTCTGCGCGAGGGCTGCTTCTCCCTGCTCAATCCAACCATCGGCAACCTGATCGGCTCGGTACTGCCGCGTATCGAGCACATTGAAGTCGATGAGCTTGCCGTAGGACAAATTCCGATACAGCTGCATATCGGCTTCATTCGGCAGCTGTGCGCGCCGCAATGGCATGTGTTCGTAATAGGCCTGATAAGCGCGAGCCCGCCGGGCAAGAAACTGCTCGCGCGTGGGCGGTTGGGCTTTGCCGGTTCGCTTCTGCGGCACATCGCCGGCGTAGTTGTTTTCAAACTCGTGATCGTCCCACGTGACGATCCACGGCGCTGCGGCGTGCATGGCTTGCAGCGCCGAATCGGATTTGTACTGCGCATGCCGATTGCGATATTCGTTGAGCGTGCTCAGCTTGTCGCCGACGTGTTTGCGAACTCGGCCGTCCTGACCGGCGCCCTCGTAGATGTAGTCGCCGAGATGCACGACCAGGTCGAGATCATCTTTCAACATGTGCTCGTATGCCGTGAACCAACCGGTTTCCAAATGTTGACACGATGCGAACGCAAACTTCAGCGGCGTCGCTGCGTCTGCGGCGGGAAATGTCTTCGCCCGGCCGATGGGGCTCTCTTCCATGCCGACGCGAAAGCGGTAGCAATACCAATGGTCGGGCTTGAGGCCCTCGACCTCAACGTGCACCGAATGGCCCCAGTCGTGCGTGGCGGTCGTTTTGCCCGAAGCCACTATCTTGGCAAACTTCTCTCCCGGCGCGACTTCCCAATGGACCGTGACCGGTTCCTTCGGCATGCCGCCGCCGTTGAGCGGATCGGTGGCCAGCCGCGTCCAAATCACAAAGCCATCGGACGATGGATCACCGGCGGCCACGCCCAGCTGAAACGGATACTTCTTGAGCTTGGTGAGCGCGACCCCTTGCGCCCGATCGGCCCAGATTGCAGCGGCCGCCAGCGACGTGCTCGTCGCCAAAAAAGATCGCCGCGACGTCGGTTCATCAAGATACGGAAATTGCCAGCCGGGCATGATTTCACACCAGTTCACGCTTGCCGAAGTGCTACCGTCGTCGCCAGAAGTCCTTGCTGCTGCGACAGTATCGATTGACCGCTGCAGAGGGTCAACGAATTCTGTCTGGCATGTAATCGAAGACGGGGAGCGGCTCTTTTAAGGCTAGGGCCATCAAGGAAATTATTTTTTTAGATTCTTCGTGCGATCGGCAAATCTTTTCGCTCTAGGAGCGGTAATTGCTCCTCACCTCCTGCTGGTTGATCTGCCATGGCACACTCGCGTCAAAACCGCTCCACGTCTCGGCGTCTCTTTTTGGAACAGCTCGAAGGTCGCACGGTGTTCGCCGGCGGCCTGGGGCTGACTCACGAATTGCCGCCCGAGGGTTTTCAAGCCGCCGTGAAGCTGGAGATTGTCGATGTCGCCGGCAATCCGATTACGTCGGTGCGGGTCGGCGAGAAGTTTCGGGTGCTCGCTCGGCTGCTGGTGCCCGCGGGAACGGAACCGTTTGCTGGGGCCGCCGATGTCAACTTTCCGTCGGAACTCGTCGTGCCGGTAAATGATCCGCACGACTTCGGCTTGACCAATGCACGGATTCTGAATGGCGAGATCGATGAGGCGGCCAAGCTGGTCTATTGGACGAAGACGCCGGATATTTTTCTGAGTAAAACCTTCCAGGCGACCGCCGAAGGGACGATCACGTTTGTCTCGAGTGCGCCCGATCAGGTCGGTTCGGAGATCCTGTTTACGGGGCTGACCGATATCCTCGATTTTGCTGAAGTCAGCTTCGGCAGCGCGACAGTGGAAGTGGCCGGAGTGAGTGCGAATCCGATTCTGCCCGCCGATTTGCAGCCGGAGTTTCTCCGCACGAACCTGAAACGCATCGATTTCCAGTTGTACCGTGTTGCCGAGGAGTACGGGCAGCATCTGCAATCGGGCTCGCCCGAAGCTATTCAGTGGCCAAACTCGACGGCCAATGGCTGGATCTCGATCATCGCTCGCACCAATGAAGCGGGGCATTTTGGCACGGAAGCCGAGCTGCAGGCCTTGGCCGATAGTTTGGTTAGCGAGGTCGGCGCACAAATCGCCAGCACCGAAAAGGATGTCTCCGCTTGGATTCCGATTGCCAGGATTCGTGACTTGTCGAAAGTGACTGGCTTCACTTCGATCCAAAGGTGGCCGTCGTCGAAGTCGCCTCCCGCCGATCCGCCGGTGATCGACGATGTGCTACCGGAACCAACCGTGCCGCTGCCGCCGAATGCCGAGGCGGGTTACCTGGCCGAAGTGGAACTCGAAGTTGTCGATCTCAATGGCAACGTCATCACCACCGTCGAGATCGGCCAGGAGTTTCGCCTCCGTGCGCGATTGCTGGTGCCGGCCGGCACGCGCGCATTCTCGGGCAATGGCGATTTCCTCTTTGATGAAAACTTGCTCGATCTGCTACTCGATCGCGATGATCCAGGCCTGAAGCCGGCGATCATCCATCCGGGAGAAATCGACGAAGCGGGCCGGGTCATGTATCAGACGGCAGAGGGGACCATCATGCTGAGCGCGAAGTTTCGCGCAACGGCGACCGGCACCGCGACGTTCACTTCCAACCGAGCCGAAACCGACGGCTTTGAGATTCTTTACACCGGGGTGAGCGAGCATCTCGATCCGGCGAAGATCAAATACGGCACGACGACTGTGGAAATCGTCGCCGCGAGTGGGGCGACCAAAACGCCGCCGGTGGTTCCCCCCTCTAGTCCGTCGCCACCATCGCCAACCGTCGTTCGACCGGATTACGTGGTAATCGGCGCGATGCCTCCCCAGCCGGAAGTTCCTTTCGACGAGAATGGAGAGTTCGTAGACGTCGTTCCGGTGGACATCGGCGGCATGGAAACGGTCAAATACATTGGCGACTTCGTTTCGGTGAGTTTGGCCGAATCGCTGGAACAGCCGACACAAGCGCCTCTCGCGACTCTTCAGTTGCTCCCGTCGTTCGCAGCTGCTGCTGCGGCGGCGCGATTCGCATCAACTCCGACTGCATTGCCGGTCCGGTTGCCCGTGGCTAGTTCGTCGCCCAACCTCAATCTGCTGATCTTGCAAACCAAAGCCGATCGCAACAGCGCACTGTTTGCTGCCGACGTCGCGCCGTCGGGCGGGCATGCGATTGATTTGAAAGCTGCTCCGGAAGAAACGGAAACAGTCGAAGAGGAACAGCCGCCGAGCGTCGTGAAAACGGCGAGGAGTTACTAAGGCTTTTCGTCTTTCGGTTTCGACACCGGGCCGCGGCTGATCGTTGTAAAGGTGTCTTTCACCTTGGCGTCGCCGTTCACGGTGTTGTAGGCCCAGAAGTGATGCAGGTTGAGCACCGCGTTGCGCCGCTGCCGTTCCACGGCAAGGTAGATCGGCCGCAGATCGTTAAAACTGGTCGGAGTATCGAACTGCGCATAGATCGGGTCGAACGGCACCCAGCCGTACTCTTCAAAATAAACTTCGGCCCAGTCGTGCTTGGGCGTATCTTTGGTTGGGCCCAACAAATAGCCCGTGCAATTGCGGGCCGGAATTCCCTTCGCCCGGCAGAGAGTGATGAAGGCGTCGGAAAACTCGGTGCAGTCCCCTTTCTTTTCGTACAGCGACCGCAGCCCGCCGACTTCCTTTTCAATGTAAGGTTTCCGCTGCATGTTTTTCACGACGTGATCGAAACAGGCCCGCGCCACGGCCACACGGTCGTCGCCGCGCAGTTGCTTGGCGATGTTCTGGACAAACGGCGCATCCTTCTCAAGATACCGTTCATGCAACAACCATGGCGCGAGTGACTCGGTCGATTCTTTGCCGACTTGCGGCTTCGAGCGGACGGTAGCCAGGTCGTAGCGATAGATCTCGACGTCGAACGTAACGGTGAGCTTGGCTGGCACACCATCGAAGCGAAACTGCGCGTACCGCTGGCCATCCTTTTCGAACACGACTTGCGGCTCGGTCGAGTACTCGATCGCCAACACCTTTTGCCGCCGCGCTTCGGTCTTTGGCAGCAAGACATCGAGCGTCAGCAGTTCCACGTCCTCGCCGGTGATTTCAAACTTCAGCTCGGCGGCGAAATGGCCAGGTGCGAATTGGGCGCAGCAGTAATTGGCCGAGGAGCACAACAGCAAGGTGCATGTCGCCAACAGCCAGCGGTGAATCAGCATGCGAATTAATCCACTATCCACGCTTCGCCACTCTTCAAGCGAAAGCGAACGTTATGCAGGTCAATCCGCGATTTCCAAGTGAGCAGGCCCAGGCGGCCGCCGCGCCACCACGAGTCCGGCACGAGCGTATCGGCTGCGCCGGACCATTGAAAGTAAGGCTTGTCGTCGACCCTCACCACGCAAGCACACTGGCCATCCTTCTGATCACAGAAGAGTGACATCAAATGCGGTTTGCCATTCGGCAAGTTAGCTGGCGCTCTGCCTGTGCCATTCTCATGCGGATTCTTTCCCTTGATGTTGCCCATTCCGCTTGTCTCGCCGGCCAGGCAATCGTAGACGAAATGCGAATTGTTGCCCGGCAACGACAAGCCGACGCGAAACTGATCCGGTCCCCAATGGCGAGTCGAATGAACATGCAACTCGTAAGCGCCGTTCACCACAATCGGAAAATTGATGATGGCTAAGTCCATGTGACCTGTCTTGATTTGCCCCCGTTCACGCCGCCAGATTTTAGGATCTGCGTCAGCTCCCAGGCGCACAAAGTCGAGGAGTTCAAACCATTGATTCGTAGGAATCGGCTCGCCGGTTCGGTGAGCTTCGTCCAAGCGATTTTGCACCTTGCGTTTGTTGAGGGCCGCCAGATCTTTGATAGCGGGCTCATACCACTCCGCGCTGCGGGCGAGCAATGCATTTTTCACCAGGCCTTCGCGTGACTGCGCTTCGTCGTACCAGGCATCGCCCAGGGCGACCTGCTCGTCAGTAGTTTTTGCTCCGGCTAACTCTTTGCCGGCTAATTTTTGCAATGCCGAAGGTGGCCCAAGTGCAATCATTGGCAGGCCGCGAATCCAGTCCTTGCGATAGAAGCAGGCGTACTCGCCGCAAGTTGCATTCGCGGCAGGGTCGGCAGGTTTAGTCTCCAGCACCTTTTCGGCGAGTCGCAATTGCTCTTGAGCCTTTTGCCGGACGGCTAGTTTTTCTTGGCGGCTAACCCACTGTTTCACCGCGTCCGGATCGTTCGCTTTTTTGGCCGCGGCGAGAGCCAGATCAAGCATCTCTTTCGCTTCTGCCAGTTGATCGTCGCGAACGGATTCGAAATAAGCGACTGTCAGATAGCGCAGCAGCAATTGGCGTTCGGGAACCGTGCGAACCAGGGGCGAGATCTTCGCAAAGATCTCGCGTGTGAGTGTGTTCTCGTCAATTTGAAAGCCCTCGGCCGATAGACGAACGGCGTCGAGCGCGACATCAATGTCGCCGATCTTGGTCGAGATGTTGCGAGCGATTTCGTACAACGCAAATTGATCTGCCGATCCCGGTTTGCTTTGCTTCGCATCCTCCAGCATCTTGCCGGCGAGCTTCTTCTGATCGGCGGGCGTCTTGGCCGCTTCGTATTCTTTTTTGTAGACGTCGGCCACCAGCTTTTTCGCAGCCGTTACCTCCGCTTCGGGCGGAGCGGGTTTGCGCTCTTCGGCTGCATTCGCGATAGAAACGAACGAGACCGCGACGAGCGCAGAGAAACACAGCGCGATCAGCGAGCGAGTCAGCATGTGCTACTCCGCTTAAATCAATTCTTTGATCGGCTTCACACCTGGATCGACCAGATACTGTGGCCGGCCGCGGAAGTCGAACAGCCGCGGCGCGGTGGCAAGATTGATGCCCAGGTTGCGATAGAGGGTCGCGTGCACTTCTTCGAACGAAACAGGCCGCAGCACCGCTTCGCCGCCGAGACGATCGGTGGCGCCGATGGCCTGGCCGGTTTTCATGCCGCCGCCAGCGAGCAGCGCGCAGCTGACGCCCGGCCAGTGATCGCGGCCGGCGTCTTTATTGATCTTCGGTGACCGGCCAAATTCGCCCCAAGCGACCACGCTGGTGTCTTCGAGCATGCCGCGCTCATCGAGATCTTCGACGAGGGCCGAAACCGCCTTGTCAAAAATCGGCAGCTCTTCCTTGGCGTTCTTAAAGTTCTGGCCGTGCCAATCCCAGAAGCTGTAGTTGATCGTCACAACCCGCACGCCGGCTTCGACCAACCGCCGAGCCATGAGCAGATTCTGCGGCACACGTGGAGCGCCATCACCTTTGGCACGCGAGGCATCGTAGTTGCCATAGCGAGCGCGGGTCTTTTCCGATTCCTTGGTAATATCGAGCGCATCGAACAGCTGCGACGAAGTGAGAATGCCCATCGCCCGTTGCGTGAAGACATCGAGGCCGTCCATCGAGCGCGAGTTGTCCCACTGCCGGCGGAAGCTGTCGACGCCGGCCAGCAGGTTGCGACGGTCATCGAGCCGCGTGGCATCGATCCCTTGCAGCACCAGATCGTCACGACCTTCTCCCATCGGCCTGAAGGCGGAATGACCGAGGCCGAGGAAGCCACCGTGCGGCTCGTTGTATGGTTTGTGTTGCGTCACATAGCACAGGCTTACGAACGGCGGCACACCCGGCTGCGTCGGCCCTTGCAAACGCGAGACCGCGGAGCCAACGTGCGGCCAACCACCGGCTGGCGCGTTCGCGCTGAGATGACCCGTGAAGCATTGGTAGCCAGCGTGATCGTCGCGCGCACCGACAATGCTGCGGATCGGCACGAGCTTGTCCATGATCCGCGCCATGTTCGGCATCAGTTCACAGATCTCGATACCCGGCACTTTCGTCGGAATCGGATCGAACTCGCCGCGGATTTCCGACGGCGCGTCGACCTTGATTTCATACATATCCTGATGCGGTGGCCCACCACAGCAGTAGATCATGATGACCGACTTCTGCTTTTTCGGAGTTTGGCCGGCTTGGGCTTCGAGCTCGAGCAGATTCGCCAGCGACAACCCACCCAGGCCGAGCGCGCCGATCTTCAAAAAGCTCCGCCGCGACTGACCATTGCAGAGTCGGGCTTGTTGAGGACCAAGGAGGTTGAGCATGAGGAACTCGGCAGGCGGGAAACGAGAGGCGAGCGGGCGGGAATGCGACGATCCAACCTTTTATCGTCATATTTCGCCCCCGCCGATGCAAGAGCGCGCGAATAAGTTTGATTTACAAGCGGTTTGTGATCACCGTCATAACCCGCGGCGTAAGTCAGGGATCGGGCGAGAAAAGTCGGTTGCTTGGTCAGTGGACGCCGCGGGTTATGAAAATGCCGCCTAGACCTGCCCGAGTGCCGTCTTTACGAGATCAATCGCCCCCAGTGGCCGAACGCTGACGAAGGCTTCGCCGGCACGAAAGCCGCTGGCGGCGCCGGCGATCAGAGCGGCACCTTTGACGCGGTCGTAGACGTGGGCTTTCTCGGGCGGGAATTGCGTGGCATAGCAGGCGATGGCGGCCAGTTTGTCGTCAAGCGTATCGCCAATGTCGACGGTGAAGTTGCCGGGAAAACCGTTGAGCGTTTGCGGCTCAAAGGCGAGGCGAAAGTAGAGCTGCGAAATGATGGTGTGGACCGGCAGATGATCGAAATGGTCGTCCCACTTCGTGAGGCGGGCGTAAAAGATGGCCGCGTCGGTAATCTGCATCGCTTGCCAGTGATCGGGCGAAGCCAGGGGCGTTTTGTCGCCAAAGCCGATCACCACGCGCGGGCGATATTTGCGAAATTCCTTGGCGAGCGCAACACGGGCTTCGAACGTATCGAACAGCCGGCGGTTCGGTAGCTCCATCGTCACCCGCACGTGCACGCCGAGCTTATCAGCCGCAGCCCGCGCTTCGGCCAAGCGAACTTCGGGGCCGGGCGAACGCGGCGTTGGTTCACCGTCGGTTAGATCGATGATGCCGACGCGGTAGCCTTGCTTGACGAGCTTTGCGAGCGTTCCGCCACAAGCGATTTCGACATCATCGGGATGAGCACCCACGGCGATGACATCGAGTTCGGGCCATTGATCGAGGTTAGGCATAGGGAGCTGGGAGCTAGGAACTGGGAGCGAGGGAAGATGCGTGATTGTACCAAGCCGATGCGAACTCTCGCAGATACTTGCGAGCGTCCTGCAATCGACCAATGATGACGGACGGTTATTGAAGATTCCCGTCTCAGTTTTGCACTCACCATGTCCGACCGGTCCGATTTCGATCACGAACAATTCATCCGCCGAGTCGGTCGCCCGATGAAGGTCCATCCGGAAGCACTGCTCCGGCAACTTCAGCCGCAGGGCTTTGTGCTCACCGCTGCTAGTCGCACTTGGGGATTGAACGAACTGCAGTATCTGCGACCGACGCCGGACTCGCCGGGGCTGTTCGATTTGCTCGAGCTCAAGGGTGATACCACGGGCAATCATCTGGCCGTGTATGTCGCGCAGGGACTCGTCGCACATCCCACCCCTTTTGCTAGGGTTTCGCAGTTTGTGCCAGTCGCGAATTATGGCCGGCGATCCGACAAGATTTTTTCAGACAATCAAGCAATCGAAATGGAAAACGGCTTGGGACAAGCAGTCCCCGCGCTGTTCGCCGAACTTCACGAACGCGCAGGCCGAGCCTTCTATGAAGAAACCGCCGCCGCTCGCGCTGCCGCAGAACGCTATTTGCAAACGCTGCAACCATCGGCCGACTTGAACGAAACGCTGCAGCGGTTGCGGTCGATGGCTTCGGAGGAACAGTGGCAACAAACGCTCGAATATATCCGCCGCGATTCGATCACGCCCTTGAACATGGTCGACTTCCGCACGGTGTGGGAAATCGCTGGACTCTGCCAGGTACTCTACTGGGACCGTGACGCTGAGTTTCGCGGCATTCCCGGTGAAGTCCCCGCGAAGCAGGCAACGGCCGACGATCGTGAAGCTCACTTCCGTTTACACATCGTTGCGAGCCGCTTGGCCCGCGCGCCCGGTTGGCCGATCGTCGATCCGCTCGTGCCGAATCGCTGTGATCTCGAAGACACGATTGTTTGGCGCGACATGAAGCCCCGGTATGTCGCGCAGGTGTTTGACAAGTACCTGGCCACGATCGATCGCCGCTGCGCGTGTGGCAAGTGTTTGTATTATGTTCGTCACAACCTGCACGACCAGGAGCCGCGAACAGCCGAGGTCCTCGCCCGCTGCAACAACGGCCACGAAGAGACCATCGAGTTCGCCGCCGCCGGCCTGGGAAACCTCTCTTCAGCGGCAGAGGGCGAATGAATCCCTCTCGCGAACCGCTGCAGGCTGCACATCCGTTACAGAGAGACACTTGCCCGAGAAATTTTCGCCAACCCGCAGACTTTGCCTCATGGTCAAATTTGACTAAGGCCGGCTAGCGCATAAAGTTCAGTGTACGCAGTTCGCACCCGCTGCTGCGACAAAACACAGGCTTTCTCACTCCCGTGTTGGGCGGCATTCATCAGGATCGGTGATCGCCGCCCGTTTTTATTTCTTGGCGACAGTGCAGCGAATCTACTTCGCTTTAGAAGCTCACGCCCACGGTGCCACGCAACGTGATCGGGGCGCCGGGCGTAATCGAGGTGCTGTTGTTGCCGCTCACCGCATAGCGCTGGTCGGTCAAGTTTTCGATGAATAACATGCTCCGCCACCGGCCCACGTCGTAGTAGAGGGCCATGTCGAAGCGAGTGTAACCCGGCAGCGAATAGTTATTGTCGGCAGAGATGAACCAGGAATCGGTGTAGAGCATCCCGAAGCCGGCGCCGACCACTCGGTTACTCTCCTGGATAAAGTTGTAGCGCGTCCACAGGCTCCCTTGCCAGTTGGGCGTGTTGGTCAGTTGCTTGCCGATGTTCGCTGCGACGCGGTCGTTTTCGATGCGGGCATCGGTCATGCCATAGCCGTTGATGATGCTCCACCGCTCGGTGATTTGGCCGAAGAGTTCGACTTCGAAACCGGTCGAGCGTACCAGGCCGATCTGTGTCGAGGCTGGCGGCACACTCAGGGGAATCGCTTGGACAACATTTGTCCGCTCGATGTCGAAGTAGCCGACCGTCAGCCAGAGTTGATCGATCACCTGCATCTTCGTGCCGACATCAAAACCGAAGCCCGACTCAGGAACCAGCGGATCGCCGTTGATGTCGTTGCCTTGGACTGGATTGAACGTCTCGCTGTAAGCCGCGTAGAACGACAACTGCTCCGGCAAGGGTTCGTAGACAAGTCCATACCGCGGCGTGAGGATTTGCCACGACTGGTCGGTGCGGTTGCCGTTGCTAAAGTTCTTCGAGTCGTAGGCGTTGCCGCGCACGCCGACGAGCGCTTTGACCGTCGACGTAAGCTCGATCAGATCCTGAAAATAAACGCCGTATTGATCTACTTCGCTACCTGAAGTGAGCGGCGCTGCGAGCGCGGGAACGGCGGGATACAGGCTGTAGTTCGCGCCAGGCGTGTTGTAGGGGTCGTTCACATTCAGCGGGAAGCCAGTCACCACGCTATTCCGCGAAGAAACGTCGTTCACCGTAGTGCCGAGTTCGGTTCCCACCAGCACACGATGTTTGAACAGCGGGCCATCGACCTCGCCGGTGATGTCGGCAATCGCGTAATGATCTTGCGCAATCGATTGCTGCTGCACATATTGCCGCGTCACGTTGTTACCAACCACGCCGCGTGTGTCGTAGTTGCTGCGATGTTCACCCGACCAGTTCGAAACGTAACCCATCCGCCAGAACCAGTTGTCGTTCACCCAGTGGTTCAGAAACAGATTGAACTGGCCATCGTTGTACTCGTTGCCGTCGGTCGGTTGGCCGAGAAAAGTATTGATGGGCAACGCCAGGGGATTGCCGACGGGCGTGTTCGGCAAAAACACCAGGCCGCGATCAGTCGGCCGTGTGTCGTGCAAATACTCACCTTGGAACGTCAGCGTCGTTTGATCGTCAAGCACGAATGTCAGCGACGGCGCGATGAACTGCCGGTCGACATTCACGAAATCGCGGAAGCTCCCCGAGTCTTGCACCGCATAATTCAAACGGCCGAGAACATTCTCGTTCCCAAGCAGCGGCGTATTGAGATCGCCGACGGTGCGAAACAAGTTGTCGCTGCCGACCATGAAATCGACGTCAGCAAAGCGAGCGTTGATCGCCTTCTTGGTGATCACATTGATCACGCCGGCCGGCTGTGACGCCGAACCATACAACGCCGACGCCGGTCCCTTCAGCACTTCGATTCGCTCGATATTCTGCACTTCGCGCCGCACCCACGAACTGTCGCGAAAGCCATCCTTGCGAAAGTCACTGCCGGCAAAGCCGACATTGAAACCGCGAATGTTGTACTCATCCGAGCGGCCGCCCGTGCCATTGCGCGGCACGACATTTGGCACGGTTTGCAGCGCTTGATCGAAGGTGATCGAGCTCCGATCCCAAATCAGATCTTGCGTCACGGTGTTGACGACGCCCGGAAATTGCAAAATCGGCAAATCGAACCGCGTCGGCGTTGTAGTGCTGGGCGCGGCATAGCCTTGCACCGGCAACGAAGCGAACGGCGAGTCGTAACTCGTATTCGCAAAGGGATCGTCAAACAGCACGAAGTCGGACGTGTCGTTGTTGACCGCAACCGCAGTCGGCTCCGGCGCGGGAGGCTGCGACAATTCATCGCCGCGAGCAGTCCCCGACCATGCCAGCACACCGCACGCCAAACCAGCGCCGATCCAGGCGCGAAGTTTACGGAGATTCGGTCGCTTCATCTTGGGAACGATCATCGTGACCCCGCGCAGGCAGTGATTGCGGCACGACGGTTACCTTCGGCATTTCATGTAGTCGCGTTTGCTACATAACATTTCCGGAAGTATCCCCTCACTAGCCGTTAAATTTTCAGCTGCTAGCGGGTCAAGTTTTGTGATAGCTGTTCCTCTGCCGCGAGGCACTTACGCCAGGATCTCTTTAATCCCCTTCCCTTCAGCAAGCTTAATGGGCCGACCTTGGTCGGAGATGTTTTTCGCTTCGGGGTCGATGCCAACTGCCGTGCACAGCGTGGCGAGGACATCGCCGACGTCGACTTTTCCCTCCTCAACTTCTTCGCCGCTAGCGCTCGTCTTGCCGAAGGCCTGGCCACCCTTGATGCCGCCGCCAGCGAGGACGCAACTCCAGGCAGCCGGGAAGTGATCGCGGCCGCCTTGCGGATTGATCTTCGGCGTGCGGCCGAATTCGCCCATCCAGAGAATGGTGGTTGATTCGAGCAGGCCGCGATCTTTCAATTCTTCCATTAGCGTCCCCCAGCCGTTATCGAGCTCGGCTGAAAGGGACTTCACGGCGGCGAAGTTGCCGAGATGCGTATCCCAGCCGATGCTATTGCCGCCGAGATCGCCGAGCGAAACCTCGACAAATGACACGCCGCGCTCGATCAATCGCCGAGCCATCAAGCAACCCTGACCAAATCGACCGCGGCCATACGCGTCGCGAACGACAGCTTTCTCTTGCGACAGATCGAAAGCCTCGGCCGCCTTGCTATCCATCAGCTTGATCGCCCGCTGATAAACCGTGTTCTGCGCGAGCGGCACTGGTCCTGGATGATTGGCCAAAAAGTTTGTCTGCAGCGCTCGCCACAATTCGAGTCGGTCCTGCAACTCCTGCTTATTGACCGACGACGGCGGCGCCAGATCGTCGACCTTCATCTCGGCATAACTCATCGCGCCGGGCATCGGCGGTTGCAGCGAATCACTCGCGCCGACGGTCAGCGGCGCATACTTCGGTCCGAGAAAGCCAGCGCCGAACGCTTGCGGATTGAAGGCCCGATACGGCGCGATGGCCACATGCTGCGGCACCGCGTCATCCTCGCTGCCGAGCGCTTTTGAGAGCGACGCGCCGAGCCCCGGATATTGAATCGGTCCTTGCGGCTGATGGCCGGTCCGCATCAGGTAAGTGCCGCGGCCGTGATCTCCTTCCTTGGTGCTGAGGCTGCGCACGACGGCCAGATGATTGGCCAGCTTGCCGAGCTTCGGCAGATGCTCGCTGAACTTTAGTCCCGCCGCGGCGGTCTCCACTTCCCTAAACTCACCGCCGTTGGCATGCCCCGGCTTCATGTCAAAGGTATCGGTCTGCGTCGGTCCGCCGGTCATCCACAGCACGACGCAATGTCGCCGCTGTTTTGCCGGCTTGTCTTCCGCGGCCCGAGCCAGTGGCGCGAAACCACTTCGGCTGAAGCCGAGCAAACCCAATCCAGCTGCGGCCAAGAGTTGCCGACGAGGAAGCAAGCCGTGAAACATGAGCGGGCTCCACCAACAGATTTTCGAAGAGTCTGTTTATTTGCGTCTGTAGCAGCGTAAAAGGCAAGAGCAGACTACGCGTTCACGAAAAATCGCCCAGCCGAGTTTTTCTGGCTATGGCCCAAAAAAGAGTTACAATCCCGGCTGCCTTCCTGTTCACCCGCCCTCAGCCTGCCATCCAGCGCCGATTCGCGGGACCTACCTTTCCCAGATTTCGATAGGGAGCTCTCTATGTTCGTGCGTCTCGCGAGTGCGGTGGCGATCTTGTTCGCGCTCGGCCAGGTGGTTCATGCTGCCGATGCCGTGCCGGTCATTCAATCGGCGAAGTCGGGTCCTTGGTCAGCCGCGGAAACTTGGACCGGCGGTAAGGTGCCGGGATCGAACGTGAAGGTGCTGATTCAGTCGGGCCACACCGTGACATACGACGTGAAGGCGAAGGCCGATGAAGTGATTCGCTCGTTGCATATCGCCGGCACGCTGCAGTTTGATCCAAATAAAACGACGCAGCTCAACGTGGGGCTGATCAAGATTCAGGATAGTGACGATACCGCCGAAGAAGGCTTTGATTGCGAAGGGCACGTCGCCGAACCGGAGCCGGGAAAGCAACGGGCCGCGCTTCTCGTTGGAACTCCCGACAAGCCGGTTGCCGCTGAGCACAAAGCGCTGATCCGTCTGACATACGTCGAGGGGCTCGATAAGAATTCCTGCCCGGCGATTGTTTGCTGCGGCGGACGGATGGATTTTCACGGCCAACCGATGAATCGCACGTGGGTCAAACTCGGTGTGACGGCAGCCAAGGGCGACAAACAAGTCACGCTCGGCGAAAAGGTGACCGGCTGGCGCGTTGGCGATCGAATCATTCTCACGCCGACGCAAACGGACTATCGCAGCGATCCAATCAATGAAGAACGCACCATTGCTGCCATCGAAGGCGAAGTGGTGAAGTTCGACGAAGCGCTCGAGTACCTGCATCTCGGCGAAGCCGACACCCGCGGCGAAGTGGCGAACCTGAGCCGCAACGTCATCGTTGAATCAGCCGATCCCGCCGGTGAGCGCGGCCACACGATGTACCACCGTTATTCGCAAGGAAGTATCAGCTATGCGGAGTTCCGGCACCTCGGCAAAAAGAATGTCCTCGGCCGTTACTCGCTCCACTTCCATTTGATCGGCAACACGATGCGCGGCAGCTATGTCGTCGGCGCGTCGATTCACGACAGCCATAATCGCTGGCTGACGATTCACGGCACGAACTACCTCGTGGCCCGCGACAACGTCGGCTACGGCAGCATCGGCCACGGATTCTTTTTGGAAGACGGCACCGAAGTTTACAACGTCCTCGATCGCAACCTGGCCGTCGGCGCTGTCGCCGGCAAGAAGTTGCCGAAGCAGGTTCTGCCCTTTGATCAGAATGAAGGAGCCGGTTTCTGGTGGGCCAATAGTTTGAATACGTTCACGCGAAATGTCGCGGCTGGCAACGATTTGTATGGATTTCGCTTTGAAGCGACTTCGAGTAGCTCCTTCAAGACGCTGTTCCCCGTGATGCAAGCCGATGGCACCGATAAGCTCACCGATGTTCGCACGCTGCCGTTCGTGCGGTTCGAGGACAACGAAGTGCATAGCAACGGCGGGTTGTATGGCATCAATCTTGGCGAAGGAGTGAATCGCGTCGGGCCCGACGAGAAGCATCCGTTCGTGGTAAAGAATACGAAGATCTGGGACGTGCATTACGGCTTTCGTCCACAAGTACCGTCGCTGCTCGTCGAGAATCTGTCGATTCAATCGCACTACGGCATTTACCATCCGAATTTTGATCGGCATGTGTATCGCGACGTGACGATTCGCGCTACGAACACCGAGCCGTTCAATCGGGGCCATGACGACGCCAGCGAACAGCATGGCGTGGTGACCGTCGATGGTCTCACGTTCGACAATATCCGCTCGGGCGGCATGCCGCTGATTCAGATCTCGGACGATAATCCGACCGGCAATGCGGCGTCGCACTTTCGCCATGTGAACGTGACGAATTGGAAGGACAATTCGAAGGCCAAGGCTATCGTCAATCTCGGCGGCGGCCCTCGGCCGCAACCGAAGAGCGAAAAGGGTGTGTCGATCGTCATTCACGATCACTACGGCCCCGGCCGGCATGCTCTCGTCGTCAGCACCCGCTCGCCCGAATACAAAGCGAACCCGAATAGCTTCCACAGCGAACCGCCGCTGACCGGTAACGAATCAGCCGTGCGCGAAGTGACCGACGTCGAGTTCCCCAAGGTCCTCAATCCCGTCGATGATCTGCCGCCGGCGACCGTGATCACTCACATCGCTCGCAAGGGCGATCAACTGATCGTCAGCGGCAACTGCACCGACAACGGTGAAGTGAAAAGGGTCGTTGTGAATGGTCAGGATGCCAAAGCCACCGCGGCCAACTTCGGCCAATGGGAAGTTACGATTCCCGCGGCGAAGAAAGTGACTGCGTTTGCTGCCGATGCGGCCGGGAACACAGAGCAACTGAAGCACGAAGTGGCTATGCAGTAGCAAAATCGTCAATCGCTCCCGCGAAAGAACATGTCTTTCGCGGGAAGACGCTTAGGGCCTTCGTTCCAGCTTCACCTTCACCGATTCTTTTCCGCCCGCTCGTTCCACTTCCAGTGTTACTTCCTGGCCGGCGTCTTTCTGCTCCAAGCATTGACTCAGATCGCTGGGCGCGAACAGCGCTCGGCCGTCGCACGTCAGCACCACCTCGCCCGGCTTGAGCCCTGCCGCGGCGACGGCTGGGGAATCGATGGTTTCGATCGCGACGCCCGGTTCGGTCGATCCGCTGCGACGTTTGACGGTGAAGCCGATCAACGGTTCGGTGCCGAGAGGCCAGCTGCCGAAGACGTCGCCGCCGCGCAGCCGATTCGTCGGATCGAGTTGGTCGCCTTGAATGGGCCGTTCAAAAATAAAGCCGCCGCGCGGATGCCGGCCGACGTGCAAACCCATTAGGTAACCATGCCGGTGAAACAGCACGCCGCCGGGAATCCATTCGGGCGTTTCGAGTGTGCTCCACAAACGGCCACGCACGGCTTGGCGCACTTCGACCTGCACCGCTTCGATCTTGAAACCGCCACTTGGTTTCGGCGGCATGATCATGGCCACATAATCGTCGGCCAGCTTCGCTTCCTTCACATCCCAAAACGGCACAACGACCAGCTGCTGTGCCTTCTCGGCCTTCACCATGCCCAGGTCGCGATCGCGGCAGATGCCCTTTGTTTTTGCGGCAAACGTTTTGCCGTCGTGCAGATGCACGGTCACATCTTCATTCACGCTGCCCAATAGGTGACCGGGAACGAGGATTTCCCCTTCGGGCCGAATCGCCACGCCGCCGCACCAGCGACCACCAGCGAACTCAACGCCGACGAGCGCTGGCGTCATCCGCTTGGTGATGTCCTTCGGCCAATTGTCGAGCGTCTTGGTCGCGTCTTCCCACGACGAAGGGCGCGGCGGCAAGCGATCGAGATCACTGGGGCTGCGGCCGAGATAAGCGTGATCCATATACACGCTGTCGCCATCGAAGCAACTGACCAGCATGTCGCGAATCTCGAACTCACCGAAGTCCGCAAAGAGATCGCGCGTGACAACAATCCAGTGCTCCGGCAGATCGCCGTCCCACAAGCGCACGGCCGAGTCGAATGCCGGTTTGCCTTTGCCGGTGTCGAAGCGATAAGGGCGTCTACCTGCAGCGGCCGCTTCGAACTCCAGTGAGAACCGCCCTTTCGATTTTTGCTTCTGTGGTCGACGGACCGCGAACCGCACGAAGCGATATTCGCCCCACTGAGGCCGTTCGCGAATCTGCAAGCTGGTCTTCAAGCCGACCCGATACACGCCGTTGCCGGTGAGTTGCATGCACCCACGCCCCGAAAAACGATCGGCGGTCACGTATTCCGCGGCGCTGGATGAGTTCGTCGACTCGGCAGTCAGTTTGGGATTGTCCTCATACAAATCGAACGAAGTGGGATGCTGACTCGCAAGCGCGATCGACCGCCAGCGCACCGGCGCGGCATCGGGCGGTGCGGCCAGCTGACGAATCTCCACCGCGAGCGTTTGCGGCTTGGCTTGCTGATAGGGCGCGAGGGGTACAACTAGCGGCGGCGTTTCATTCCATTCGCCGCGCAGCTCCGGAATTTCAAATTCGGCGGCGGGCTGCCCTGCGATGCGAACTTCCAGCTTCACAGGCGCGCCTTGCGGCCGAACGCGGGCGGCAGCGATCACCAGCCAGTTGTCGCCAGGTTTGAGCGCCAACTCGCGGGCGAGGGACAACGGCCGATCCTTCATGCTGATCGCGGTGAGAAAACCCTTTTCGGTCTTATCATTGACGACGCGCTCTTGCGACAAGTTCAGCTCGCGATTGGGCGCTGGGCTTAGATTGCGCGCCGGCGAAACCTGCCAACCCTTCCACGCCGCAAATCGTTCCGGCACGCGGCGCTCGAGCTCACGCGCAACGGCAGCGGGCTCCAACTCCAAGTAGCCATCGGCGAGATTGACGTGATCACGAATATCAAACGGATCAGCCCCCGGCGGCCGTCCTTCGTGCAATTGATCGAATTCAAACGTTAGTTGCGTGGTAGCGGGGGGCAACGCGATCCTGCCGGTATCGGCCACCACTTCGGAACCCTGCAGCAACGGACTTTCCCACAACACATTGCCGCCGGGCAGGCGTAGACGGACCTTCGCACAACCACCGCGTCCAGCGAGCCGATCGAGGCAGGCATTGAATCGTACCGCGAGGCAATCGGTCGTCAGCGGCAACGCGAGTTGGGCCGGCGCTTGAATCCCCACGCCGAAGCCGAAGTCGGTTGTCAAACTGCGGAGCGGGCCACCGAGAATGTTGCGGTTCGACAGCCAGCGAACTCCCGCGAGTTGCTTCGCGCCGCGATGCAGGTCTAGCGCCCGCTGCAGCGGCACCTCGTTTTGAGCGAAGAACCGCCAGGCGGTCACTTCGCGGATGGGAATCCACAGCAGATCGAGCGACCACGCCGGTTGCAGCGCATGGACCCAGCGAATCGATTCGTTCGGGTTCCCTTCAAATCGCGGCGCAAACCGCTCCGGTGAACTTGTCACAATCAGCCCGCTGCCGGTTTCGAGTTGCCACAAGCGCGTTTCCGGCTTGGTGCAGAGCGTCGCTAGTTCGCTGAAGTGCAAATTCCACGGTTGAGCGATTGCCGGCAAATGGAGTTCGCTGATCTCGCTAAACGGCACACGCTGCGCGCCATCGGCGAGGAGCACCTGCACGACCGCGCCTTCCAGGCGAAATGCTTGAAACTGCTGGATTCGGCCGTCGCGATAAAAAAGGGTGCCCGGCTGATACTCTAGTTTTCGCCGCCGTTGCCAGACGATTCGCCGGACATAACTCGTGTCGACTCGCAGTTGCGAAACGGGCCGTTCGCGCGGAGGTTCGAGCGTGCAGCGCGGCTCCACAATGAGATGCGGCGGCTGCGGATCGAATTTACTTTCCTGCCCGCTGCGAGCCTCGCTCACCATACCGGGCAGACAATCGCCGGTGTGCATCTCGACACAAGCCGGGGGCGCTTCGCTCAGCGGTTGTGTGCGGTCGCGCAGCCAGCGCGCGGGGTTGCCTGCTTCGAGCAAAGACTGGTTGTCGAGCCGCGGCGTGCGCTGCGCTTCATGCCAATCGGTTAGCGTTTTGCCTTGCACTCGCTGGCCGTTTTGCAGCAAGGCCTGGTACCGCGGGGGCGATTGAGCGAGGCCGATCGAGCAGCTGCAGAGGATCAACAGCGCGACGAAGAATTTATTCACCTTCGGCCCACGCCCGCACGGTGCCGTCGCTTTCGATGTTGATCTGCACGACGTTGGGACGACAACAGACGGGGCAATCTTCGACGAACGACTGTTCGTCTCCCTGAGACGGATCGACGGGAATGACGATTTCTTCTCCGCACGCATCGCAAACATACGAGACCTCCTGCTGCATCTCGCGGACGCGCGGACGACGATGTTTCTTCTTGGCCATAGCTGAACAGTATAGTCCTGAGTGGCGCAAGCGGGGCCGATCGTTACAGTCGTCGACCGCGGAGCGGTCGACGACTGAAGGCAATTAGAAGAGCGAGATCAACCCATATGCGACGGCTGCGAGGACGGCGGCGCAGGGCACCGTGGTGATCCAGGCGATCAAGATCTCAATCACCTTGCGCCAATGCGCCTGTCCCGTGATGGTGCCGATGCCCATGAGCGAGCCGACGCTGACATGCGTGGTGCTGACGGGATAGCTGTGCAGACTGGCAGTCGTCACCAGGCCCGCCGTCACGAGGCTGGCAGCAAAGCCCTGGCCTGGATCGAGGTCGGTCACTTTTTTGCCGAGAGTTTCGGCGACGTTTTTGGCATCGAGCAGCCCGCCGAGGGCGATGCAAACGGCGACGATGATAAAGGCCCAACGGCTGTCGAAATTGGAGATCACCAGCAGCAGCGCCACCATCTTCGGCGTGTCGTTCAAGCCGCGGGCAAAACTGGCGGCGCCGGCGCTGAGGTAGTGGAGTCGATCAAGCAGAGAATTTCGTTTCTTCGGCATCTTCACCAGGCCGTACAGGAGCGCGCCAAGCAACGCCGAGATGGCGGGACTGGAAATCAGCGGAACAACGAATCGCCAGATGACGGCGTCGAAGTGGACCTTGCTGTGCATGAGGTTGCCGCTGCCTGCCAGGCCGGCGCCCACGAGCGCGCCAACCAGCGCATGCGTTGTGGAAACCGGAAATCCAAATCGCGTCGCGAGAAAACTCGTGAGCGCGGCACCCAGAGCGACGGCGGTGAGGAACTCTTGTTGCTGTGCGATTTCCTTGTCGACGATGCCAATGCCGCCGAACTGCTTCAGCAGTTCCTGGGAATGAAAGCCCCAGTAGTCGAGCAACCCTTGCGCGAGAAACAACGCCGCGATCGAGCCCGCGAACGTCATCGCCGTGCCCCAGTAGAGCGCGCCGCGCAGCGAGGTCGTGCCGCTGCCGTAGAGCGACGCGACACCCTTGAAGTTGGCATTTGCGCCGTTCGTGAATGCCACGAAGCAAACGGCAATAAAGAGAAGTACAGTTAGCACAGCCTGCCGCCTCGCAACTACTTGGCCTTGTTCTCGGTCGTTTCGGCGGGATGCTGCTTCAGCGATACGTATTCCTTCCACGAGCCTTCGTACAACCGCACGTTTGGATACTTCGCGACGTGCTTCAGATAAAACCGCAGCAAGCTTCCCTCGCGCGAGGTGCCGCAATAGACCAGAATCTCTTTGTCTGCCGTCAGCCCCGCCGCCTTCAGATCGGCTTCCACTTTTTCGAACGGCTTGAAGGCGTGCGTGTTGTCGCTCTCCATCAGGCGAGCCCAGTGAAAGCTGATCGCGCCGGGGATGTGTCCTTTGCGGAGCCAGATTTCGTCGTTGCCGAGATATTCATTGTGCGGGCGAGCGTCGACCAGAATCACGCCCGGCTTCCCTTTTCGTTCGAGAACGTCTTCGACTTTCAAGCTGATCTCGGGCTTCATCTTTTCCGGCAGCGTGCCGGCTGGGTTGCCGAAGTATTCCTGTGTGACCGGCAGCTTGGCTTTTTTCCAGGCCGGCAAACCGCCATCGACGATGCGAATGTCGGTGACGCCGAATTTTTCCAGGACATAGGCGACCATGCTTGCGCTGAGGATCTCGTCGTTGGGCAGCGCTTCGCCGGTGGCGTAGATCAAGTGCGTGCGGTTGCGATCAACGCCGGCGCGGACGAGCAATGTCTCCGTAAGATCGTCCGGCAAGTACTGCACCGGCACGCCGTGGTCGGTGCCGCGGAGCGTGTCGAAATTCAGATGATGGGCCGTCGGCAGATGCCCGCGAAAATAATCCTTATAACCGCCGCGGGTATCGAGCACGATCGGCCGCTGCGCCGCGTCGGCAGCCGTGATGAGCTTGTTCGCCTCAGCAGGCGAAATAATGCCGATCTCGGCTTGGGCGATGCCTGCGCACAGGAGCAGCAGGGCCAGGGCGAACAATTTCATGGGAAGGATCGCGGTTGAAGGAGAGCAGAAGGCGTGCGATCATTCTAGCTTCGGTGAGAATGAATGCCAGGGTTAGCACGAGCGCGCAGGCGGAGATCATGGCACGCTGCGATTCTTGCCGGAACTGCGCAGAGTACTACTTGTTCCGGCCTACGTAAGCACGACTATTTCGCGGTCGCTTCGGCTTCAGAGAGAATGTCGTCGCCATTCGTGTCGAGCCGGGTGAACGCCGCGGCCGGGCCGGTGAATTCGCGGCGAGAAACTTCGCCATCGAGATTGCGGTCCATGGCGAGAAACCAAGCCGGGCCCGAGCGATGCGAAACTCCCAGGACCGATTGCGGGTAACCGGCGCTCGCGGTGATCACAATCGTTGTCGGGAGTTTGCTCAGATCGAGTTGACCATCTTGAATCGCGCCGGCCTTCTCGGCGCGTTCGACAGCGGCGCGAAGTTCCGCCGCTGAGAGCGCTCCGTCACGATTGCCATCGAGTAGTTCGAACAAGCCACTGCCGCCGTCGAGCAAGGTGAGCAGCACCTGACCCGCGGCGAATTGCTTCTGCAGAGCCAGCCAGGCCTTCAGTTCGGTTTCGGCAAGTTGCGAATCCGCGTTGCGATCGGCGATGGCGAGCAAGTTCTTCCACTCGGTCCCTTGTGATTTTTCGATCTCGGCAGCATCGAGTTGAGCGTCGTCGTTCGTGTCATCATCACCAAAACGGCGTTCCAGTCGCTTGTAAGCGCCGTCCGACGTCTCCTGCAAACGGCCCGGGTCGGCTCGCAACACAAACTGCAGCCCCGGCTTGGTCAGCGTGAGCGATCCACCGCTCAACTTGGCCTCGGCTGGCGAAGCCGCAGACAAAACAGGCGGCTTGGCTTTGTCCGCTTCGGCAGCAACGATGCGAATCGCGACGACGAACTCGGCGGACGTTTCTTCTTTGCTGGCCGGCAACACAGCTGCGGCAAACTTTGGTTTGGAAGGGGCTTCTTTGGCGGCGGCCTTCAGCAAATAACTTCCCGCAGCGCCTGGATACTTCAAGCCGGCCACGAGTTCACCCGCGCCGATCATCTCATCGTCATTGCGATCAAATTTGGCAATCGCCGAGGCGGCCTTTTTCAGTTCATCGATACTCACCTGGCCGTTGCCGTCGGCGTCGAGCATTTTGACGAGCGCGGCATTCAGGCTCTTGGTGTGTGTCATTTTACCAGCGCCGACGAAGGGCTGACCGAGACCGGCTGCCCGATAAAAGGCGGCGACTTCGCTGGCGTCGACGAACTTATCGGAATTGGCATCGAGTGCGGCGAACTCCGGCACGTCGCCAAAGCTGGGCGTGAAGCCGGCGGCCAGAACTTCGCGAAACGCAGCAACCGATGGCAAGCGAGCGGCTTCGGCGGCATTCAATTTTTGATCTCCGTCGAAATCGTAGAACTTCGTGAGCTCGGCGAAACTCTCCTGCCAGACATCGACGAACTTGCGGTCGCCGATCTGGATCTCGAGGCGCGCGCGAACCGGACCTTGCAGGCCGGTCAACTGCAACTCGCAATCGCCGGCGAGCGCGGTTGTCGCCAGGCCAATGACACAGCACAAAACAGCCAATCGCCCGACGATCATAGAATCTCCGAGATCACTTTCGCAGTCGGATCGGCAATGCGGATCGGCCGGCTGACGTTGGAAATGTTTTGCTTCATGGGATTGATGCCGACCGCGGTGCAGACCGTGGCCAGCAGATCGGGAACGCTCACCGGCCGATCTTCGACTGTCGTGCCGTCAGCGCTCGTCTTGCCGATGACCTGGCCACCCTTGATGCCGCCGCCAGCGATGACGGTGCTCCACGAGTGCGGCCAGTGATCGCGGCCGGCTTGGCCGTTGATCTTCGGCGTGCGGCCGAATTCGCCCATGCAAAGGATGAGGGTCGAGTCGAGCAGGCCGCGCTGTTGCAAATCGGTGAGCAACGCGCCGAAGCCTTGATCGAGCGTGCCCGACAATTGCTTGACACGCTCGAAGTTGCCGCCGTGCGTATCCCAGCCGTCGAGTGTGACTTCGACAAACGGCACGCCGCGCTCGACCAGTCGCCGCGCGAGCAAACAGCCTTGGCCAAACGAACTACGGCCGTACGTGTCGCGGAGCTTTTCGTCTTCGTCGTTGATATTGAACGTCTTCGCCGCTTCGGGCTTCATCAGGCTCACCGCTTGAGCAGTGGCCGAACGCATCGTTTCGACCACGCGGCTATCGGCGCCGGCGGCAAAGCCTTGTTCCATTTTGCTGAGCAGGTCGAGCCGATTGCGCTGCGCTGTTTCGGTCACACCATCGGGTCGCGACAGATTCGGCACCTTGAGCGAGCCACCGTCATCGTCTTGCGCGTTCTGCAATCCGCGTCCACCACCGCCGACTTGCAACGGCGAATAGCGTGGGCCGAGAAAACCGCCGCCGATGGTCCGCCGTGAATTGACGCTGACGTAACCGGGGAGATCGGCTGCTTCGACGCCGCCGAGTTCTTTCGAAACGAGCGCGCCGATCGCGGGGAACTGCAACGCACCGACGGGCGTGTAACCCGTCACGCCCAGGAATGTCGCCCGGCCGTGATCCCCTTCCTTGGTCTTCATCGAGCGGATGATGGCCAGGTGGTTGGTCGCCTTGGCGAGGTTCGGCAAGTGTTCGCTGATGCGGATGCCAGCGACGTTCGTATCGGTCCCTTGGTATGGACCGCCGTTTTCATTGCCGGTCTTCAGATCCCACATGTCGATCGTGGCCGGACCGCCGCTGAGCCAGAGAACGATCACCGACTTGTTGCGCTGCGGCGTGGCAGTCGCGCCGGCGGCCAGGCCTTGCAGCCAACTCGATTGCGAAGCACCGACCGTCACAGCAGCGCCGAGGCGCAGAAGGTTGCGGCGGGAAAGTTCTAGTTTGCGCGACATGCGGCGTCCTCGAGAAAAGAGTGTAGGAAGTCCGTTTGCGTTGAATGATTAATGATTCGTGTTGAACTCGCTGCTATTCAGCAGCACCCACAGCACATCGGCCAGGGCTGCGGTCTCGGTGCGGTCGTCGTCCTTGCTTGTCACGTACGTGAGCAGCGTCTTGGTTTCGTCAGCCGTCGGGCGACGATTGAGCGCGCCGTAAAACAGCATCTCCACTTTCTCTGCCGTGCTGAGAAAGGGCGAATCGGTCGCGGCAGCGAGGAGCGGACTTGTTTCGGACTTCGTCAACTCTTGTACCAGCGTGCCATTCATCAGCGTGAGGGATTGCACGATCGACCGTTCGGCAGCCACCGCGCGCTCGATGTGCAAGAGCGAGGCGAATTGCTCGCGGCGGTTTCCTTCGCGGCCCGAGAGCAAATCCTTGCGGACCGATGGCAAGGCGGCGGCCACCACCAGGCTGTCGTACAGTTGTTCGCCGCTGAGGCCGCGAACGGGCATCCGTTCGAACAGTCGCAACTCCGGCGGCGGAGTGGTTCCGCTGCTGATGGTGCTCAGCTGATAGGCCCGCGTTTGCACCAGCGCTTGCGTGAGAAACTTCAGGTCGTAGCCGCTGGCGACAAACGCATCGGCCAAGGCCTGATGCAGTTCAGGATTGCTGGAAGGATTGTCATCGCTCAAATCATCGAGCGGTTCGACCAAACCGTAGCCGAAGAAGTTGGCCCAGAGGCGATTCACTGCGTTGCGAGCGAAGTAGGGATTCTCACGCTCGATGATCCACTTCGAAAGTTCTTTCCGGCCCGAATCGGGTGCAATCGACGTGGGAAACTCCGGTACGCGATCATTCAGCAACTTGGGCCGCATGACCTTTTCGGTTTCCGGAATTTTCACTTCCAGCACATCGCGCTTGCTCTCGGCGTCCATCTGAGGAGCGGCAAAGAACGCTGCCGTTTCCCAGAACTGATTGCGAGTCCAGCGCGAGAAAGGATGATCGTGGCACTGCGCGCAGTCGAGGTTCAGTCCGAGGAACGCGCGAGTCGTGTTGGCGGCGAGATTCTCGGCGCGGAATAGGCTGGCTGCTTGAAAGCCGATGGGATTAACCGCTTGTTGCAGGTCTTGCGCGCTGTTGGCCTGACGGGTGCGACTGGCCAGGAGGAGTTCCTCGACGAGCTTGTCGTACGAAACATTGTCGCGAAGGCGAACGGCGGCCCAGGCTTCAAATTCATTCGAGAGGCGAGCGAACTCTTGCGTGTCGGTCTGCGGCACCCAGATCCGCCGCCACACCGTGGCAAAGTGCCGGGCGTAACCGCCGGAGTTGATCAGTTGCTCGGTCAGGCGAGCCCGCTTGTTCGGCTGGGCATCGTCGAGAAAGGCTTGCGTTTCGGCGACCGTGGGAATGCGGCCGACTAGATCGAGGTAAACACGCCGCAGGAACGTGCCATCGTCGACGCCTTTGGCTGGCTGCACGCCGGCGCGTTGCCAACCCTTGGCGAGTTCCGCATCAATTCGTTCGGCGAGCTGCGCCGGATCGGCAGCGCGAACGCTGCTGGCGATAAGCACGAGCCCACAGAACAGAGCGATGGCTTGGCAAAGCTTCACGGCTTCGATCCTTCCCAGCAAAACCAGGCAGCGAACTTAGAACGCTTCGTCGGCAATCAATTGACCATCGTCACGCGTCGTCAAGCGGCCAAACGTCAAGCCATCGAGCTTAGGCGTGACAAACCGCACAGCGCCGTCGCAGAGCAGGATGTTTGCGCCCTTTTCATGAAAGCCGTAAATGCCGAACGTGTTGTTGCAGTTCACCGAGCAGTCGGTGCTGTCGCCGCGAGCGCTGCGGAGCACATCGGAAGAAGTGGGATTCATCGGGGCATAGGCAATCGAACCATAACCGGCCCAAGCGCCGCGCGAATTATTCTGCCCGGCGAACATATCGTCGTTGCCGATCTTTTTGCCCACTCGCCAGGCTGCCGGCGCGCCCGCTTTCTCGACGATCAAGATCGTCAGCGACAGGCCATCAGTGATGTCGGTCAGCGGACGATTGTCGGTATCGGTCATGGCTTGGCGTTGATTGCCGCCGTTTTGTCCGCCGTCGTTCCATGCCATGCCATAGCCGGTCCGCGGCATGAAGAAGCCATTGCACGAGATGTAGTCGTTGGGGCCGGCATCGACTTCAAACAAGGTGTCTTTGTTGGCGTTGATCGACGCGGCCGAGGCATTCGAACGAATCACCACTTTGCGATCGGCAGGCGCGGCCGGGCAGATGAACTCGGAGATCCGAGTCTCGACGACCTTCTTATTGATGGGATCAAAAAAGTCGTAGTCGCCTTTGAATTCGCCGCCGAGTTTTTCATTCAGCTGCGGCAGAATCTGAGCGCCCCAACCGCCGTAGGGGATGTTGCCAAAACCGCCGGTCCGCCGCGGCGGCAAACCACCGTGCGATCGCTCGAAGGCGAGGAACGACTTGCCGAGCGCCTGCAGGTTTGCCGTGCAACCATTCACGTCCGAGAGTTGCCGGCTGTCGGCCAGCGCTGGCAACAGCAGGCACGCGCCGATCGCACCCATCGCCACCACCGCGAGACAATCGATCAGCGCGCCGCCTCGACGCGGGCGCTGCAACAGAACGCGAGTCATGGGCAAGTCCCTTCACGATGAACTAGCGAAGATCAAAGACGGGGATCACATTGTCACCGGCTTTGACGGTGGCTTTAAACGTAGAAGTAGCTTTGTTGGCATAGGCGCCGCGGAATTTGTCTACTTCGGGAACAGGATCGGGATTCTCTGGTTTATTGATTTGATCGGGCCACAGAAACGTGACCACGTATTCACCTTCCGGCGCACCGTCGTCGGGCTTCTCCGTCGTCAACTTATAGCCGCCCGCATCGTCCGTCACGGTCTGCGGGAGAATGTCGTATTTGCCAATCTTGGTGACCGGATTGAAGATCACTCGAAAGCCGGTCGCAGGCCGGCCCTGGTAAGTGACCGTCCCGGAAACGGGATGCAACTTGGGTAAATCAAGTTGTGTCGGGTGCTTCTGGCTGCAGCCTGCCACGAGCGCAACCGCGATCAGCAAGCCGCTGCCGAGCAGCAAGCGGCGGGAAGCATTGCCAAATGAAAACACGAGCATCGTGAACTGCGACTCCTGCAGATTTCAAAGATTAGTTTTCAGCCAGCACGCCGCCGTCGTCGATGGTGCAAATCTGCGCGAAGAGCAGCCCCGACATCGTCTCGGAGGCGAATTTCACTGAGCCATCGCAGTACAAAACATTCGCGCCGCCGGGATGAAAGCCGTAGATTTGGTTCTGGTTTTTGCAATTCACCGCGCACGGAAACAAGTCGGCGGAAGACGAGCCGCCAGCTGCAGTACCGGTGGAGTTGTACATGGCATAGACAAACGCCTGCCAACCGGCCCAGTGACCGCGATTCAAGTTCGTCGGCCAATTCGTCATGCGTTGGCGTGGCTTGCCGACAAAATTCATCGGCCAGCCGGCCATTTCGTTGACGAGCAAAGTGTTTGACGTCCCGTCCTTGATCTCCCGAATTTTCCGCGGAGCAAGATTTGGAGTCCAGACCGCAGCGTTTTCTCCAGGAGCGTAGAACGATGGCGAACTGTCCCACAGGGCTTGCGTGTAGTTGTCCGCCGCGCCGTTGCGGGTGAAGTTCACCGTCCAGCCACCAGTAGGTACCGTGAAGCCGTTAGGCACCATGTAGTCCATGAAGGCCGAGACTGTGGCCGTCGCGCCGGGGTTCAACGACCCTGCCGAAGTCGTACCGCCAGTCACCATCATTTCACTCATGCTACGGGGCGTGGTGGGGCACATGTACACCTTCGGCACTGAGCCGCCCTTGCCGGGCGTGGCATCGGTCACGGGTGCGTTGAAGGGATCATAAAAATCGTAATCGAGGCTGTACTTGTCGTACTGACCGCCGCCTTCCATGTACCCAAGAATGAAGTAGCCCCAGCCGGCCTGCCCACCCTTGGGACCCGTGCTCTTCGACCAACGACGCGGCGGAAATCCACCGATCGCGCTCTCATAATTCAAGAAGCCCAGCCCCTGCTGCTTCAAGTTGTTCGAGCATTGCATGCGGCGGGCAGCTTCGCGGGCGGCCTGCACGGCGGGCAACAGGAGAGCCACGAGCACACCGATAATCGCAATCACAACCAGCAACTCGACGAGGGTAAAACCCAAACGCCTTTTCATGACAGATCCTCAGAGATAGGGGGAGCGAACAAGCTCCACTAGCAGATGGCGGGAGCGAACGGCAGGAATTCCGCTGTTAGGCGAGTCCCCGAAGATAAGCAAATGATGAGCCGGGCTTTAAAAAGTAATAATCTGCCCCACTGACAGGACTTGTGCGCACCACGCGTTATGTATCGCGAAAAGACTGTCGCTCAAGGTGACAAGCGTGTCGGAGAGCGCGGCGCGAGAAGTTTCGCCACAGTAATTTGTAGCTTAACAAAGCCGTAAGAAATGAGTGCGATTCCCGAGCCGTTCGGCACGGCTCGGGGCTGATTCCAGGCAGTGATCAGCAACTCAGTTTTGCGAAATCTTGTGGGGCGTGAGTTCCTTTTGCCCATGCACATCTTCGGCAACTGCTGAGATTTCCCAGGCAGCGCCATTGGCGGGCGCTTCGAGGGTGATTTCCCATTCGGCAAAACTATCGCGAGTCGATTTGGCCGGCTGGCCATTGACCAGGACCTGCTTGATATCGCTGGTGTCGGCCACCGATCCGCAGATCTGAACCACACTGCCAGTCCGAACCACCTTGGTGATCATCGTGATCGGCGGCGTGCTGTCTCGGAAGCTCGACACACCACCGGAAGTCCGCGGAGCCTCGCCCGACGTTGCCGCGCTGAGTGGGCCCACGCTGATGGGGTTGTGAATGTCATTCACTTTCATTTCCCGTGACCGCAGCCCGCGGAAGCCTGAGCGATCCATGATCGAGCGCCAGATCGCCACGTCGTTGCGGAACGTATCGAGCCCGTCGACGAACACACCGGTCGTTCCCAGGTGGATCGAGTAGTTCGACTCCCACGAACGGAAGTTGCGAATCCAAAACGGCTTGCCTGCTGCGGGCATCGCTTCCGCGGCTTCCTTCAGCAGAATTGGGTTCCCCTCGGGCATTCCGCCAGCGCCACCGAAACGAGGCACGCCGCGAATGTTCAAGCCGAACTGGCGGAACGAATGGGCTTCGTTGTTTTCGAAGCGGACGAACGGAATCGTGCGCGTATCGAGCAGTTTAATCGAGCCGTCGGGCTGACGGATCGGCTGGACCGGATTGAAGTCCTCAGTCTTGATGGATTCGAACCGATAACCGTATTCGCCGCAGTCCACGGCGACATTCCGCGTGAAGCTGTTCTGGCAGTTCGCCCACCAAAAGCCTGCGCCGAGATTCAGATCGAACGGAATGACCTGCTTCGGCAACGGCTTTCCTTCCTTGGCATAGATGGCCATGTTGTGGTCGAGAATGTTGTTGGTCTCGGTGCCATCTTCGAGAAAATAGCCGTGGCCGATGCTTTTGAATCCGACGCAATCGCGAATGACGAGGTCATCGGTTCCGTGGATCGTGATCCAACGGTTGTCGCTGTTCCAGATCGAAGCGCCGATGACCGAGCTGCCTCGCATCGTGTCGCCACAAAGGTGGAAGTGAATGCTGTATTTTCCCAGTACGTCGCGCTTGCCCAGGTGGCGGAACTCGGCATAGCTGATCGAACCAGCCGAATGCTTGTGATACATGGTGTGCCCCCGTACGCCTTCCGGATCGGCAGACTCGACGACCACATTGCGGGTCAGGTTGGCGACTTCCCCCTGAAAACCTTCCTTCTCATCGGCGAAGTGAAAAACCTTCAGCGGCGCATCGAGCTTGAGTGAGTTGCCACCGGTGAAATCGCGACCGCCAGTCGAGACAAGTTTACGTTCCTCGTTGTGATCGATTGATTCGTCAGGGCGAGCGCCACCTCGGGGCCCACCGCGACCCGGACGCTGGGTGCGGGTGATCACCAAATGGTCGCCCGCTTTCCAATCAGTGACAGGTTCAACCAGGCTCAGCGTATCGGCGCCGATCTCGGCTTCCTTTTTCAATTTGCCCCAGGTCGTCCGTAGCGGCTGGCCGTGCAATTCCATCCGGCCCGCGCAGCAGATGATCGCGGGGCAGGTTTCTTTGTTCATCCCCTCGACGTAATGCAACCGAATGGTCGCCGTAAAATCCTTGCCAACCGGTGTGCCAGGTTTGCCCACTAGTAGTGTCGGCCGTTGCTTTCCTGGTGCTGGCGCCGCCGGCTCGATGTGACAATCAAAACCATCTTCGCTCGGCTCTTCGCTGGCCAGCAGGGTCAGCAAGCCAACGTTCAGGAGCGTGTTTTTGTTGGTTGCAAAGTCAAGCGTGCCGGCGATCTGAACCAACCGAATCACATCAGGCGATTCGACGTCGTAGTCCACCTTATGACCTTCGCGCACAATGACCTGGTCGCCTGTTTTCGGCAGGCGGTTCAAATCCCACGTCGACTTGTCCGACCAGGCGCCGGAACGCGCGGAGCGAATGACGGTCTCTTTGCTAAAGCTCAATTGGGTGCAACAGGCAACGAAAGCGATTGCGACGAGGCTTCGCAGGCTGAAATGAATCACGGATGGATCCCTAAGAGGCAAGACTCAGACAAGTAGTGAGATCGACGGGCCAGAGCGGTCCATGGTTGGCTCGGGCGAAAGCGATTGCGGATGCTCAAAGGCAAGCCAGCATCGAGATCGAATTTAACCTAGTGGGACTCAATGGCAATGGCTAAACAGCTGGTTTTGCCGCGGTTTCACGCTGGTTTCACTGTCGAGAAATATGACACTCGCGTCGATTTGCGCGACGTTTGAGTTTACGGTTTCGGCGCGATGCATTTCTCAACAAACCGCAGCAGCTCTTTGGTCGCTGCATCTTCGGGCAATCCCAGGTCGGCGTTCAACTTGTTGTGCGTCGTTTCCTTGGCCCCAAACACCGTGACCGGCACCTCGGCTTTCTCCAGCACTTGGCCGAACCGGCGGGCCTGTGAGCTCACGTCAGGATGACCCGCTACGTGCAAGATAAGGAACGGCGGAATGTTCTTCCCCTTGGCGACATGTGTGACCGCGCTGAAGTCGAGGTGCTTCTTCGGATCGTTGCCGAACTTCACTCGATGGCCATACTCGGGCATCGCCAGGCCGTGGGCGAGATTGCGCATTTCCACCGTCGTGATGATGGCGGGAATATCGTAGGTGTCGCCATCGACGGGAACGCAACCCTTGAGCACGGTGAACGGCACGCCCTCGGTTTTCAAGTAGCGATCGTCGGTACACAGGATCGCCGCGAGTTGTGCGCCGGCCGAATGGCCCATCACCAGAATCCGCTGCGGATCGCCACCGTGCGCGGCGATGTTCTTGTGAACCCAGCCAAGCGACTTGGCGACATCGCCGATGAGCGTGCTCATATCGACGTGGGGCAGCAAGCGGTAGTTGGTCGAGACAAACACCAGTCCTTGCTCATTGAAAATCTTCGGCTTGATTTGCACGTCGCTCTTATCGCCACCCTGCCAACCGCCACCGTGAATCCAGAAGACTACCGGCAGGTTCTTCGCCCCGGCCGGCGAATAGATATCGAGCACGTGCCGCTCGTGGCCGTTCTCGACATACGGAACATTCGTCTTCGGCAGCTGACCCTGCGCGAGCGACGCGAATTGGAGAAGAGCAAGCGTGAGGATGAACGTGCGCATGAGGTGAACCTTTCGCAGGACAACTACGGCTTGAGGAATTGTGAAGGCTTGAGGACCGTCGGCGAGACGCGAATCAGGCGGACCGCTCCCTGGAACCAATGAACTTTGTTGAAGCGACAGCCGATCGAAGTTTGCCCTTTGCTGAGTTGCATGAATTTCATTTCCGCCGCCAATTCCTCTTGGCCATTCACGTAATGCGTCATCGTCTTCCCATCGACAACCACGGCAGCGTGATACCAACGATCGCACGGATGCGGCGAGTCCTTGGCAAACAGGGTTTGCTTTCCCGCCGAGGTTTGCACGTAGGTATCGAGAAACCACTGATCGTCAACTGGCAACCGCGTTTCAAACAGCAACCGGTCTTCTCCTTCGGCTGGCTGAAAATGCAAAAACCGCTGCTCCTTCGGCCCTTTCGACGCTGGCCGAAAAATCACTTCGGCAGTAAACACCGGCCAGCCCGCAAGTGGATTGCTGTCGACAAACAGAGCATCGTCTTGGCCGTTGAACTCGACTGCTTTTCCTTGCTCGGTTTCAATCACCTTCGGCTTACCGACCACGGTTACGCGCGCCCCGCCGATCGATTCCAGATTGTCGATCTTCCAAGTGACGGCCGTCGGCTCGGCAGCGATTGCCGCACTGCTGGCGATGACCAGATACACAACAAGAGCAGCGCGAACCATGGAGAGGCTCAGGTTCAAATGATGAAAACAGAACCGCGGATAGGATAATGCATTCGCGAACACGTTTCTTGCGAAAAAATTTCACGAGTGCGAACTCTTCATGGTTGTGAGTTGCCGATGTCCGGCAGCTGCAGTCCAAAACCTGGGGAGTCTTTCACGTGTTCGCCACTCATCTCTACGCGATCGCACCCGTCGAGTTGCGGCGTCAATTGCTCGACCGCACGTACAATGCCTTTTCCGTGCATTGCCCAATCTTTCCGCTTGCGGCCAAGCTGCAGCAGCTGGACGTGGAAGTTCAAGTTCATCCGCTCACCGGCCCCGATCGCGGCGTTCATCTCGTCAACCATGAAATCGAGCGGGTTGGTCTGCAGGGGGCCGCGCTGCCGATTTTGCAATCGACCGGTGTGATTGCGGTGGATGGGAACAAACGCACCCGGTTCCCGGGGATGTTTGATCCAGCCGACGGTGGTTCTGGTTGGACTCCGTACGCTGACGGCGTGCATGTGCTGGTTGCGTCGCCCGACGATGAGGCGTCGACGCTGCAAGCTGCCTTGGACCGGTTGCCTGCGAACACGATCTACGTGCCCCAGCAGTCTTTGGGCTTGGACTTTTACGATCATCAGAAGCTGTTCAAGTCGGCTGCTGCGGTGGTGTGTGACGAAGACCACCTGGCTGAGATGGTGAAACAATCCGACCCGGTTGCAGCGCTGACGGATCTGCTCGACCGCGGCGTGCTGGCTCCCGTTGTTGCGTTGGGCCGCGATCGGAATTGGTCGGCCATCGCCGGCCAAACCCGAACGACCTTGGCAGCGGAGGTCTCGCCGCAGGATCGCCTGGCGCGGCTGCTGGCACTGGTGGCCGAACGGATTGGCGATGGCCAAGTTCTCAATGCGGCGCTGCTGGCTGCTCTGCTGGAACTCGACAACGCGGCGGTCCCGGAAGCTGTCGGGGTTGCAGGATCTTTCCTGGCAGCGGTGAACGCCCTCTGGTCGTAAGCCAAACGGCACTTCTCGGCCGAGTCCGAAAAAAACCGGCAAAACCTCGGCCTGAAGTAGGCAGTTGCTTTATCAGGAGAAAAACGTCCGTAAGCCCAAATCCGAGATGCGTTGGGTAACATTTCCACCCCGCCGGGCCATTCCTTATCACACCCGGGAAAAAGTTGACATAAAGCTGATTTGATGGTTATCATCCCGGTTGCGGTTACCCGTGCTGCCACTGAGTGCCGCCCTGCCTAGGCCATTCAACTGCCGCCCTCCCCGCCTGATTCGCGATTTGCTGCGAGTATGAAGGAGTTGAAAGTGAAGCGTTTTGGCTTTCTCTGCCTGTCTCAATTAGCACTGACTTTGCTGACCTTAGCGATGGTCACGCCGGTTCAGGCTGCAGGTCGCGTGGATGAACTAATTGCCGAAGCTAACAAGGCCGCCGGCCTGAAGTTGCCGCAGCAACCCGTGGTGGACGATGCCACGTTTATTCGCCGCATTTATGTGGACATGATCGGCCGCATTCCGACCGAGGGCGAGGTCCGCGAGTTCGCCTCAATGCCGCCCAACGGCCGCCGCGAAAAACTAATCGACAAACTGCTGAAAGACGGCCGGTTCACCGACCGCTGGACGATTTTCTTCGCCGATATGCTTCGCATGCGTTCGAACGCCACCGGCGGCCAAGCGATGATCGCTTACGTCCACCAAGCCATTGAGCAGGGCATGCCTTACGACGAGCTCGCCCGTCGACTGATCTCGATCAACGGCAAGGCCGGCAAGATTCCCGAAGCGGGTTTTGTCCTTTCCGACGAAGCCGATCCCCTAGCCATGGCAAGCATTACGTCGCAAGTGTTCCTCGGCGTGCGGATCGCTTGTGCTCAGTGCCACGACCACCCGTTCGACGTTTGGACTCGCAAAGACTTCTACGACTTGGCTGCTTACTTCGGCAAGACTCGCCGCTATGAAAGTCAGCTGACCAAGGTCGTCTACTCGACCGAAATGGACCAAACGGCCATCCTCTGGCCGCCGGAAGGCGAAGTCCCCGCCAAGGATCGTAAACCGCTCAATCCGCGGTTCCCGTTCGCGCTCGACAAGTTCACCGCCAAGCCGAAGCACATCGTGCGAATGGAAGCAGTTCGCAAAGCCAAGGCCGACGCGATCGCTGCCACCAAAAAGGGCCCGAGCATCGACGATCTGCTGGCCGAATCGTCGGTCAACGCCACGCAAGTCGCCGCCGGCAAGATCGGCGAAACGGGTTCCGCCAAGGAGACCAAAAAGGACCTCCGCGGTATCGACATTCAAGGAAGCTTGTATAAGAAGAGCGACTACCGCGAGCAGTTGGCCGATTCGATCACCGCGCCGGGCAACCGCTACTTCAGCCGCTCATTTGTCAACCGCGTGTGGAAGACGCTGATCGGCCGTGGCTTTGTCGAACCGGTCGATGATTTCCGCGAGGACAATCCTGCCGTTCATCCAGCCGCCATGGATTACCTCGCCGATGAATTTGTCGCCAGCGACTACGACCTGCGGTCGCTCGTCCGTCTGGTAGTGACCAGCGATGCTTATCAACGCGCCCACGCACCGCGCGAAGCCGACGAACTGACCCGCATGGAAATGGAAACGAACATGCTCGCCACGCCAATGCGGCGAATGATTGCCGAAGCGCTGTTCGACAGCGTGATCACGGCGGGCCACTTGTTCGGCCAAAAGCACTCGCCGGGCAAGAACGAAAAGACCATCTACGAAAAGATCCGCGTCGCGAAGGCTGGCACCGGCAAACCGGGCGACCTTGCCAAGGCCGGCTCACTGGTCGCTGGCGGTAACAATCCCGCGATGATGGCGGGAGGAATGGCCGGCATGAACGCACCCATGGCGATGGCTGGCGGCGGTTACGCTCTCGAAAACGCGATTGAAGTCGACTTCGGCGCCGTGCTGCGAGAAGCAGCCAAGGACGAAGTGGAAGTTGAAGCGATGCAGGCCCAGTCGCGTGAAGAAATCG
The DNA here is from genome assembly GCF_024256385.1 of Anatilimnocola floriformis. NCBI lineage: Bacteria > Pseudomonadati > Planctomycetota > Planctomycetia > Pirellulales > Pirellulaceae > Anatilimnocola > Anatilimnocola floriformis. Next base: position 2,006,362 of record NZ_JAMLFW010000002.1, read on the forward strand.
AAGCGATGCGGATGCAACGTGAAGGTGGCAACAACCGGATGCAGTATGAAGAGAAGACGATCGCCAAGGTGATCGACGACAACCCCTCGTACAACACTTCGCTGCGGATGCAATCGCCGGCCCCGAACGGCCACTTTCTGCAAGTGTTCGGCCAGCCGAACCGTAGCGACCTGGGCGATCTGCGCGACGACACCGCCAACATGCGGCAAGCCCTGATGATGCTCAACGGCAAGTTTGCCCACGAAGCCGCCCGCGTCGGCGATCTCGAACCGATGCACAAGCTCCTCACCGGCAAGGCCCCCGACCTCGACGCCGCCGTGAAGCTCGCTTACCTCGAAATCATGACTCGCCGCCCCTCGGCGGAAGAACTGACCGAAGCCAAAGAAATCATCGCCGGCGGCGCTAACCCGCTCGAAGGTATGGCCGACCTGCGTTGGGTCCTGCTCAACTGCAACGAATTCCGTTTCCTGCCTTAAATTTTGGGAGGGCGAGGCTCCCGCCGAGCCGCGCCGGTCGAAAGCAATCGCCGGCAACCCTCAATATTTCACCGTTACGGCTCGGCGGGAGCCTCGCCCTCCCGACTAAGAACCACGAACCTTTCCCCAGGAGTTTTCCCATGACTGGTTGCCTCGATTATCGAATGTCGCGCCGGGCCATGTTGGCCGCGAGTGGTGTTGCCTCGGCTTCGCTCCTGGGCATGAACGTGCCGAGCCTGCTCGCTGCGGCGGGCAAGGATCACCTCGCCAAAGCCGAACACGTGATTCTGTTTCACAACGGCGGCGGCATGTCGCACATCGATACGTTCGATCCCAAGCCGGGTCGGCCGACCGGCGGCGAGCTCGCCCCGATCAACACCAGCGCCAGCGGCGTGCAGATCTCCGAGATCTTCCCGCTCCTCGCCAAGCAGATGCATCATTGCTCGATCATCCGCTCGGTCGCCGGCACGCAGGGTGATCACGGCCGCGCGACGCATCACGTCTCGACGAGCTACCTGCCGTTCCCCAACTTGATTTATCCCGGCATCGGCTCGGTCGTTTCCCATGAACTGCCGAAGCTCGGCGATCTGCCGGCCTTCATCACCATCAGCGGCAACGCTCACCGCGCTGGCTATCTCGGCCAGAAGTGCGAAGCCTACTTCGTGCCGCAACCGGGCGACAAAGATCCTTACCTGGCCTTCCCCGAAGGAATCGCCGAGGTCCGTGGCAACAAGCGGCTGGAGACTCTGGAGCGGTTCAACACGCGTTTCCAAGGGACCAACAAAGACGAACGCCTGACGAGCACGAAGACCAGCATCGACGAAGCCGTCAAGCTGATGCGCAGCCCGGCCCTCGAAGCCTTCGAATTCAGCAAGGTGAAGCCGGAAACCATCGAACGCTACGGCAACAACGCCTTCGGCCGCGGCTGCTTGCTCGCCAAGCGACTTGTCGACAAGGGGGTGCGGTTCATTCAGATCAATCGCGGCGGTTACGACACCCACATGAACGTTTTCCCCGCGATGCGCAATCACGGCGAAGTGATGGACTCGGGCATGGCTTCGCTGATTCAAGACCTGGCCGATTCGGGCCAGCTCTCGAAGACGCTGGTGCTGATGATCAGCGAGTTCGGCCGCACGCCCGTCATCAACAAGGACGCCGGCCGCGATCACTGGGCCTCGGTCTTCAGTGTGTTCATCGCCGGCGGCAGCATCAAGGGCGGCACGGTCTACGGCTCGTCGGACGAAGACGGCGCTCACGCCAAAGACAACCCGGTGAAGGTGCAAGACATCCACGCCACGGTCTGCCAACAGCTGGGCATCGACCACAACAAGGAAGTCATGACCCCACTCCGCCGCCCGATGAAGCTCGTCGACAACGGCACCCCGATCAGCGGTTTGATCTCGTAGATTCAGTATGGCCTGTAGCACGAACCCCTAGGTTCGTGCGCCAGGTCCTTGAATAGCGCGATGAACAAACCGCGAAAGAACGCCGCCCCGTTGCTCATTGCCATCGGGCTCTTGCTCCTCCCGGTGTTATACATGGGGAGCTACTTCGCGTTGGTAGTGCCAGGCTGCCAAGGGTGGCGGAACAGCATCATGCCGCCCTACCGACCTCCCTATCGAATGGGCGGAAGGTGGTCGTCGTCGGTCTACTGGCCGCTGGAACAGATCGACCGAAGGATAAGGCCGAATGCGTGGCGATTTGTGCTGCCAGACGGTACAGTATCGCCATCTCAGGGCGGGCAAATTCCTGGTCCTACATGATTCGTTATTTGGGCAACATCTTCGGCCTAATTTTCAGCGTCTTGCTAGGCGCTGGAGTCGCGCAATTATGCGTCAATCCAATCAGTAGCGGGTGGTTTTCGGAATATGAGTTATTTCGCTATTTCCTGCTGCCGCCGATCGTCGGGGCATTTGCTGGGGCAATCTCCTGGAAACTGCTGTGGAGACACGGAGTAGACGTAAACAACTCGCGATAGTCGTGTGAGCGCTCACTTCCGCACTGGAGGCCAGGAGTAGGGAGGCGCTTTGGGAAACGTGGCCGTCGTCTGCTGGCCGCTGGCAGTCCAAGTCTGAAATCCGTGCGGATTGACGATGGCTTTCAAGTCGTCCGCAGTGACTGTAATTGCCTGGCCATCGTCGGTAACTGCAACTCCTTTGTTGCGGAGAAATTGATCCTGCACTCGGATTTTCCAATCGGTTCGCACGGCCGCGCTGCGGAGCTGCACTTCATCACGCCGCGATCGGTATAGCGCGAAGACCAGGCCAAGAACCAACAGCAGCCAGAACAGGTCCCGTAGATTGAGTTTCATGACCGACCCTTGGAATTCGAGTTCGGAATATCAGTCGCAAACTGCGAACTTTACTTCAATGAACCGGCGAATGCTTCACGGAGATCGGGCAGTAATCTAAAGATTGTTATTTGGAATATGTCAGCTGCCGACGTACGTCGCAATTGCACTGCGAAACTCTGCAAGGTCCGCCTCAAGCATTCCTAGTGATGTTTCGGAAGCCTCCAGAGTCACGGTCGATTGCGCGGATGGTGAGGCGGTACCACTCGGCGTAGAGGCCCACGCCTCCACTCGGTATGAGTTAAGGCCACGCCGTGTGAAACGCAAGGGAACCTTTGGGGCGGCCGCCCTCGCTGCAGAGTACGACGGGAAGCAAAAACTATCCAGCAGATTCCGACGTGCTAAATCATCTGCCAGCTGCGAAATGATATCGAGCTGTCCCTCGACAACCTGCTCGCCCCCAATGTTGTCCAGGCAGCTATCGATCCTTACCACAATCCATGCGCCTTCAGTATCGGGCCACATAACACGTAGCGGAGTAATGCTAATGAGATCTTTGTCGTAGTGTCTTACAACGCGAAGGGTAATGCCCTGAAAGCATAAATACCCCTCATTGTCTAAGAATAGATCGCCTGTCATCTGCTGGCCCTTCTGCGCCAGTTTAGGACTTTTCGACGCGTTCCATCAGGCTAGCTTACTCATCCTTAGCCCCGCCCAGCGTCAGGAAGATCTTGTACTTGTTGTTGAGATGCGTGTGGGCCGTGCTGGCGTGTGAGTCGCTGGGGAACTTTTTGCAGACTTGCTGGAAGGCCTTGATGGCTTCTTCGTTTTGGCCGGCTTCTTCGCGGGTGTAGCCGATTTGCAGCAGTGCCCACGGGGCCGAGGCCGGGTCGCTGGCGACCTGGTTGTAGAGCACGATGGCTTCGTTGTATTGCTTCAGGTGGCGATGGCACCAGGCCATCATCTTGTACTGCTCGGGGAAGTTGTCGCACTGGCGATAATGGCCGATCGCTTCCTTGAGCTGGTTTGCTTCACGATAGGTTTCGCCGATCGCGTAGCGCCAACGATTGGCGTTCGTGGCGTCGGCGCGATAGAGATCTTCATAGACGGCGACGGCTTCGGGGATTTTTTTGGCGGCTCGCAAGGTCTGAGCCAGTTCGGCCTGATAAGCCTTGCGCGGTGCTTCTTCAGCGGCGGCGATGGCTTGGTTGTACGACTCGATCGCGAGAGGCCAGTTCTGTTGTTCGCGATAGCTGTAGGCGACCTGGTTGAGCCCTTCGGCTTTGTTGGTGTAACGCCGATAGGTCGCGCGGCCTTCGTCCCACTTCGTGCGCGATTTGTAGAAGCCGGCCAGGCGACCAAGCAACTCATCGTCAGTGCCGCCGAGTGTTTTCAAAAGAGCTTCATACGCGGCGGGAATGGCATCGTCCTTTTTGGCGACGGCCATCAGGTCGAGGGCATCGAGCCCGCACTTTTTGGCGAGCGTTTTGTCTTCCGGTTTGGTCAGATCGGTCGGCGCTGCTTGCTTCAGCCAGGCGATGGCTTGAGTCGCGAGTTTCTCGCCCTTGGCGGTCGTTTCTTTCGCAGCCATCAGCTCGGCCAGCGGCTGGCGGACATATTCATGGACGCGATGAGCGATCAGCGGCGGCTTGTAGGTGGTTTCCAGGGCTTTCACGCCGTCGTCAAAAGCACCTTCTCGGAAGCTTTGCGCGGCGAGCGCGACTGAAGCGTTGATGCAGGTCTGGTTGGAGTCGCGGTTGCGCTTGGTGTCGAACGTGAGTTTCTTCCACAACTCGCGTCGCGTCGGCAGGTCGTCTTCGATCGTCGAAATGTCGATCAGATCGTTCATCGCGTAGATCGCGACCAGGTGCTCCGGATATTTCGCGACGACATCGCGGAGAGCCTTTTTTGCTTCCTTGATACGACCGATGTCTTTGTACGTGCGGCCGATGAAGAACGCGGCCGAGGTCGCTTGCGGCGAATCGGGCCAGTAGTCGATGACCGCTTGAAAGCCATCCTTGATCGCAGTGTTCTGCTTGCGGAGCTGCACCTGGCAGAGGCTCCACTTCAGCTGCGAGTAGGGCGCACCGTTGCTCATTTCATACAGCTCGAGAAACTTTTCGTACTCGGCGGCAGCGATTTTGAAATTGTTCTCGCGGAAATACTTGTCCGCAATCTGCAGCTGATAGCGCTCGACTTCCTTGAGTTGCTTCCAGCCATCGAGCGAGAGCTCGTTGAGCTCGTCGGCGCGGGCGGAAGTCAGCAAACCTCCGAGCACAAGGAGAGCAGCGACTAGCGTGCGATAACCTGCGTATTCGCAGCAAAAACTCGTCGTCGTCATTGCTACTTCCCCTTTTTCGTCTGCTGTTTGCCGAGGAGCCATTTGCTCCGCTCGACATAGGCGTAGGTCATCACATTCGTGCCGAGTTGATAGCAGGCTTCATACACTTCGGGTTTGACGCCCGAGTGACCATCGGCCCAGGCATCGCCGATGTCACCCGGATGATAATAAACGAGCCAGCGGCCATCGAGCGCCCAACCGAGCGCCTGCTTGCCGCCGTGCGGAGCGACGTAAGGGAGGAACGGCAGCGGATAAGGAACACGATGGATCGTATCGTCGAGCGGCACTGGCACAGGGCGAATTTCGGGAAGCACGCGGTTCATCGCGGCGAGAAACTGATTGTGAAAGTGCTTACTTCCGCCGTTGTCGCAAAAGATCATGCCATGGCGGTCGATCAAATACTCGCGGAGGATTTTTACATCTTTGTTGGCGAGGCTAATGTTGCCTTGGCCAGTCATGTACATGAACGGCGGCGTGGCCTCGGGGGCAAAATTGGCCAGCTGGGCGATGCTGCGAAACTCGGTGTTCTTCTCGATCTTGTGTTGCTTGTTGGTGAGGATGTCAAACTGGATCAGCATGTTCTCGTCGCCGCCGATGCCGAACTCCTGATCCCAGTCGCCGCCGTCGTACTGCAGACGGATGAAGCGGATCTTGCCCCCCTTGGTGCCGCCGCCGAAACCTGCACCGCCCGTGCCATCGCCACCACCGTAGCCGACGGTGTAAGCGTGGTCGGTGACTTCCTCGAGTTGCAGCCGCACCTGATCGATCGGCGGCACGTCGAACTTAATCGCGCTATAAGGATTGACCACGAACTTTTTGCGGACCACCTTTTGAATCTTTACCGACTGCGGCCTGGCGATCTGTTTATACTGTCCACCGCCGCCGGGAATCTCGGCAGACTCTTCTTCACCGCAGCCGCGAAACGTGGCTAGGTAAAGGAGCCCCGACCAGCCAACCCAGAAGGCCGCGCTATAACCCATGCTGACCAGCGTCGACTGTTTGAGCTTGCCGTTTGACCTGCCGTAATACCAGGCGTGTGGATCGAAGGGATTCCAACCGCGTTTGGCAGTCAGCGGCGCGAGAGCATTTTCGTCTGTCGCCGTATGCACGATTTCGCCGCGACTCAGTCGTTCGTTGAGCCGTTGCGTTTCGATCGCGCCCGAGGCGAAATCCAAATACCAGATCGCCCAGAGCAGGCCGAGCGTGAAGAAGACCCAGGGCGAAAACTCACGCAACACAGCCGACAGGCCAATGATGCCGAGGGCATCGCTGAGATAACAGAGCGCCGGCCAACTGCCGATAAGGGCGAGCGTCATCGCGCGGGTCCAAACCAGCCGCGGCGTACCCTTGGCGCGAACCTGCAGCCAAGCCACGAAGCTGAGCAGCAGCGCAGGGACCAGCAGCACACCGACCGCGGTGAATGCCCAGGCAACGCCGGGATACAAATGCCAGAGAATCACACCGAGCAACCACAGCGGGCCGTAAAACAGCACGCTGAGTTGGAGCGGAGTTCGAGATGGATGGGGAGCGGTCACGAGCGATTACTTTTTGTCGAGCAAGTTATCGATATCGAGCGGGTTCTTGTTCGGGTCGGCGGTTTTCGTTTCATCGACGCCGAGAGCTTTTTTGTAGCGGCCTTCATTGTCGGCGGGCTTCGCCGTTTCTTCGGCGTTGCTGGGAGCTGCGGCAACTGGCGCGGCAGCCTTTGCGCCGGGCCCCGATTTGGCTTGCTTGACCTGCGGTGGACCATACATGAGGTAAGGGCCGACAGTGAACGCAACCATGATGGCCAACGAGCCGAGCGTGGCGATGACCATGCTTTGCACGAGCAGGCTGGTCGAGACCAATCCGACGACCTCTTGCGGACTGCGACCCTGCAAGCGACTGAGGAACTGCTTGAGTTCCACCAGCGACGCCGAGCCGTTGTGCTTGATGTTTTCCAAGTCTTTGAGCATTGCTATTTCACCTTTGAATGCGCGCAGGGGTACGCACTATTTTTTATCTTTGATTTCGACTTCTTGCTGAAGAATATGGATCAGTTCGCCACCGGCCTGACTGATGGCTTCGATGACAGGTTCGAAGCGTGGGGCGGTGGTGTCTTTGTCGACTTTGAGTAGCACGGTTCGTTCGCCGACGGGCGCTTCGCCCAGTTCGCGGCCGATGGCATCGCTCAGTTCAGTCTCGCTTTTCTGATTGCCGTTGAGATAGATCTTGCCGTCGACATCGATCACCACGGCAACTTTGCCGCCCTTGTGATTCTCGAGATTCTTCGCCGTGGCAGGATTCCATTTGACGTGACTGTCGTCCTGGCCCTGCGCGAGAATGACGTAGAAAATCAGCAGGTTGAACGCAATGTCTCCCATCGCCGTCGACGGCACATCCGCTTTCAAAGCTCGGCGAGGAATTTTCATGGGGCGTTAAATATCTGTGCTAGTTGCCGACGGTGACGGTTTGTTCTTCTTCTCGCTGGATCGTGATGCTGCCGCCCGCATCCTGCACGATCGAGGTAACCTCGATCCAATTCTGATACGGCGTGTCCGGACGCGACTTGATCACCACGACGCGATCTTCCAGCCGCGGCTTGCCTTTGAAATGCGTTTCCAACCGCCCGGGCAGATCGGCACTGCGAACCGCCGCGCCGTTCATCACGATGCCGGCCTTGGTCACCAGGATTTCGGTGTGTTCCTGCTTCTGTTCTTGATTCGCCTGCTGCTGGCTCGACGGAATGTCTTGCTTGCGGCCACTGTCGGGTTGCGACGAAGCGCAGACGAGGAAGAACACAATCAGGTTGAACGCGATATCGCCCGTGGCGACAGCGGCAGGTTCAACGAGCAGTTTGCTGGTTCCGCGAGCGACCATGGTTTGAAGGCAGAAGGAAGAAGTGAGAAGGCAGAAGTAGGGGCCGAAACGAAGACTAACGATGAGTACTCACGGGTGACTCTGCCGCAGCGCCGGCTCTCTCTGCTAACGCCAATTGAAACGTCACCGCTTCGATTAGCTCTGCCGCCGACTCTTGCACGTCGAGCACAAAGCCGTTAATCGCGCTGGTGAAGTAGTTGAAGGCCACGAACGCGGGAATGCCCACGATCAGCCCGAACACGGTGGTGAGCAGCGACACCATGATGCCTGCCGCGGCGGCTTCCACGATGTTCACTTCGCCGAGCGTGTCGACGATGTCCTTGAACGAGAACACCATCCCTTCCACCGTCCCGAGGAAGCCGAGCATCGGCGCAGCCGAAGCGACCGTCGCCAGAATCGGCAGATGCTTTTCCATGGCGGCCACGATGTGCGCCGAATAGTCGTCCATTCCCTTGTTCACCTGGTCTTCGGTCTTGGCTGCGTCGTAACCCAGGCGGCGGGCGATCAAGTACTTTCGCAGGCCGGCGCCGAGGATGGCCGGAACCGGGCCGCGGTGACGTTCGACAAGTTGCAACGCTTCTTCGACGTGATCGTCCTGCATCAACTTGAGCACGTCGGCGCGGAGTTTTTCATCCTTGCTGTTGAACACCAGCAAAGCCCGATAACGTTCGATGATCACGCCGGCGGCGAGCACTCCCAGCACGAGAATCGGCCACATGAAAATGCCGCCTTCGATCATGTAACCCATCGCGCCGGTCTTGCACAAATCGCTGAAGACCTTGGCCAGGCCAGTTGGCTGCACGTCGCCTTTGGCCGGTGGAGGGGCTGCCGCGGCGCTGCTTTCTTCCGTTGCCAGTTTTCCCGCGGAAATAGTCTTTTTGCCTTTTCCCGCTTCGCCTTTGGCCGCGTTCACGGCATCAGCCGTTGGTTCCGTTTCGGTTCCTGCCGCAGGAGCTTTCGGGGCAGGAGTTGCCGGCGCCGCAGCTGGTGGCGGCGTTGGTTTCACGCCCTTTTGCGCTTTGGCTTCATCGGCCAGGATGTCGTCGACCTGACCGAGCAGGGCGAGAGAGAGGAGGAGGGCAGAGAGGGTCATGCGTTTATTCCGAAAGGGAGTCTGTTCTTAATTCAATTGCAGATTTTTGATTTCAGATCGAGGAGGAAGGTTCGCTTTGTCTTCTAATCTGCCATCTTCAACCTGCAATCCATCACTCGTCCACACTATTGGCTTCGGCTTCGAACTGATTGAGCATTTCTGGCAGGGCGAGGCGGCCGCGGGCGTACTTGGCGGCTTCGCTTTCCTGATGTTTCCAGCGGCAGTTGTTGTAGCGAATGAAGGCTTCGCGATTGGCTCCACCCATGCGATAGCTTTCGCCGGCCCAGAAGAGCGAATCAGCGGCGAGCGCATCGTCGGGGAACAGCTTCGTGAAACCGTCAAAGCTCTTGCCGGCCACGGTGTACTTCTTCGATTTGTAGTAGCACTGCCCGACGCGGAAAGCCATGCGCGGCGCGTTCTGATGGGCCGCAAACCGCTCCAGGAACTTCTCGCCGACCTGGGCGCTGATGTCGTATTTTTCGGTCTTATAGAAATAGTCCGAGATGCGGATCATCACGTTCGGAATTAGCGGGCTCTTGGGATGCGTCGCGGCGAGCGTCACGTACGCTTCCAAGGCCTGATCGAAGTCGCCGGCTTCTTCGTAGGTCTGCGCCAGTTTGTACTGAGCATCGGGTGCGAGCGTGTGATCTGGGAACTGCCGCAGGATCATGTCATAAGAACGAATCGCTTCGTCCCACTGACCGAGTTCCTGAGCGAATTGACCGAGCAAGTAAGCCACGCGCGGGGCGTACTTCGGATCGGGATAGTCCTCCATCACTTCACGCAGAATCCGCCGGCCGGCTTCGAGGTCGAGTTTCTTCTCGTCATCGCGGCCGAGCGTTTTGTGGCTCTTGAAGAGCTCGAAGTAACTCTCGGCCACGCGGAACTTGGTTTCGACGGCGAGCGTTTCGTCGTTGAAGGCCTTACTGAAGGCAGCGACCAGGCCGTTCGTGCCGACAACGACGGGAACCTCGACTTGCATTTCGAGCTCACCCGATTCGGTGCTGGCCGCGAGGTCCTTGAACTTCACGATCACGTTGTCGCCGAAGTAGGTCTCGATGATCGGATCGGCAGGATCGAGATTTCCTTGCGTCGGTTTGTCGACCGCTTTCAGCTGCAATGAACCGGTGAAGACGCCGCTATGGGCGAGTGTTTCTTCGAGCCGGACCGTTTCCTTTTCACCGAGTTCGGTCATGACAACCACTTCGGCAACGTCGCGAGCATCGGAGGCATCGAGATCGGGATCGGTCACCTTGAGAAATAGCTTTTCGCCGACGTGCAGATGTTCGATCGGCTTTTCGTAATCGCGATCGGTGCAAACCAACACGCCGTTGGAAATGAGACGCCCCTTGGCAGCGACGTTCGCCGGCTTGTTGTCAGGACGGCGAGTATCGGCGTACGTCGCCGAGATGATGTCCTTGCCAGTGACGTTGAGGACGTGCGTGACCAGATTGGCGCCGGCCGTGGCTTCGCTCTTTTCGTCGCTGAGTTTCACCTTGCCGATCAGATTGCGCGGCATCGACGTGGTGAGGGCGACTTCGGCGGCGCTGTTTTTGCCGCCGAGTTGCAAGATCACCTGACCGATGAAACGGCCTTCCTCGAGTGCCCAGGCTGGGTCGACCGTCGTGGGCGTTTGCGAAAGCTGATTCGAAATTTGGCACTGCACCTCGGCCGTCGCGCCGTCGGTGGTCGTGAGTTTTACGGTCACCGTGCTGCGGCTATCTTTGGCGGCGTCAGGATCGATCACTTCGACAGTCAGCGGCGCTTCGAAGGCTACGCCGCTGATTTCTTTTCCTTCGACCGGCGCTAGAACCGTCGCCCGTGGCGGCGCGGTCGACTTCTTCGGCGGCGGCACGAGTCGCGTTTCCAACACGCGCACCTTGGCCAGCGACGGCTCGGTGACATACACGGCGGCTTCGCGCGGCACGCTATGGCCGGGGAAGGTGTTGTGCGTATCGAGATAGCGAATATAAACGCGATCCCCCTGTTTCACCTTCAGCTTGTCGGTTGCAGCGGTGACCGGCTGTGAACCAGCCTTGCCCTTGGTGTTCACCATCGGCGGCGGATTCAGCGCGGCTGTATCCACTTCTTTGGTGAAGACGCCCGTGTTGGCTTCGGTCTCGGTCGCAATGAGTTCGATCGGTTCGCCATCGTTGACGACCACTTGCAGCTTGACGGTGTCGCGCTGATTGGTCGTGTCTTGATCATAGTCGGTTACTTCGACCGTGATCCGCTCGCCCGGATCGATCCGCTTCAACTCCTTGCGCAGGTTGACCACGTTGCCGTTGTTCTGCCGTTCGAAGTCATAAGCGATCGCGTGGATCGAAGCGTTGAAATAGGTCGCTTGCAGTTTGCTGCTGAGCAGCTGGCTGCCGCCTTGTTCGTTGAGTGTGAACTCATCGGTATAAGTGCCGACGACATTGTCGCCAGCAGCGATTTCGAGCGACTGATTGGCCGCAAGGGCCAGCACGTCTTCCTTGGTGGGAATGTGGACCTGCGTGGGATCAGCAGCCGCGATTTCGATATTGCTGAATTCAACCGCTTCGCCCAGATATTCCTGGCAAGTGAACCGCACGTAACGCAGGCCTTGCTCGGGGAAGTGAAATTCCCAGTCGTTGCCGACGGTGATCAAGCTCGCGCCCTTGGTGGGACGAAGTTCGAGCCCCTTCAGATCCAGCAGGCCATCACCCTTGATCTCGATCGGCTTGATCGTGACGGTGTGTTTGCCCGCCTTTTGAAATTGCAGGCGAGCGACACGTTCCTGGCGATAGTTATTCCAGCCGCCGGTATCGGGAACTTGCACGATTGCGTCGTGCCCGGCGGTTTCGATCTTGTACGAGCCGCCAGGTCCGCCGTGAGTATGATTGGCCCAGACTTCGTAAATGCCCGCAGCGGGAACTTCGATTTCCCAGGCCGCGGAATCGTCGGGCGATTGCCAGTAACCAATGTGATCGACATTGCTGCCGTCCTTCGTCACGCCGAACTTTTCGGTCTTCTTGTTGACCTTCACATCCGCGAGACCGAGCACCAAGTTGCCGGCCGTGGGAGCAGCTGCCGCGGCCGCGGCGGCTTCGAGCGACTTCTTCGCGGCGGATTGTTCAAGATCGAAGTCGGCCGCGCGGAAGGGCACGAGGCTGATCGTGCTCTTGTTGAGATCAGCCCGCGCGATGAGAGCTTCGACCGGATTTTGTCCACCGGCAGAAGAAGCAAACATCGTCACATCGTGCGCGCCCGCAGGGAGCCACACATCGACCGTACGACCACCGTTGCCGAGGGGCAATTGCTCGCGGCCGTTGATCACGATCATCGAACGGAAGCCGTTGACTTGCAGGCGAACCGCGCCATCGCGCGGCTGCACGAGTTTGCCGTGCCAGACAACCGCGAACCGCTTGGCAGCATCGTCACCATCGGCGGCGCGGACCCACTTGAGTTGCTCGGGTTCGGTGTCTTCGATGGCCTTGCTGTTCTTGGCCAGCGCGGCGATCTGATCCCATGTTGTGTAATTCGTGTAATCGCCGCTGAAGACCTTTTGCTTCATCCGGCCCGATTCGCCAGCCGTCGTCATCGACGGTTTTTCGGGTTGGCTGGCAATGCGGAACCAGAATTCACCGTCCTGGCTGCCGAAGAGCTCGCCGCGCACCGGCGCTCGCTTCGTCGGCTCGGGAATCGCCAGCCGCACGCGGGCGGTTGGCTTGAGATCTTTCATGTCGATCGTTAGCGACTTGGGAGCACCACCATCGGGCTGGCTCATCCAGGTGCTCTTGGGATCGCGATCGATGGCCATCAGTGGGCTGTGATCGATGGCAGTGTCGGTAGCGAGCGCGCCGGCGGGGAGTTCACCCGTCTTCGCGTGTCCTTCAAAGATGCCCGTGTGCGGCCCGGTTTCCTTGAGCTTCACTTGCACCTGGTCGCCGCTGTCGGCTGCGAGCTTGACGACGATTTCATCGGCGTCATTGGTCACGTCACGGTCGCCATCCTTCACGCGGAGATAAACCGGATTGCCGGGTTTGATCTGCGTCTTGGGACGAATTTGTGAACGGCGTTCATCAGCAGTTTCGGCCGCGGTTTCGCGGGCCAGCTTTTCGCTGAACGACTCCAGTTGTTCATCAATGATCGGATTGCTCGCCATCTCGAACCTGGCATCGGCGGCGACGCGAATTTCGACATCCGACAGCGGCACGTTCTTGAACTCGGCTTTGAACTCTTCGGGATAGTCGCACTTGATCACATCGTTGCCCATCAACTGCAACACGCGATCGTCCTTCGTGGCCTGGCCGAGACGGGTTTCGACATCGACGCGGAACAAACCCTTCCCCGCGCCGGAGCCGGTGAGGTAAACCATTTCGCTGTCGCCGCCGGGAACGGTCGTGACGCGAACAGGAATGCGGTTATGACCGCGGCTGATGCCGAGGTCGCTATCGTGAACCACGATCGACAGCGGCATGCCGGGAACGTGGCGGCGTTTGCTGGCTCGGCCGAGGCGACCGACCGTGCGGAGCAAATTGAGCTGATCGATGTAACGCTCTTCCGCGCCGTAGACTTCGGCCAGATTGAACAGGGCCTGATTGGCGAGCTCGACGTTCGGAACGCGTTCGAGCACGGAGCGGAAAATATCGCGGGCTTCATCGCGATCGCCGCGGCGGAAGGCCAGCACACCACGGAGAAACTCGGCGCGAACTACGACGTCGATCTCGGCGCTGCGGGCCAATTTTTCGAAGACCGCTTCGGCCTGATCGTAGACTTTTTGTGCGAGATACGTTTCGCCGACGCCGAATTCACCTTCGATGGCTTGCGGCGTCTTGGCGTAGCGATTGACGACGGTGGTGAATTCGCTGCGAGCGATGTCGTAGCGCTGCGCCTTGAAAAAGTTGCGCGCCAGGGCCAGCTGCATGCGGGCCTTAGTGGCATCTTCGACCTGCATCGATTCGCTGAAAGCCACGAGCCAACCGCGGAGAATTTCCTCGACCTTGTCATGGTTGGCATCGCCGCCGGCAGCCATCAGCTTTTCACAGACAAACGTGATCAGGTCAGGCGGCAACTGGTTGCGATTTTCGTCAAACAGCTTTTTGTTGGCCAGATAAGCGTCGAAGGCCAGGCGTTCATCGCCCAAACGATAGTAGAGCGCGGCCTGCAGCAGCGGCGCTAGCGGGCTTGAATCGTCAATCGTCAAACCGACGGCGCCCATGCGAGCCAACGACTGCGTGGCCAGATCGCGAACCGCTTTTTTGCGAGGCTCATCGACATTCGTAATGTTGGAGAGCATGCCCGTGGCCAGCGTGGCTGCCGAGAGAAAATCCTTGCGACCAACCGCACTTTGCACGAACGGCGTGATGCGATCGAAGTCATACCATTCGTTGCCGACGACCCGCGTGAACCGCTGCAGTTCGAGCAGTCGTTGCATCTTTTTATCCGGCGCAACGGCTTCGTTTTCGAGCAACGCCAGGGCAGCGCCAGCCGAAGAAGGATAGAACTGCAAGTCGCGAACGGCGACGAGCACCCGCTTCTTGTCCTCGTCCTTCAGCATGGCATTGGCACGAACGCCATCGCCCCAACCGTTGACGGTATTGAAATCGAGATCAGCACCACGGAAGGGGCGTTCCTTTTGACGATCGTAAATTCCCTTCAAGTAGCGTTCGAAGGCCGCGAAATCATTTGCCGCGAGAGCATCGCTGGCGAGCACCATGCCGTAACGGCCGAAGAAGTCCGTATCTGCCTTGATCAAATCGACCAGCAACGGAAAACGTTGGGCCGGTTCTTTCAATCGGCTCAGTAGTCGGTTTGCGCATTCACGAGCTTCGGTATGCTGGCGATTGAATGTGGAGTAATGCGTCCACCAGGCGACCGCTTCGTTTTCGAGCTTGTACTTCATCAGCAGATCGCCGATGCCCGAGGCATATTGCGTCTCGAAGCCGTTTTGCTGTTCGCAGGCTTTGATCCAAGCAAAAACTTGCTTGATCAGCGCTTCGTCGTTGTTCTTATCGGCTGCAATCATCAGCCGGCGCCAAACGTCGCCGTTCGACGTGGTGGGTGGGAACTTCATGAAGTGCAGCGCCGCCGCTTTGCCATCTTCGGGCTTGCCGTAGTCGATGGCAGTTTCCAGCCAGTAATAAGCGACCTGGGCATCGGTCGGAAATTTGGCGGCGTACTGCGCGTAGATGCGAACTTGCTCGCCGCGCTTGGGGCCGGGAGCGTAATGGCGGTAGTAATCGGCCTGCGTTTGCAGCACGTTCCGGGCGGCCCGCTCATTCAGCGTGTTGAAAACCTCGGGCTTGAGAATCTTTTCGCGGATGTCGTCAGCGAGATTGGGATTGCCGGTTCGCTGTTCGACGAACTGCGCAATGATCGGCACGGCGTCGCTCTTCTTCAATTCTTCGGAGGCAATCGCGGCCCGATCCTTCAGGTCTTTGTTCTGCCGGCTGGCCGTGTACCAGTTGCGAACCCATTCGCGAATGTTGACGAGGTGCGGATTCTGCTGACGGGCAGTCAAAATCAAGTTCAGATCGCTGCGGAACTCATTGTCGTCGGCTGCATTGGTGAGGAGCCATTCGATCGGACCCGCCGTGTGTCCATCTTCGGTCGGCGACTGCTGGATCAGCTCGCGGGCCATCGCTTTTGCTTTGGGAATGTCTTTGAGGCGATCGCGATAGAGATCGAAGGCGAGAACGTAGCGGAGGTAATAAGCGCCGTCCTTATTCGCGGCGAGCGCTGCGCGAAGTTTCGCTTCGCTGTCGGCGAGTTGCGGTGGTTCGGCGCCGTTCTCACGAACGAAGATCGAGGCGTTACTGTTGAAGGCCGGTTCGATCGGTAGGAGAGTGGCGAGGAGCGCGACGCCGGCGGGCTTGTTGCCATTGTTGATGAGCGAGGCGGCGAGATACGACTGCAGCTGAAAGCGATCGGGCCGCTGCGGATATTTTTGCACGTACTGATCGACGAGCGGCTGCATTTGATCGGGCTTGCCGCCGCCGTGATACAGGCGATAGACCTGATTGAAGTGCGTGAACTGATCGTCGCGCAGCGCACGGGCCTGGCGATAGCTCTCGGCGGCGTTCGCATGCTGGCCGAGGTTGCCGTGGTTTTCGGCGAGCCACAAATGATATTGCCGTTGTCCTTCGGCGTCGCCGGCGAGATTCTTTTGCAGGATCTTGTTGCCGACGACGGTCGATTTAGCCCATTGGCTGATTCGTCGCCAATCGTGAAACGCTTGGTAACCGACTTCCTTGGCAAATTCGCCGCCGGGCAACTTGTCGAGCATCTCTTCGCCGAGCGTGGCGGCTAAGGTAGTCGATTCGCCGTTGTTGATGCTGTTAAAAAACTGAATCGCCTGCACGCCATGGCGACGACCAATTTCGTTGGCTCCCTGGCGACTCCACACCGCGCGAGCCGCTTCGGCAGCGGCCTTCTTATCTTCCATCTGACCAAGCGCGGCGGCGAGACGAACCTCGATTTCGGCCACCTGCGGCGCTTGTGGATAGCGGGCAATGAACTGCCGGCAGGTGGAACTCATTTCCTTATTGCGCGACAGCGCCTCGAGGCCGTCGATCAACTTCAGCATCACCGCTTGATGGCGAGCATCGCCGACGTGAGCCACGACAAACGTCTGACCGACCCGCACCAGGCCGAACAAGCGGCCTTCCTTGTGGTAGAGGTCGACCAGCTTGACCATCACTTCGGCGGCTTCGCTCGAGTTGTCTTTGTGCTTTCCCAGTTCAGCTTCCAGGGCTGAGGCCTGGCGACTGATGTCGTCGTTCACCGCTTCTTGGTTGGCAACAGCCGGCGCTGCCATCGGTGCGGGCGCTTGGGCAAAGACACTCAGCGGCAGCGAAGCGGTGGCAACGGCGATCCAGGCGGTGGCGAGAGAGCGACGCATGGGGAATTCCTGACGGAGTTTTTTCTGTGAGTGAACTGATTGTCGCCGTTCGCTCCGCGAACGGCCGGTCTTTCGCGGAGCGAAAGACGACAATGGGGAAAACTAGAAACCAGCTTTGGCGAGGGCTTCGGAAATTTTCTTCGCGTCGGCGGCGAGCGGGCTTTCGGGGAACTCGCCGATCAATTGATCGAAGCGGCGGCGGGCATCGGCCTTTCGCTCCATGCGATACAGGCAGCGGCCATAGTTGAACAGAATCACATCGAGGAACTTGGCATCGGGGTGATTGTTCAACACGGTTTCAAACGTATCCACCGCGCGGGCGTAATCCTTTTGCGTGTAGTAGTAGTTGGCCATCTTGGCGACGGCTTCACCGACGCGGCCACTCTCGGGGAACTGATCGTAGACCTTCTTGAACTCTTGAAAGGCCCGATCCTGCATCTGCGAAGCGCTCGCCGGGTTCGGCGCTTTGTTGGCCATCGTCTCGTAGCACTCGGCGATGCCGAACTGCGCTTCGCCGCGGAGCTGGCTCGTCTTCATATCTGCCAGGCGCGAGTAGATGCTAATGGCGCGTTGCAGGTCGCCACTCTTCTTGGCGACGTCGCCGAGCTGCAGCATCGCGTCGTCGACAAAACCGCTGCTGGGAAATTCGTTCTGCAATCGGCTGCACATGGCCGCGGCCAGGTCGAGCTTGTCCATCGCAAAGTAGATGTTCCACAGCTGCACGTAAGTCGATTCGAGCAGCGTGCCGCCGAGCTTGCGAGCTTCGTCGGCAACATCGTCACAGACTGCGAGGGCCTGGTCGTACTTTTCGAAGGCCTTTTCTTTTAGGCCGAATTCCTTGTAGCGATTGCCGATCTGCGTGAGGGCATCGGCCGTTTTGAGCTGCGTCTGCACCCGGAGCTGTTGATCGGTGATCTCGGCCTTCGTCACCCGCACACCGCCGATGTTCCCTTCGAGACACGCGACCTTACTGATGACGATGCGCGGCTCATCTTTGAAATGCAGCTGGTCGACATAAGTCACCCGCACCTGATCGGCGGGGAGCGCTTGCAGAATCTGATCGCCGGCAATCGGCTCTTCGGCTTTGACGAGCGACACGGTCGCTTGAAAGATGCCAGTGTGGAGCGAACCGTCATCGACGGGTTCGTCGGCGGCGGCTGCAGGAGTGGCCGTTGGAGCGGGATCAACGAGCGATTCCGCCGAGCCCGCTTTGGGGTTCACCGGCTGATCGCCCGACTTGGTCGGCGAAGTTCGCGAGGCCGCACTGACGGCGCCCTTGGCTTCCGTCAGCGTTAGCTCGAGCTTATCGACCAGCTTGAAGCGTTCGATTTCCTGTTCGTTCTTAGGGGCATCACCAGCCGCGGCTGCGGCAGGCTTTCCTTTCAAGGCTGCGATTTCGGCCTCGATTTCAGGTTCGCTCTTCTGCCGCCAGACTTCCACGACGGCTTTGATCTGATCGGGGCCATCCGATACATCGCGGTCGCCGTCGCTGATCCGCACGTTGACGGTTTTGCCAAGCACGACGCCATTTACCGTTTCAGCGAACGCGCCATCGGTCAGCGAGACATTCGCAGTGCCGACGATGGTCACTTCGCGAATGACAGGCACCTTCAGTTTCTTGTCTGCGGTGTGCTCGTCGGTGTAGACCACGCTCACTTTGTCGCCGCCGCGCACATCCAGCATGCCGTTGTTTTTGGTCGGCTTGCCCAACCGCGATGGCAGACTGCCGAGGACCAGTCGCACGTTGCGGCCGACGGGGAAGCATTCGATTTGCTCCTCGTCGCCCGAAGTTGTCTTGGCGAGAACTTTGATCGTTTGATTGGCTTCGAGCACGGCTAGATCGGCGTCTTCGATCTTCAGAAAGAATCGCTTGCCCGCTTCGAGCTTCGACGATTGATTGGCTTCGCCGCTCAGCGTCGTGCCGACCTTTTCTAAGGCTTGAATCGCCCGGCTGTAGTGGCCGAGTTGAAAATGGCCGAGGCCGATATAGTAGTACGCTTCGTTGACCTGCGAGCTGACGGGAAACTTTTCGATCACGTCGCGCATGATCTGAAAGCTCTTGCCGTAGTTGCGATTGTGGTAATAGCAAATGCCCAGCTTGAGTGTTGCTTCGGCCCGCTGCTCTTCATCGCGATTGTCCTCGGCTGCCGTCGCTTCAAAGTGAGGCCGGGCCCGTTCGTAAGCCCGTTCTTTATCGAGGAAATAGTTCCCCAGTCGCAGATGCGCCTCGAAGCGATGTTTGCTGCGCGGATAGCGCTCGATCACCGACTTCCAAATTTCGACGGCCTTCGAGCCTTCGTCGGCATCGACGCGAGCGTCGCCGGCTTCGATCAGCTTCTTGGCCAGACGATCTTCGACGATCGAGCCACGAACGGCAGTCTCTCCCTCCTTAGGAGCTTCCGGCTGCTGAGCCCCAGCGGAGAGCGTCAATAAACACGCGGCTGCCAGAACGGAGAGCGTGCGACAAAACGAGCGAAGCAGCATGGGAAAAACCCACTGGAAATAAGGTCTACGACCGCGCAGCCGAGGAAGCCGGGCGAACGATGGTTGCACAAAACTGCAGGGCAGGTGGGCCAACTGGCGGGATGGATCGCTGATGCTCCGCCTGCGCACACGCAGCAGAAAGCCCATTGCTGTTGCACAAACCCGCAAGGGAGCATTCAGTTACGTTATTTGCCCGACAGGGGGGAGTCAAGCAGCACTAATCGCTTTAGCTTGCCCGGCTGACACCACCCCTACAGACGCTCTGATATGACCTGGCGCTGGATGGTTGTTACGCCAACTGCAGGGAATGCTGGAAATAGAGTCGCCCGGCAAAGAAGACCGCGACCCGGTTACTTCCGACTATTTGCTGTCTGAAAGCCGTTAGTAAACAGCGGGATCAAACCTTCGGCGACGGTGGGATGCGTGAAGATTGCATCGCGCAGCGCGGTGTAAGGCAGGCCGCCGAGCATTGCGGTTTGCACCGCGGCTAACAGTTCGCTGGCTTCGGCGCCAAAGGCAGTAAAGCCCAAGATGCGATCATCGGCACCGACTAACGCTTTCGCAAATCCGCGAGTTTGCGACAGCGTGCGCGTGCGTAATACGTGCGACATCGGAACTTTAGCGAGTCGATACGGCACGTTCTGCGTTTGGGCTTCGGTTTCACTCAGGCCGACGTGGGCCAATTCGGGGTCCGTGAACAGGCAGTAAGGAATGAGTCGGCCATGCGTGGTGCGGTTGCCACCCGTAAGGTCGCTCAAGACGACGCGAAAATCGTCGTAGCCGACGTGCGTGAACTGTGGGCTCCCCGCGCAATCACCCATCGCCCACACATCGGCAGCGGTCGTGCGCAGCCGCTCATCGACTTGGATGAATCCCCGCGAATTCAATTCGACGCCGCCGAGAGCTACGTCGAGCCGATCGGTGTTGGGCGTTCTGCCGGCCGCGACCAGAATATCGGTTGCAGCGATTTGCTTTTGTTCGCCAGCGATGTCGACGGTCAGGTTTACGCTAGTTCCCGAGTGTCCTGTCACGCTGAGCAATTTGGACGACAGCAGAACTTCGATGCCTTCGTCCTGCATCAAAACGAGCAGCGCCTGCGACACATCGGGGTCTTCACGCTCGAGCAGTCGTTCGCCGTGCTGAATGATTGTCACTCGACTACCAAAGCGGCGAAGCGCTTGGGCAAACTCCAAGCCGACATAGCCGCCGCCGAGGATCACCAGATGCGGAGGCAAACGCTCGAGGTTGAGCGCTTCGACATGCGTCATCGGCGCAGCGGCGACGAGTCCCGGCACATCCGGAATGCTGGCTCGCGAACCCACGCAGAGAAAGATTCGCTCGCCCTGCAGTTGGCGTTCTTCGCCGGAATTCAGCGCGACCTTGATGGTCTTCGCTGCCGCGAAGCGCGCTTCGCCCATGATCAGTTCGGCGCCACTGGCTTTGAAGTTGGCGAGGTGCAGTTCAACCAACTCGTCGACCATCTGCCGTTTGCGACGAGCCACGCCGGCCATATCTACTTGAAACTGACCAGCGATCACACCAAGGCCGTGCTGCGGATCGACAAGGGCAGCAGCTTTCGCGCTGTAAATGACATTCTTACTCGGCAAGCACGCGATGTTGGGGCACGAACCGCCAATCAACGACCGTTCGACAACGGCGGTCTTTTGTCCGAGCTTGGCCAGATTCCAGGCCAAGTATTTTCCGGCCTCACCGCTGCCGATGATGAGGTTTTGATAGTGTTCCCGACTCATCGTGCTTGCCCTTCGCAGGAAAACAAATTGCTTTAGCCCATCGCCTTCACGGCGGCGTCCGTGGTCAGCACCGCATTGGCCAGAAAGCCGTAGTTAATCACCGCGGCTGCGTAACCATCGCCGATTTCCGGATGCCTCGGTCCTGCCGTCGCATCCTTCACGACGGCTACTTCAAAGCCTTGCTCCAGCAGCTCGCGCAGATGACTTTCGACACACAGATTCGCGAGCATCCCACAGAGAATCACTTTGCTGATCCGCCGTTTCCGCAGCTGAAAGACCAAGTCATTGGTTTGCGGTCCCCACATTTTATGCGGACTGACCACTATGGTTTTGCCGTCCTCGATGAACGGCTTGTAGCGCGCGAGCCAATCGGCGCCGGAGCTGGCAAAACCTGCCAGGCTAAGTGGTGCTGGGCGATAAAACTCCTTGCTGTCGAGCATCATCTTTTCTACCGCTCCGCCAAACTGCCAGGCCTGATCGTGCGGATAAAGGTAGTGCGGCGAAACGAAGACCGGAAAGTCGCGCAGCTGCGCCGCTAGAAAGAGCGAAGCGAGATTTTCCACGGTGTTGTTTTGCTTGATGCTCTCGCCTACGAGTCCCCAGGAGATTCCTTGTTCGCTCAGCACATCGTTCTGTGGATCGATCACCACCAGTGCAGTATCGCCATTGTGGAATTGCATCGGACTATTCCTTGTTGGGCGTTGCTTGCTCGTGAACTTTCAGACGCAAGCGTTTGTTTTCCGCTTCTAATTCGGCAATCCGACTTTTCAATTGTTCGATGACCGGCGCAATCTGCCGCTGCGAGAAACGTGGATGAATATGTTGCTGACAGTTCACATCCCAAGCCTCGACGGTAAAGAGAATCGCCCGCTCGACTCTGCCAGGATAGGCAGGATCGCTGAGCCTGGCTTCGAGCGCCGCGTCACCTTCGACAACCCTCGCCGTGCCCCAGACTTTAATGCGCCGACGGTTGGCATAATCCATCAGGAAGAGGAAGGCCCGTGAATTTTCCGACAGGTTCCCCAGTGTGATGAACTGTTGATTGCCGCCGAAATCAGCAAAGCCGAGCGTCTGCTCGTCAACCACTTTGAGGAACCCGGGCGAACCGCCGCGATACTGAATGTAAGGCTGCCCCGTGGCATTCGCGGTGCCGAGATAGAACATGTCCAACTCGGCAATGTATTCGGCAAGCTCGGGCGTGACCTTGGTCTCCCACGCTCCGCCCCGCTCCATGCGGGAGTACCCTTTGCGCGAACCCTTTTCGGCTTGAATCGCCTTCACCGCGGGGGTGAAGGCGATGTCGCTGGAGAACTCTCGCGGTGTCAGGTTGGTGGTTGTGGTCGACATGGGATCATTCCTACTACTTCACATTCTTGCTCAGAAACGTTCGCATCAAATCGGCGATTTCATTGCCATTCGATTCGAGAGCGAAATGGCCGGCGTCGATAAGATGAAACTCCAGGTTCTTAAGGTCACGCTTGTATGGCTCGGCCCCAGCCGGCGGAAAGATCTGATCGTTCTTTCCCCACACGATCAGCATGGGTGGCTGATGCTTGCGAAAGTAATCCTGCCACTTCGGATACAGCGGCGGGTTGCTGCCGTAGCTGAGAAACAGATCTAACTGAATCTCATCGTTTCCCTTCCGATCGAGCAGGAACTGATCGTGAGCCGCACCGTCGGGGCTGATCAACTCAGGATTCTTCGCGCCGGTCAGGTACTGCCACTTCGTGGCTTCATAAGTCACCAGATTGCGAATGGCATCGCGTTTCACTTGGCTCTTCGGTTCGTTCCAATAAGCCTTGATCGGCTTCCAGAAATCGTTGTCGATTCCTTCGTCATACGCGTTGCCGTTCTGCACGACGATCGCCGTGATCCGTTCCGGATGTTGCGACGCGAGTCGATAACCGACCGGCGCGCCGTAATCCTGCACGTAGATGGCGTACTTGGTGAGCCCAACTTTCTCCGTAAATTCGTCCACGACCTTCGCGAGATTGTCGAAGGTGTACGTAAACTTGTCGTGCAGCGGCATCGAGCTATGGCCGAAGCCGGGATAGTCCGGCGCGACGACATGGAACTTATCCGCCAGGGCGGGAATCAAATTGCGGAACATTTGCGAACTGGTCGGAAAGCCATGCAACAGCAGAATAGCAGGGGCGTCTTTCGGCCCGGCTTCGCGATAAAAAATATCGAGGTCACCGACTTTCGCGGTCTTATGCAGCACCACCGGTTGCTCCGCCAGAATCGCAGGCGAGCTTCCGAGCATTAGGCCGACAGTTGCCAGCAGTGCGAACGCCAGATTTCGTTTCGTGCAGGTCATGGTCAGTTCTCCCCAATTGGAACCGTGTGAAGTTTGCGAGCAGCTGAGCGTAAATACCGCGCCAGCGAAAAAACCTTACAGCGACCGAGCGCCGCCGCGGGCTCACTATCTAAAGCGTGGCAGGTGGACAGTTCGTCGGCCAGAATCGGCCGCAACAGCGTCTAGGGAATGTCCACGCGCGTGTCCTGGGCCTACGCTTATAAATACACGTACGCACACGAACTTTTCTAGGAGTTGCAGATGACATCGACGCCGGCCCGCAAGCCGATCGTGCCGCCGTTCAGTCTCGAGGATGCCGTTCGCAAAGTTCGGCTCGCTGAAGACGCGTGGAATTCGCGCGATCCCGCGCGCGTGGCCCAGGCCTATACGGAAGATTCTGTCTGGCGCAACCGGAGCGAGTTCATTGTGGGCAGGGCCGCCATCGAGCGATTCCTGACTCAGAAATGGAACCGGGAACTCGATTACCGTCTCTGCAAAAGCTTGTGGACGTTCGGCGATGATCGAATCGCCGTTCGCTTTCAATACGAATGGCATGACTCCGCCGGCCAGTGGCATCGTAGCTATGGCAACGAGCTGTGGGAGTTTGATGCGAGCGGCTTGATGAAACGCCGCGAAGCCAGCATCAACGATACGGACATCACTGCCGCCGAACGTCGCTTCTTGTGGACTGCGCCGGGGCCTCGGCCGGAAGATCATCCCGGCATTCCCGAAGTCCGTTAGTCACTCGCCGGCTGTGCTGACTCGGCGCGCTTGAGCAGTTCGGTCGCGGCCATTCGCTGTGGATCCTCGGCTGAAATCAACTTCAGGCAATCGCGAAATTCCACGGCAGCCGCGGCGAGCTTGTCGTCTTTGAGTAACGCTTCGCCCAATGAGAAACGGGCCGGCGCGTAGTGAGTGTCCCGCTCCAAAGCCAACCGGTAATGCGCAATGGCATCGTCCGCGCGACCAATGGCTGCCAGCGAGATGCCCAGATGATGATAGGCGGCCGCCGTGGGCCGAATGGCGAGAGCGGCCTGGTAATAACGAATCGCTTCGTTTGGCGCCGATTCGCGGAGAGCATTAGCTAACAGAAAATTGGCGAGAAAATCCGTCGCAAATTCCCGTTGCACCTGCTGACGAAAAGGGATCGAGTCCAAACCTAAATCGTCCAGGCGGTCGCCGATACTTCGCAGCAGTTGCTCCGAAGGCTTGGCCGTCCATGCTGTTTCTGCAAACCGCGACACGGCTTCGCGGTCCGACCACTTCGCTGCCTCTCGAACTTGCTCCCGCCATTCCGAAGCATCGGGATCGGCCCACCTTGCCACTTCTAGCAGCCAGGCTCGTCGCCGATCGTCGGTCGCGCAAACGGTCCAGTCGTCGAGCGCTGCGACGAGAGAGCGGTTGATGTCGGAAGCGCGAATGCGCTGCGCCACACGCTGGGCATCGTCGAAAACCTGGCCCATGCTAATTCTCGCAAAGATCGCGGCATACGCGCGATCGGCTTGTTGCTTTTGAAACTGCCTGTCCGCAAGTGCGTGGGAAACCGGAATCCGCCGCAGCCCCAATTGGTCAAGCTCTTCGACGAGTTGCAAATCGGCGAGCGCGTGATCGATCCGTTCGCGCAGGTCGTGTGAACCACCATCACCGAGTCGCCCGAGGATTGCTTGCGCTTCCGAGATGCGTCCCTCTTGCGCCAATTGAATTCCCGATTCGAGTCGCGTCGTTAATCGCGCTCGCTCCGCGCGGCGCATCGAGCCGAGCGCCCATTCCCGCGCAGCTTCGCCCAGAATGAAAGCAAACAGAACCATGGCCGTCATGAATAGCGCAGCGACGGCTGGGTTGCGCCGGATCCAACGCCAAGAGCGTTCGATTCTTCCGCTGGGCCGAGCACGGATCGGCTCATGATGGAGAAATAGTTCGAGGTCCGCAGCCAAGTCGCCTGCCGTGGCGTAGCGTCGCGCGGGATCCTTTTGCAGGCACTTCAAACAGATCGTATCGAGATCGCGCGGGACTTTGGCATTCGAACGCGAGGGAGGAAGTGGATCTTCCGAGATGAGTCGCCGCTCGGTTTCGGTGATCGTCTCGCCCCGAAACGGCGGTTGGCCGACCAGCATCTCGTACAACATCGCGCCGAGCGCATGAATATCGACGCCGGGGCCGATGGCCGACTTCGCGCCGGTCACTTGTTCAGGCGCCATGTAATTCGGCGTTCCCATTCGAGCGCCGGTCAGCGTCAGCCCTCCGTCGCCATCAAGTCGTCGGGCCAGGCCGAAGTCGCCGATCTTCAACTGACCATCGGGCGTGAGCAGAATGTTGGCCGGTTTCAGATCGCGATGAATGATGCCGTTGCGATGGGCAAACTCCACGGCAGCGGCCAGCGTGGCGAGGGTCTTCGCGGCATCGCGAACGGGCTGCGGTGTGCCGGCGAATCGCTGGGCCAGATTTTCGCCTTCGATGTACTCCATCGTGTAATAAGGTCGCGTGTCGACTTCGCCGACGTCGTAGACCTGCACGATGTGTGGATGCCGCAGCCCCGCGGCTGCTTCGGCTTCGCGCAGAAACCGCAGCAACTCCGGCTGACTGGCGTAGGAGCCTGCCAGCAACATCTTGAGCGCGACCAGGCGATTGAGTTTGATCTGCCGCGCTTTGTAGACGATGCCCATTCCGCCGCGGCCAAGAATCGCTTGCACTTCGTACCCTGGCACCGCTGGCAAACCAGCCGACGCCAGACTAGGAATGAACGCCGCCGTCGGCGTCGAATCGGCGTGCGGAAAAAGTGCTTGGAACTCCGTTTCTAGCCGGTGAATCTGCTGCAGGCGTTGCTTCACGACGCTGAGATGTTCGGGACACGCAGCGCACACTTCTTCCGGAGTGCGATCCGTTTCGAGAGCCTCGTGCAGCAGTTCGCAAATCTTCGCTTCGTCAGGCATGTCACTCATGGCTTGGGCGAAGTCGATTCAGGATTGAGGTCGCCCAGTTTACTGGCCAGCAGCATCAAGCCACGATTCAACCGCCGCTGCACTGTTTTTGTCGAGACGTTGAGCAGGTCGGCCACTTCGGAGTGGGCCATCCCTTGAAAGCGAACGAGGCTGAAAACCTCGCGCTCTTCCTCGGGCAAACTATCGATCGCCTCGAGCATGCGGACGGCGTTGGGGCTCAGACGCGAAGCGCTGCTCTCCTGAACGGCTGCAAATTCATCTTGAAATACTTCGGCGGCCTTTTGACTATCCAATTGTCGCGCCAGGTCGTTCAGTTCCCATCGCATGTGCTGATTGGCGAGCCCAAAAAACTGTCGCACTGTGGCGGGCCGGACTTCCCTCATTGCTTTCAGCAAGCGATCGACAACGGCGCTCAACATTTCTTCGGCCTGCAGATTGAGCGGCGGATGCATCAGCCGCGGATAACTGCGCGCGAGCAGCGAATGGCAGAGAAGGTTGAGCCGCTTGACCGAACGGTCGATGAGGGCCCGCACAATCGGCTCGGCGGGGGAATTCCCGCCGAGATTGGCTAGCTCGACCAGGTAGCGTTCCACAGCAATGGTAGTGCGGTCTTCGCTCATTGCCGCGAATTATAGAGTAGTCGCGAAAGGTGTTAAATCCCTTGGCTTTCGGCTGGATGGTTGTCGGCTAACGAGGAAATTTCGCAAGAGCTGTCCACACGCCACGCCTAGTTCAGCAAGGCGGCAAAAAGTCTTTACATCAGTTCAGCTCGAAAGGAAATGTCATGCGTACCACCGAAACCATCTCGAATAACTCCTCGGTAAAATCCGTCCTCGCCACGCCCACCGATCTGGCAGCCGAAGGAGTTGCCCTGATCGCAGCGCAACTTCGCGAATTGCTGGCCGATGTCTTCACGCTCTACGTGAAGACCAAGAACTTTCATTGGCATATGAGCGGCTCGCACTTTCGCGACTATCACCTGCTGCTCGACGAGCAAGCCGATCAGATCTTTGCGATGACCGACGACATCGCCGAGCGGGCCCGCAAGATTGGCGGGACTAGCTTGCGCTCGATCAGCGATATCGCGCGGCATCAGCGTCTGTCGGACAACAACGAAACCTTCGTTGCGCCCGAAGAAATGCTGCGCGAACTGACGGCCGACAATCAGTTGCTCACCCGACTGCTGCGTGAAACCCATGCGGTGTGCGACGAGCACAACGACGTTGCCACGGCCAGCTTGATCGAGAACTGGATCGACGAAACCGAACGGCGAACCTGGTTCCTGTTCGAAGCCGCCGGGCGTGGATAACGGCGGCGAAAAATCTTGTCCACCGGTTTCGCTTAGCTCTGCGGAACCAACGAGTCCTTCGCCCACTTCACCTGTCACAGGAGTTTCTGCCATGTCGGTTTTTCAACGTCGAGAGTTTTTCGCAGGCACCACGGCCCTTGCTGCTGCGGCGGCCGCGGCTTTGATCTCCACCCGGCAGGCCGAGGGTGGTGATCCGAGCTTTATGAATAACGTGCCGGATCCGGAGGTCTCTGGTTCGGAGCTTCCTACGTTTAAGTTCGCCCTCGACAAATCCAAAGGCAAAGTCATCGGCAACAGCTACGGCAAGGAAGCGACCGTCACGCAGTTGCCGATTTCGAAAGGATTGGCCGGAGTGTCGATGCAAATCGAGCCCGGCGCGATGCGCGAATTGCACTGGCACGCCACGGCGGCGGAGTGGGCCTTTGTGCTCGAGGGACAAGTTCGCACCACGGTGATCGCCCCCGATGGCACTGCCGAGACAAATGACTTCAAGCCCGGCGACGTTTGGTTCTTCCCACGCGGTCACGGACACGTGCTCGAATGTCTCGGCAACAAACCGGCGCGGTTCATCCTGATCTTCGACAACGGTTACTTTTCCGAATTCGGCACATTCAGCATTACGGACTGGCTTGGTCACACGCCGAAGGCGCTGCTGGCCAAAAACTTCGGCCTTCCCGAATCGGCTTTCGAAGGTTTTCCCAAGGAAGAGGTTTATTTCGCCCGCGGCGAAGTTCCTCCTGCGCAGCAGAGCACGCCGCTGCAGGGTTGGAAAAAGCCGAAGCTGACGCACAAGTATGAAATGATGAAGCAGCCGCCTCATCGCGTTTTTGCTGGTGGCCGCGAATGGCGAGCCGACTCGACGAACTTCCCGATCTCGACCACGGTGACCGGAGTCGTGCTGGAGTTGGAGCCGGGCGCCCTGCGCGAACTCCATTGGCATCCCACCGCCGACGAATGGCATTACGTCATCACCGGCAACATCAGCGTCACGATGTTCGGCTCGCATGGCCGCTACCGGACCGAAATGCTCGAGAAAGGTGACGTCGGTTACATCCCGCAAGGTTACGGCCACTCGATCGAAAATGTCGGCAGCACCCCCTGCCGAATCCTGATCGGCTTCAACACAGGCGTTTATCAGACGATCGATCTCGCGCAGTGGATTGCTGGTAACCCGGTCGACATCCTGGCCACGAACTTTTCGAAGCCGGCCGCGCTCTTTCAGAAGTTCCCTAAGCGCGACGTCTTCGTGGCCGGTGAAAACGGCCCTGATAAATAACGCCCCGTTAAATAACGCTCCGGTGAGCAATCAGCCGCCTGCAACAGCGGATGCAGGCGGTTCAGTCTGTCGAAGTTGTAAGCCCAGCATGAGCGCCAGGCATAACCTTTGCCTTTGTTGCTGCGTAGGAAGGAAAGCTGCCGCGCAGCGCATTCGCTGTGGAGCTGGCAAATCCACACTTTCCGGGCGAGGGCATATCCATGCCCAACAACAGATCACATCTCGAAGAAGACATCTGTATCCACATCTTCACCGTCTCTGCCTCGATGGTCGGTGTTTGTCTGACCGTCATTGGGTTGTTGCGAGTGGTGATCGCAATCCGTCAGATCGATAGCTTCGCCGACGATTTGCTGGCGCTCACTGCCATTCTCTTTCTCGTTTCGTGCCTCTCTTCGTACTGGGCACTGCGCACGCGCAGCAAAGGGCGAATGCATCAGGTCGAGCGTTTTGCCGATGTCGTTTTCATCATTGCCATGCTGTTGATGGTGGTGGCCTGCATCATCATTACGTTCGCCGTCGCCATTTCGTGAACTGGCAAACGGGCCAAATTTGCCCAGTTTCGCTGGCAGGCATATGATTCTCTCGTCTTACTCAGAGGGATGCTTATGTCAGTCCACAATCCATTTCAGCCGTTATCGGGGCCGACCGATCGCAACGATGGCAACCGCCAGGTTCCAGCCTCCGCGCGCGGCGATGCCGAGATTCTTGATGCTTATTCCGAAGCCGTCATTCACGTGGTGGAAACGGTCTCGCCAACGGTGATCAGTTTGAGTGGCGCTGCCGGCGGCCCCGCAGCCGGTTCGGGATCGGGAGTCATCATTTCGCGCGACGGCTTGGCCATCACCAATAGCCATGTGGTCGGCGGTCGCCACAAAATGCTCGCCGAGACCGACGATGGCGATCGCATCGACGCTACCGTCGTCGGCGACGATCCAGCCACCGACATTGCAGTGTTGCGTTTGTCCGCTCGCGATCTCCCCAGCGCCGAATTTGGAGAGTCCGCCGCGGCGCGCGTCGGTCAACTCGTCATCGCCATGGGAAGCCCTCTAGGTCTGCATTCGTCCGTTTCCACCGGTGTGGTAAGCGCGCTCGGACGCACCCTGCGCGGGAACGATGGCCGATTGATTGAAAACATTATTCAGCACACTGCCCCGATCAATCCCGGCAATAGCGGCGGCCCGCTCGTCGATTCGCGCGGTCGCGTGCTAGGGGTGAACACGGCCATCATCGCGCTCGCTCAGGGTCTGGGCTTTGCTGTCTCGAGCAATACCGCGAAGTGGGTCGCAGCCGAAATCCTCGAGCATGGCCGCGTGCGCCGGCGTCAGCTGGGCGTGGTGGCTGCGGTCGAGCGTCTGCCCCGGGCGATGGTCCGCGAATTCGATTTGCTCTCCGACCAGGCCGTTCGTGTTGTCGAAGTGTCGCCGGGTGGCGTTGCGCAGAAAAGTGGAATACGTTCGAACGACCTGATCGTGGCCATCAATGACCGGCTGATCACGAGCGTCGACGACGTTCATCGCCTCCTGGCGTCTGCTCCAGCTCACACCGCGCTGACAGTGACGCTGATTCGCGGTCATTCAAAACACGACGTCGAAATTGCCTGGCTACCCTAGTCGGCCTTTGCAGCAAGGAAGTGAATCATGCCCGACCTCGCAGCTGAAAAAGCAATGGCGGCTGAGCACGCCGTGGCAGAAATCCAAGACGGCATGATCGTGGGGTTGGGCACCGGCAGCACCACCGCCTTTGCGATTCGCGCGTTGGGCGTGCGCGTCGCCGCCGGACTGCAAATCGTAGCGACAGCGACGTCCATCGCAACCGAACGACTCGCGCGATCGCTCGCCATTCCTCTACGGCCTTTCGACGAACTATCGAAAGCCGATTTAACGATCGACGGCGCCGACGAAATCACTCCGGCACTGCAAGCCATCAAAGGAGGCGGCGGCGCGTTGCTGCGCGAAAAGATCGTGGCCGCGGCTTCTACTCGCACGATCATCATCGCCGATTCCAGCAAGCTCGTCTCAACTCTCGGCCTGGGCTTTCGGCTGCCGCTGGAAGTCCTGCCGTTTGCCACGGCCTTCGTCGAACGTTCACTGACAGAACTTGGATTTGCCGTAACCCAGCGTCGCCAGGCCGATGGTACGCCGGCCATGACCGACCAACAGAACTATCCCTTCGACGTCACTGTCGGCGCGATCCCGGATCCGGCAGCACTAGCCGCTCGTCTGGCCGCAATTCCCGGCGTGCTCGAACATGGTTTGTTCTTATCCGAGATCGATGAACTCTTCATCGCGCGCGGCGGGCAGGTCGAAGTGATCCTGCGCGGCCCCAACCATCCTCAATGACAAACATGCCGGCAGTCATTCCACAAGCGAATGACAGGCCGCGTGCGATCGTGTTCGTAACCGAGCGCGCACACGCTGGCCGTGCTTAGCAGAAACAGCTTGCCTTCTGCTGGCGCGAGTCCCAACCAGCGAGCGGCCAGCACTCGCAAAAAATGCCCGCTCGAAAATAACAGCACGTCCCCCTCGATCGCCCGCACGCGCTGCACCATCTGATCGGCCCGCGCGCCAACGTCACTCGGTGTTTCTCCTCCCGGACAACCATCGCGAAACAGTTGCCAGTCGGGCCGCTCCTGCCGAATCTCCACCGAGCGCAAGCCCTCGTACTGTCCGTAGTCCCATTCGACCAGCAACCGCTCGCTCTCGGCCTGACCGCCAAACCCCGCCAGTTCGCAGGTGCGCGTGGCCCGCTGCAACGGGCTGGTAAACACTTTTGCAAACGTCAGGCCCGCGAGTCGCCCCTCAAGATTGCGCGCGTTCTGTTCGCCACGCGGAGTCAGCGGCAAATCGGTCAAACCCGTGTGCTGGCCCGAGACGCTCCACGCCGTCTCGCCATGCCGTGCTAGATAAATGGTGGGAAGTGGCCCGTCCATAAGAAAGCCGCTCGTTGTGTTCCAAGGGTACCGCCGCCGCACGTGAATAACGTGCAGTTTGCCGGTGAAAACCAATCATTCGAGTGTACTTGTTCGCGGCCATCCGGGGCAGCCAACCACTCCGGTGCGCCTCTCGCGTGCGAACAGAGGTTGCAACGTGATGTTTCTCTTCAT
The DNA here is from genome assembly GCF_024256385.1 of Anatilimnocola floriformis. NCBI lineage: Bacteria > Pseudomonadati > Planctomycetota > Planctomycetia > Pirellulales > Pirellulaceae > Anatilimnocola > Anatilimnocola floriformis. The sequence goes on from NZ_JAMLFW010000002.1 coordinate 2,038,446, forward strand.
TTTCTCCCGTTTACACACAATGTGATACGTTTCATCGTGGCTTTCGAAACATGTGTGTTTTGAAAATAAACCTAAAAGTTAGCGATTGCGGGGTAGTAACCACTTCTTTTGTCTTGTGGCTGTCGCCCAATCCAGATAGCCTGCAGTATTACCAGATTTTCACGGGAGATCATGCAATGGCCAAGAAGTCGTCGAAATCCGATCGTTCAGATCCAAAACAGAACAAAAGTTTGGCGACTCGTCTCGTCATGAACGCGCTCCCCGGAGCAAAAGCCTCGGAGATTGTTGCAACGGTCAAGAAAGAGCACGGACACGTCATCAATCCAAATATGGTCTATATGATCAAAACAAAGACCAACATGGCCGGTGACGGTCGTGCGCAAAAGAGCAAGAAACTAGCTCAAGACAACACGCTGACCTCGGCTGCGTTGTGGGTCGATGCGATTAAGTTGGGCCGACAGTTGCTCAAGTCGACCGGAAGTCTGGCAAACGCGATCGCGTTGCTGAAAGCCATTGAAGGCTGAGAAGCGAGCGCATCGATGCGATTCGCCGATCGGCCCATGTCAATTCTCACCGCTCCCTGTACACTGACACCCAGGAACGGCGACTGCTTGGCAAATTGCCAGGTGGCGCTCGTCCACAAATTATTGGAAAATGGCAATGGCTGAAGGCACTATCAAAAAGATCACCGACAAGGGATTCGGTTTCATTTCTCTTGGCAACGGCAAGGATCTGTTTTTTCATTCGTCGGCCGTACAAGGCGCTAGCTTCGACGACCTGCGCGAAGGCCAAAAAGTAACCTTCACCGAAGGCCGCGGCCAAAAAGGCCCCTGCGCCGAAAACGTCAGCCCTGCCTAACGTCGGCTGCTCAACACGACCCAAAGCAGCACCATCAACTCCGGTCAGCGACCTGCCTGACATCGAGACCGGAGTTGGCGAGTGACGGCTGCCCTTCTTCATTGCGCTACGGTAGCGACTCACTTGAGCGTCCCCGCGGCTTCCGCCATGCTCCCTATGAAATCACCATCGCGGTAGAGGGTGATCGTTACTTCGCTCCCCTTCTCACGCCCTTGGGCGACAATATGCAGAAGGAACTTATCCTGCGATTTGCCGGACTCAAGGTACACACTGGTGAAGTTCGCCTTGGAACCCGTTCCATACTTCACGCGTAGAATCTTCAGCGGTGCAGAAAATGGGATGTAATTGTGGTTGCCGCGCTTTGACGTGAGAAGAAGTTTTTCTTTCGGTAATGCACGCAGGTCTAACTCGAACGTATCGCCGACTTCTGGGCGGCCATGAGAGCTAAACGTTCCAATCGCCTGCTTCAGTGTGCCTGAAATAATCAGGCCATGCAGCGGGTCGGGGTCAACGCCATCCCCATCATCTGCAAGTACGGGGACCGCGAACAACCCGATGCAGATCGCCAATAGCCAGCAACGCATAGCACATCTCCGTTTGACAGGACAACACATCGCTCGGAGTGTAGCTCTTTGCCACTTACTTAGGCGCAACAAGTTCGTAACGATGCCGCTCGGAGATCGCTGAGATTGAATTGACGAATAAAGCCAGATATGAAGATATGATCAGTCACTCATTCGGCACTGACTGGTGCCAAGCCCTTCGGCAGGTACTGAAGGTGGGCTGGATTCGCGGTTGTGCAGCACAACCGCGAACCGCTAACACTCTTGCTAACGCTTTCCACGGAACTGAAACCGAAAGCCGAAGCCAGAAAAGTCCAGACCGAGATTGCGAAAGCGATCAGCCAAGCAAATGATGAGGACTGAACCGCCAATCAATAGCGCAAGAAACGACAAAGTATCCACAGCGAAAGTTCCTTAAAGTAGAGGTTGTGTTAGCCGTTCAAGGCTTCAAGAGAAGCCAGGAACTTTGAGACACGGTCCTTCACCTTGGGAACGTAGTCCTTTGTAGTTTTCAACACTTCGGCATAGAGTTTGTCGAAGTGGTCAAGCATCTCAAGCCGCACGTCGAGCGGACAGTCTTCAATAGCTCGTTCGTAGGACTCGTTTTGACAATCTATTTCAACGGTAACTTCGCAAATGCGCCATTGGCCGCCGAGCCTGACGTAGCCAAGATATATTGACTCTTCCGGTGATTCTTCGTTGTGTCCGAAATCGTGGACTAACACCCGTACTTCCTTGGGCACATGCGACAATGACAAGAGTTGTTCGGCCTTCACCCACGCCTCTGCAATTTCCTTGTAGCATTCAAGCAATTCATTCCCAGCAGCGGCGAGGACTTTGCCACGGGACAGCCTAACCATTGGCGGCCTTACGATTTGGCGCACAGGTGGTGGAACTGACGGGTTTACTGTGGCAGCTGGTCGCCGTGGGACTGGCGGCGGCTTGGGCGCAGATGGGCGCGATTCTTCAGGCTCAGGCATAAAGCCTCCTGGGGGTTCTGACCGGTTTCACGGGTCACGTTATTTTTCTTCGCCACAAGCCGTTAGGCTGTGTTTGATTGCGAAGGGCGGCGGCGTTATGCCGACGCTGCCAGGCTTCTATCGCGCCTTGCAGTAGAGTCAAGCGACCTACGAATCAAGCGTTTACAATCACCGCATTGCAGTCTCCTGCCCTGACTTGCGAGTATCGCGAATGTACGACTTCACCTCCCTATCTCCGACCGAATTTCAAGACTTGTCATGCGACCTTCTTTCCAAGCAGGAAGGAGTCAATTTTCACACTTATTCACAAGGGCGAGACAAGGGAATCGACTTTCGCCACACAACCCGAAAACTAACCGACTGGATCGGCCAGTGTAAGCATTGGCGCAGAAGCGACTTCAGCACTCTTTATTCAAAACTAAAAAGTAGCGAACTCCCCAAGGTTCAAAAGCTGAAACCGGAAAGGTACTTCCTGACGACAAGTGTTTCGCTTACACCCCAAAACATCGACAGCCTTTTTGAGTTATTCTCACCGCACTGCCAGTCAAAGAATGATATTTACGGCTGCGAGCAACTCAACGACCTACTGCGACTCTTTCCTGAAGTCAACAAGCAGCATTACAAGCTGTGGCTGACAAGCGCAGAACTGATTGCGCATTTAGTAAGCAATGAGTCGTTCAACTACAAAATGCTCACAGAAGCACAGATTAAACGGCACCTGGAGCTATGCGTCTATACAGAAGACTTCCGCAAAGCTCTTCAAAAACTTGAAGCAAGTCGCGTTTGTATTCTCACAGGAACGCCTGGCGTAGGTAAGACCACCCTCGCACACATGCTCGCAGCACGGTACATGCAAGAAGGATGGGAGCTGGTGGTTGGGAGTCAGAATGTATCGGAGCTTTTGAAGTCGCTTGACCGGTCGCCAGACAAGCGGCAAATCCTCCTCTACGACGACTTCCTCGGCACAACCACACTTGGCGACAAGCTTGCCGCGAAGGAAGATGCGCCACTTATTAGCCTGATGCGGCACGTTTCCGCAGACAGTAGCAAGCGATTTATCCTGACCACCCGCGAATACATATTGGCAACTGCGCGGCAAACCCATGAGCGCCTTGCTAGTGAAGACTTATCTATTTACAAGTTCGTGCTGCAATGCAGCGGATACTCGCCCCTTGAGAAAGCTAAGATTCTTGCAAATCACTTATTCTTCAATGGCGTTCCATCTACTCATATTGATGCTGTTATAGACTCGAAAACGTATTGGAATGTTATCAATCACCGCAATTACACGCCACGTATCATTCAGATCGTGACACTGCCGGAACGCATCGCCAAGGTGACTGCTGCGGACTATTCCGATCATATTTTGAAGCTGCTGGATAATCCAGTTGATATATGGCAGCATCCGTTCGAGAATCAGCTGTCAGAAGCTGCGAAGCATGTAGTCTTGTGCCTCGCGACCTGTGGAACAATGTGTGATATTCAAGAATTGCGGAGTGTTTTTGAAGCGACGTACCTGGCTGCTGCCACCAAGTACAATTTTTCTACGAAGCCGGGAGACTTTGAGAAAGCACTTGACGAGCTAGAAGGGAACTTTACGAACGTGCATGGTGTTGGAAACTTACGGAGTGTGGCATTTCACAATCCATCTGTGCTGGACTTCGTAGGGGGATTTCTTCGGTCACAGACTGCTTACTCTATTGGCATCTGCGAGAATGTGCAGTTTTTTGAACAGGTGAATCGGCTTGCCCTATCGCTGTCTACCGGTGCATGGGGATCGGTGGCCAACTATCACAATCTCAACGCTGCAATTCCTCTTGCGGAGGCGTTCATACGCGCGTTTCACAAAATCCCCATGAAGAATATCAGATTTATTCAAAACGCGGGCCAAGTGATCGGAGTACAGGAAGGAACTCCGAAGATTGACTATATCGAGCGGCTGCACTTCGGCGCTCAATTGGCTGGTGGCCCCCAAAAATCGAAGATGCTGCCCGCACTGCTCGCGTTCTCTGGCGAAGTGATCCCTGGGAAGCTGCGCGAGGGATACACTTCCGCTGAGGCTTGTCTTGATCTGCTTTCAATAATGACACCCGCGCGATGGTTCGGCCACCAGGACGCCACTTCGTTCGACGCAATAGTGATTGATTTTGCACTAGACAACACGGGCTCTGTGGGGGAATGCGTCGAGTTGCAGAGTTGGTTGCTGTCACATGGAGATGCGCTGACGGAAAAGTCCAAAGATGAACTGCTGGAACGCGTCTACGATCTTGCGTGCGAGTGTGTGTCAGATCAAGCGAGTGAGGCGACCACACCGGCAGATGTGGAGGGGCTTATGGGAGAAATGGAGGAAATCTGGGACGGTGCGGGCATTTCGGAGGACGGTAGATACTCGTTGCGCAGTAGTCTCTACGAACGGATTGACGAGATAAAAGATCGCGACAGACAGCGGCACGACGCTGAGGATGGCTATTGGGGCCATTCAGGCGGCGGAGGTGGAGCTACCGGGATTGATGGGATTTTCGACTCACTGCGAGACTAGGCTTCTCCCGCGGCGATGTTGCGCGTGGTTGGTGCCAGTCGGCCCACGGACCGAAGTAATGCAGTCGCCCCCCGGAATCTTCTTGCGCCATTGGCCGCAAGGATGGGCGGTTAAGGGGAATTCCAGATAAGGTTTGTCCGGTCGAATCTTCGACATTTCCACAACTCCGAAAGACAGTCCAAAGATAGGTCTCTGTCGCTGCGGTTGTGGGATCGGTTGTACAAGCCTTTTTGAGCGTTTTCGGAATCGTCGTAAGTCGTTACGCTGTAAGTGGTCAGGGCCGGAGTTGAACCGGCGACACATGGATTTTCAGTCCATTGCTCTACCAACTGAGCTACCTGACCGACCGGATGTCGATTTGTGGTCGGCATCGATCGCCGCGGGTTGTCCTCGCGGGAATCATATAGGTTAGCAGCCGCAGGGGGAATTTCCAGGGGGTGGAACGGCGGTTTTGGGGTTGGCGGCGGCAGTTAAGCTGTTGTGCGGACGGGGTTTGACGGTTTTTTCGGTTGGGATGGCGGGCGGATTGTTTTTGCCGGGGTAGCTCGCCAGTGATCGCTCCACTGGGGCAAGCCCAGGTGGTCGCGAGATTGTGCCGGCTGGCGATGCAACAATCAGCGCCCGCGTGAATGGTTGCATAGTGCAGTAGCCATTCACGCCACCGACGCTGTTGTGGCGAACCAAGGGAGGGCGAGGCTCCTGCCGAGCCGCCGAGGTGGAATTGCGAAGGCCGCCAGCGACTGCTTTCGACCGGCGCGGCTCGGCGGGAGCCTCGCCCTCCCGGTGGGGCGTTATGACGCATGACGCATCTTCGCCGGACCAGAGTTGTCTGCGCTGGCGTGTCTTTGTTGCGCTGGATGGGCGGTCGGCGAACTGGTGGGTCGACGCCACGGGGTGATATGGCTATTGTGATATCACCCGAATTGGTGGCAATAAAGTGTGATATTCGAGATCTGATATTGCACTCGATTTTAGCCGTTAAGTATTTTGTGGTAATGACTTGCGGAGCAAATTGAGTTTTGCATCACCTGTTATATTCTGGGGGTATGAAAGAGGGGGTGAGGTTCACGCCAGGATGGGTTTCACGATCTTGCCGTGGACGTCGGTGAGGCGGAAGTGGCGGCCTTGGAATTTGAAGGTCAGGCGTTCGTGGTCGATGCCGAGGAGGTGGAGGAGGGTGGCTTGGAAGTCGTGGACGTGGACGGGGTCTTTGGCGACATTCATGGCCAAGTCGTCCGACTCGCCGAAGGTGATGCCGGGCTTCACGCCGCCGCCGGCCATCCAGACGGTGAATGCGTAGGGGTGGTGGTCGCGGCCCCATTTCACTCGGTCGTTGAGGTTGCCTTGGATGAACGGCGTGCGGCCGAACTCGCCGCCCCAGATGACCAGCGTGTCGTCGAGCAGACCGCGGGCTTTCAGATCTTTGACGAGGGCCGCCGACGGCTGATCGGTGTCGCGGCATTGGTTGTAAAGCTCGGTGGTGATGCTGTTGTGCTGATCCCAGCCGGCGTGCATCAGCTGCACATAACCCACGCCGCGCTCGATCAGGCGGCGGGCCATCAGGCAGTTGTAAGCAAACGTGCCGGGCTCCTTCACCTGCGGGCCGTAGGACTCGAGCGTGGCCGCGGTCTCGTCCGAAAAATCGGTCAGCTCCGGCACGCTGCTCTGCATGCGATAAGCCATTTCGTACTGCGCGATGCGGGTCGCGATTTCGGGATCGGCGAATTCTTGCAGGCGCAGATCGTTGAGCTGTGCGAGTGCATCGAGTTGGGTGCGGCGGACCTCGCGCGACAGGCCGGCAGGGTTCGAAAGATAAAGAACCGGTTCGCCGCTCGCGCGGAATTTCACGCCTTGAAATTTGGAAGGGAGAAAGCCGCTGCCCCAATAGAAGTCGTAGAAGATCTGGCCGCAGCTGGTGCCTTTGCTGATCGACGTCATCACGACGAAGCCCGGCAAGTTGTCGGTTTCACTGCCGAGTCCATAGCTGAGCCACGCACCGAGCGACGGTCGGCCGGGCAGCTCGCCGCCGCTGAGAAAGAAGCAGATCGCCGGCGCATGATTGACGGCTTCGGTGTGCATGCTCTTGATGAAGCAGAGCTCGTCAACAATGCCCGCCGTGTGCGGCATGAACTTGCTGACCCACGCGCCGCTGTTGCCATGCTGGGCGAACGGCTCGACCGGCGCGAGGAGCAGTTTGCCCTGCGGATTGCCGGTCATCGTGCTAAAGCGTTTGCCCTTGGTGTATTCCTCGGGAACGGGTTTGCCGTGGAGTTCCTTCAGCTTTGGTTTGTAGTCGAACAGGTCGGCGTGCGTCGGGGCGCCGTTTTGGAAGAGATAGATGACGCGTTTGGCTTTGGGGGCGAAGTGCGGAAGATCGGGGAGACCGCCGAGGCGTTTGGTTGCGGGTTGGCCTCCGGCGGACTCCCTCGCTAACGCTACGGGCTTCCTTTCCTGCGCGAAGCCGTCGCGCGCGAGGAGCGAGGCGAGCGCAGCCGTGCCCAGACCGCAGGCCGAGCGGCCGAAGAACTCGCGGCGGTTGACGTTTAGGTGAGACTGAAGGAGAGGATTCATATAGTTTGCCGAGTAGCTGAATTCGCCAGAATTCAGAGGGTAGCGACGATCTGCGGGGCTCTGAATTCTGGCGAATTCAGCTACTTTTCATTCTTTTGTGAGGGCTTCATCGAGGTTCAGCAGCAAATTGCAAATGGCGGTCAGCGCTGCGTGATCGGCGAGGTTCAGTTTCTCATCACGCTTCGAAGCACCGATGGCGAGCAGTTTTTTAGCGGCTTCTTCATCGGCGTATTTGCTTTGCAGTTGTGCGAGAGCGGCGAGAACGATTTTCAGTTCTTGTGCGCTCGGTTCGCGAGAAAGGAGTTGACGATAGGCGAGTTGCAATCGCTTTTCGGGCGACTCTTCGCTCTTCATCAGTTTCTCCGCCCAGGCCCGCGCGGCTTCGACGTAGGTCACGTCATTGAGGGTGGTGAGCGAATGCAGCGGCGTGTTGGTGCGGTTCGATTTGACGGAACAAGTTTGCCGATTGGCGACGTCGAAGAAGACGGTCGGACCGACGATGCGTCGCCAGAATTGGTAGAGGCTGCGGCGATAGAGAGCTTCGCCGGTGTCGGGCGTGTAGCGGATGCCGCCGAAGCTCGCTTCTTCCCACACACCGGTCGGCTGATAGCCCTTCACCGGCGGACCGCCCGCTTTATCGACGAGCAATCCGCTGACCGCGAGGGCTTGATCGCGGATCATCCACGACGGCCAGCGTTGGCGTGGCGCGCGAGCCAGCAAACGGTTGGCAGGATCGCGCTCGTTGAGAGCGGGCGTCGACTTCGACGATTGCTGATAAGCGGCCGAGGTGACGATGAGGCGATGGATGTGCTTGACGTTCCAGCGATTGGGCTCGTTTGTGTGCGCGACGGTCGGTTGCGAAACGGTCGGTTCACGGAATTCGCAGGCCAGCCAATCGAGCAACTCGGGATGCGGCGGCCGTTCGCTTTGTACGCCGAAATCTTCGGTAGTTTTTACGAGGCCGGTGCCGAAGAACGATTGCCAGTAGCGGTTGACGACGACTCGCGAAGTGAGCGGATGCTCGGGCGAAACAAGCCAGCGGGCGAGTGCGAGACGGTTGGCCGGCGCGTCGGCGGGAAGGGGAGGCAGGATCGCTGGCGTGCCGTGGCTGACCTTGGCTTCCGGTTTGTCGTAGGCGCCGCGGGTGAGAATGAAGGTCTCGCGCGGTTGCGCTCGTTCGCGCATGACCATCGTGCGCGGCAGGCCTTTTTCGAACTTGTCGCGGGCATTGCGGGCTTCGTCCGATTGCGTCTGCACGATGAGCCAGGGGGAATGACTGGCGCGGAAATGGTCGCTGAGGAGTTTCTTCTGTTCGGCATTGCGCTGGTCGCGAGAAACTTTCATTGCGGCGAGCACTGCTTCCGGAGTCGTTTTCAGCAGTTGAATCGGCGAATCGGTGGCGAGAATTCGAAAATGGCCGAGCGTGTGTTGCCGGCCGAATTGGAACGAGAGCTTGATGGTGATCGGCTGATCTTTGGCGAATTTCGTCGGCAATTTCAGCGGCAGCGTGAGCGTGTGAATCTTGCCAAAGGCGGGCATTACGGCCCAGCCGGTGGTGGGATTGGCATCGATCACGCCGCGGGCGGGCCAGCCGTCTTGAGCGAAGTCGGCCGTCGCGGAATCGAACAGCAATGGCTTTTTGGCTTGGGCGAGCGTGACTTCGGAGAGAACGAAGTTGCCGTTGTCGGCTCGGCCGGGGCCGTTGTTGATCAGCGATTCGTGCGGCAGGGCTTCGAGCTTGAGGGCTGTGACTGTCAGGTCTTCTGTGGGGCGAAATTCGATTTCGTAGCTGCTTTTATCGGCGTTCGTGCCTTCCGCGAGTATGCTGCCGTCGTCAAGCTTCTTCAGTGTCACGCCGTCGGTGGCGTTAAGCTCCTTGATTGCGAATGCTTGCCACTTTGGCTCGGCGGGGCCGTCGCCACTGGTGAGATTCTGCTCCCATTCTTTCTGCAGTTCGGGCAGTTTCTTTTCAAACTCATCGCGGGCGGTCTTGGATTCTTTTTCGGCGGCACGCAGCTTGTCGAGTTCGGTCTGTTGCTCGGGAGAGGCAAAGCTGAGGATCGGATTGGCGAGGCCGCCGGCATCGTTGCCGCCGCTTTCTTCGATCGAGTTGAAGTAGGCCGACAGCTGGTAATACTCACGCTGCTTGAGCGGGTCGAACTTGTGATCGTGGCAGCGGCAGCAGTTGAAGGTGAGGCCCATCCAGACCGCGCCGGTCGTTTCGACGCGGTCCTGTACGTAGTCGACGCGCGACTCCTCGGCGATGCGGCCACCTTCGCCGTTGATCATGTGGTTGCGATGAAAGCCGCTGGCGATCAGTTGCTGCTGAGTCGCATTCGGCAGCAGATCGCCCGCGAGTTGCTCGATGGTGAACTGGTCGAACGGCTGATTGCGATTGAGGGCTTCGGTCACCTGATCGCGCCAGTACCACATCGCCCGGGTGGGATCGCCTTGATAGCCATTCGTGTCGGCATAGCGGGCCGCATCGAGCCAGTCCCAAACCATTCGCTCGCCGTATTGCCGCGAGGTAAGAAGGCGGTCGACGACTTTTTCGTACGCTTGCGGAGAATCATCTTTCAGAAACGCATCGACTTCGGCGAGCGACGGCGGCAGGCCGGTGAGGTCGAGTGTCACGCGGCGGATGAGCGTTTCTTTCGGCGCGATCGGCGACGGCTGGAGTTGTTCGCGCTCGAGCCGAGCTAACAGGAATGAGTCGATCGGATTCTTCGGCCAGGCTTTGTTTTTGACTTCCGGCAGGGCGGGGCGCTGCGGTGTTTCATACGCCCAGTGCTTGCCCCATTTGGCGCCAGCGTCGATCCAACGTTTGACGAGTTCAATTTGCGCTGCCGTCAGTTTGCGATTCGACTTTGGTGGCGGCATTACTTCGTCGTGATCGCTGCTGATGAGCCGCTGATAGAGTTTGCTATCGGCGCTTTTGCCGGGAATGATCACGGCGTCTTCCGTTCGCAGCGCGCCCGCTTCGGTATCGAGTTGCAGATCGGCTTCGCGGGCTTTGGGATCGGGGCCGTGACAATGAAAGCAATTGTCGGAGAGGATCGGCAGGATATCGCGGCTGAAGTTGGGAGCGTCGGCGGAAGCAGAAATGCTGTTGCCGACAACGACCATGGCGACCAAAATTCGCGTCCAGCGAGACATGTTAGCTCAGCGGTAGGAAGAGGTGAGCAGGAAGGCAGCTCTTACCTTACTCGCTGGACCCCAGCGTTCTCAACCCAAATGGTTCGGTCTTTGGGCCAAGGCGCTGGCCAGCCGTTCTTGCCATTGTTGAGCGTTGCCGAGGATTTGAGGGTATTCCAGCTGAAAATTCTGCCAGTCAACTTCCCATGTCAGGGGCCAATCGGCGATGGTGCGTCGTCCATAGGGCTGGATCATGATTTGCAGTCGCTCTCGCATGTCGTCGGGCAGTGCATAAGCTTCAGCGAGCAGCACTGCGTCGTACAGGTCCTTTCCCTGGGCGTAGGCGTCTTCTTCGAGCCACATCAGTTTCCACGCCAGCGACTGCGCGGGACTGGCGGCATAGAGCTGAACGGTTTGCTGGTTATGCAACCGAACTTGCGTTGTCACTGGCGGCGTCCACAGTGCTTCGCCAAAGACAAAATCGAGTTGCACGTTGCCGGCTGGCAAGTCAGGCGCCAGCCAGTTGATCGTGAGGCGTTTTCCGGGGGCGCGCGAATAGATCCAAATGTCATCCTCGGCAAATCGGCCCCAGGTAATTTGCGTGCCGGGTATCGAATTTGTTTCTTCGATCAATTGCCGGATTGACGCGAGCAGTTCTCGGCCTCGACTATCGTCAGGTGCGATCGATTCGGGCTGCACCACCCAATCCATGTCGCCGGGCTCGCGGGCAGAATCGCCAAGATAAGTGCGCAGCAAGCTGCTGCCGCGCAAGACGAGGTTCGAGCCGACGGAGGAATTCGCGACCAGCTGCAGCCAATGATCGGTGGCCGCACGCCGGGCTGCATACCAACCGGTGCGCATCGCAGGATCGCGAAATTGCGGCTCGCCTTTGCGAAACCCGCAGGGATGATGCTGCAAGGCGGGCTCAAAAACATCGGGGCGTTTGACGCGCTCGTCATCCCAAAGCAATTGATAGCCATGGGGATACTTTGAGTATGGTTCCGCCATATTTATTCCTTTGAGAGCCAACCGGCGTCGAGCGCCAGATTGCTATCGTAGACCACATACTCTTCTTCCGCTTCCAATAGTTCGTACTCAGCACGCTGCAAGTCTTGCAGTAGTTGCTGCCACGCGGCGCGTGCTTCGATTTGGCCCATCGTTGAGCAGCGCTGCGTGATAAACCGTTCTTCCAAGCCATCGTCGCGACGTCGGCGCGCATTGCGCGAGAGATGCGCTCCATGCGGCTGCGTAAATTCTTTCAATGACCGTAAATCTGTTCCCTCGGCCAGCAACAGCTTGAGGTGAAATTCGAAGTAGCGGTCGGCCGGTTCGCGGATTGCTGCCGCGCAAGTCTGCGGGATGCCCTGCGCGGTTGGCTCGGCTTCGATCTTGACGCGAACGACAGATAAACCAGCTTCGGCGAGCGTCGATGTCTCGATTCGAACGTTCGACATCACTTGGGGGAGAGAACCCCGCGCTCTGGCCGTGAGCATCGGTTGCGAGCGATTTGCGCCGCGCTCGAGCTCGATCCACAGCCATTTCATTCCCATTCGCTCGGCGGTCGCTTGCAGTGCGCTTGGCTCGGTAACCGCCGCCAGCGTGAAGTGAATTTCGAAGCTACCAACAATCTCAGTCATGAGGTTTGAGTTACGTCGATGCACCAGCTTGAAAGCCGATGCGAAGTTTTTCCTTCGTCTTGTCATCGGCAGGGGCCATCATTTGTTGCAGTACTTGGGTGATCGCGCGGATTTGTTCGTCGTGCAGATCGACGGTCTTGGCCAGTTGCTGCAGCTGTTCGACGAACTCACCCGGAGCGGCGAGGAGCCGGCGCAGCCGCACGAAGGCGCGGACGATTTCAATATTTACCTGCACAGCGCGTGGCGAACGCAAGACGCTGCTGAGCATGGCGACGCCATGCTCGGTAAAGACCCAAGGGAGGGTGCGCCGACCACCGCGTGGGTTTTTATTCGACTCTAGTCCCGCGGCTTTAACTTCTTTTGCTGAAGCAGCTTCTGGTTTTGAAATCACAATTTGTGATTTCAAATCTCTAAGTTCTTGCGAAGTAAGAGTATGCGCAAAATCAGCTGGAAAACGATCGATATTTCGCTGTACGGCTTGGTTCAACGCAGAAACGGTGACGCCGTACAATTTCGCCAGATCGACATCGAGCATAACTCGTTGCCCACGCATTATATAAATCAACCGACTGACACGTTCGACGTCGACTTTCGCGACCGCTGATTTGCGTTTTGCCATCGTGATTGACTCTCGGATCTAAAACTTGAGGTCGCAAATTGCGATTCCAAGTTTGCAAGATGTTTATTCTTAATAACTTATGTTCACCGCCATGGTCGCACTTGCGTTGGATCCACCGTATCGGGCAGCGATGTGTGAGCAGCCGTAGACGATGGTGGCGGTGGCGGGGCCATGGCGGGATCGATGAACCACAGCATTCGGCCGAGCAGTCGGAAGTAAAGAAATAGCGGAGTGACGACGAGGACGGCTGCGAGCGGCGCGACGATCACCGTGCCATAGGCTAAGAGGGACATGCCGCCGGCGCCGACCACGCTGAGGAGTAATGTCTCGAAGGCGAAGGTTATCCAGCCGCTCCCCGAATGGCGAAAGCTTTGCCAGAAGGTTTGCGATTGCAGCGGCCCTTGCAGCGATTTTTCGAGCAGCATCGGCAACCAAGTGATCGGCAGGAGGAACAGCAGCGAAACGAGCACCACGATCCAACCCCAGGCTGTTTCGCCGCCCAGCACCAGGAAATACATCAGGCCGGGCAACACGGCAGCGGCGGCGGCGACGGCGAGGAACTTTGGATTGCCGGGGGGCAACAGGTTGGGTGGATTGCCGACAAGGGGCCAATCTTCGATGGCGTCGCGGCCGCGAGCGGTATCGCCGACGATGGCCATCGCGTGTGCGCCGAGAACGGCCAGCCAAGGAAGGCCGAGGATTGCGGCGAAGAACATGCCTGCCGAACCGCTCGATACTTCGATGGCAGCAATCGGAATCGCCGCGAGCGCAGTGAGCGCCAACCACCGCGGCAGTGTGCTGGGATAGAGCATGTATTCGAGAATGCCCACAAGAAACGGACTTCGCTCGAAGGGGGGCCGGCCATTGTCAGCAGGTTCGCTCCACAATTCGTCGCCATAGGTTTCGGCGTGCGTGCGCACGGGCGGAGGCGCTGGCGGTGGAGGTTTGTTGCCGGGTTTATTCGCAGTGCTTTGGGGCGAGAATTGCGACGGCTGCGGGATGGCAGAACCGGGAACTGGCGAAGCTGGTCGACCAGCGGCCGGCTGCGCACCGGGATGAGCGGCCTGCGTGGGTGTGACCGTCAACGGCTTCATCGGCAGATCGCCCTCATCATCCTCGGGCGGCTTGGGTCGTTCGATCGGCTCGAACTTCGGCCGCTCGAAAGTTGGACTCAGGGCAAAGTCTTCGGCATCGTCCATTGATGGCCCGTCGGAGGGCTTTTGCCAATCCTGCTGTTTCGGCGGCCGCACTTCGTTGGGCGAATGACAATCGTGGCAATTGATCATGCCGCCGATCTGTTCTTCGCGGGCGTAGAGCAAGGATCCGCAGAGAAAGCAATGGAAGCGAAATTCAGTCGGCTTCGGCGGAGGCTGTTTTTTCTCGGGCTCCTTTTTTGATGCTTTTTCAGCGGGCCGTTCACTGGGTGAAATCGCCGCGGGTTTGGGTGCTGCCACCGGCTCGGTGGGATCAACAATCATCGGCCGCGCGAGTTCCTCGTCGGTGGGGACCGTATCGAGCAACGGCTTGAGCACGGCTGGCGCAACCGGCGTTGGAGGCGCAACTGGCACGTGAGGAGTAGCGGGCTTCGGTGCTGCGACAGGAGTCGCAGCAGGAACGCCCGGAGCAGCTGCAGGAACAGCAGCTTCAGTCGATCCCCCAATCGTAAACGGCTGATTGCATTTGGGGCACAAACACTTCGAACCCGCCGGCTGCGCAGGGCGCTTGATCGACTGGCGGCAATTCGGGCATTCCATCCGATCGGCGGAACTCAAGCGAAAGACCTTCGGCGACGAGGGGCGAGAGAAGAGCGAAAACAGCTCTGCCATTGTACCAAGGCGGCCGCGGGCACGGCGGGTATTCAGGCGGGCTCGAAAACGTTTACGATTGAGGAATCTTTGCCTTTGAATTTCAGACTGGTTAATCGCAGCCAAAACCACACATGACAGCTTCCTACAACGAACTTTGTTTTCTCGCCCGCGAAGGGGCCCTTATCGAATCGATCGATGCCGTGATCGGTTGGGACGAACGGACCTATATGCCCGAAGCGGCCGGTGAATATCGGGCTGAGCAGCGGACATATCTTTCCGGCCTCGCCCACCAAAAACGGACGCAGCCGCGGTGGGGTGAGTTGCTGAACGAATTGGCCACGAGTGACCTGGCCAAGGATACGCATAGCGACACGGGCACGAATATTCGGCAGATGAAGCGGGAGTACGACAAGCGTTGCAAGCTGCCGCAGAAACTCGTCGAAGAGCTGACGCGCACGGCAGCGCTCGGCGAGCAGGCGTGGGTCAGAGCTCGTCAGGCCAATGACTTTGCGCAGTTCGAACCGCACCTGACCAAGATGGTCGACCTCAAGCGACAGCAAGCAGCGGCGCTCGGTTATGCAGACGTCCCGTACGACGCGCTGCTCGATGATTACGAACCTGCAGCGAAGACCAAGGAAGTCGCCGCCGTGCTCGGTAAGTTGCGCGAGCAACTCGTGCCGCTCGTGCACGGGATCATGGAAAGTGGCCGGCGGGCGCCGCTGGAAATCATTCAGCGAAAATATCCGCAGCCCGCGCAAGCCGCTTTTGGCCGCATGGCAGCGACGGCGATCGGTTTTGATTTCAACCGGGGCCGTCTCGATGTAACGCACCACCCCTTTTGCACGGAACTCGGTCCGAACGACTGCCGCATTCTCACTCGCTACGACGAGAACTTTTTCAACGGCGCGTTCTTTGGCACGCTGCACGAAGCCGGCCACGGAATTTACGATCAGGGCCTGCGTACGGAACACTTCGGCACACCGGCCGGGCAATACGTTTCGCTCGGCATTCACGAGTCGCAGTCGCGGATGTGGGAAAACCTGGTTGCCCGCAGCGAAGCCTTCTGGCAACACTTCTTTCCGCAGTGGCAGCAGCAATTTCCCGAGGCCGCCAGTGGCGTGACCCCGGCGCAGCTCTTCGCCGCGGTCAATCACGTGCAGCCGTCGCTCATTCGCGTCGAAGCCGATGAGGCGACCTACAACCTGCACATCATTGTTCGCTTCGAGCTCGAGCAAGCACTCCTCAACGGCGATCTCGTGGTGAAGGATCTTCCCGGCGCCTGGCGGGAGAAATATCGCGAGTATCTGGGCATCGAGCCGGCGACTGATGCAGAAGGTTGCTTGCAGGATGTCCATTGGTCGGCGGGGCTGTTCGGTTACTTCCCCACGTACTCGCTCGGCAACTTGTACGCTGCGCAGTTCTTTGAACAAGCCGATGCTGATCTCGGCGGCTTGAACGACTTGATGCGCCGCGGCGAATTCCTGCGACTGAAGGCCTGGCTGAACGAAAAAATCCACCGCCCGGGGCAATGCTACTCGGCAACGGAACTGGTGCAGCGCATCACCGGCAAGCCGCTGAGCAGCGACGCCCTGATGCGACATCTGAACAACAAGCTGTTGCCCTTGTACGGCCTGAAGGGCTAATTACGATCAAACCTCCGCTCGACTTCCCACCGCCCATTTCTCTCCACACAAGGATTCAGCCATGCTCGCCTCGCGCCGTTGGCTTGCCTTTGGTTCGTTGCTCTTGATCTGCCTGTTGACCGGCCCTGCCTTCGCCGGCAAGTACAACAAGGCGCTCAGCGTCGGCGATGCGGCGCCGGAGTTTAAAGGTCTCGAAGATGCCGACGGCAAGACCTACTCGCTCGCCGATTACAAAGACAAGGACGTTGTCGTGGTCGTTTTCTCCTGCAACACGTGTCCGACGGCCGTCGACTATGAGGATCGAATTATCGCGCTGACGACGAAGTTTGCGGACAAAGCAGCCGTCGTGATGATTAACTCCAACAAGGTCGAGGGAGACCTGTTGCCGCAACTCGGCGAAAAAGCGAAGGCCAAGAAGTTCAACTTCCCGTTCGTGCACGATGACGATGCCCAATCGACCGCGAAGGCTTACGGCGCGACGTTCACGCCGGAGTTTTTTGTGCTGAACAAAGAGCGGAAGGTCGTCTACATGGGTGCCTTCGATGACAAGACGAAAGCGGGAGAAGTAACTGCGCACTACGTCGCCGACGGAATCGCCGCGGCGCTCGCAGGCAAAGAGCCAGCGGTGACCGAAACCGTCGCTCGCGGCTGCACGGTCCGTTACGTGCGTCAACGCACCAAAAATAGTAAGTAGAAAAATAACCAAACATGAATCTCCGCCATCTTTACGCCGGCCTGGCCATCCATCTCGCTTTCATCGCCGCTGCAATTGCGCAGCGTGACTTGAAAAACATTCCCGATCCCGATCCGGAAGAAGAGCGTAAGACTTTCGTTGTGCCGGAAGGTTTTGAAGTCAGCCTGTACGCTGCCGATCCGTTGCTGGCCAAGCCGATTCAGATGAACTTCGACGCGCAGGGCCGGTTATGGATCGCCTCGAGCGAGGTCTATCCGCAGATCAAGCCCGGCCAAAAAGCCGTCGATAAGATTCTGGTCATCGAAGACAAGGATAAGAACGGCGTCGCCGAAACGACGACTGTTTTCGCCGATGGCTTGCTGATTCCAACGGGTGTGATTCCCGACGATCGTGGCGGTTGCTACGTCGCCAACAGTACCGAGTTGGTGCATTTTGCCGATACCGACGGCGATTTGAAGCAGGACAAACGCACCGTCATTCTCACCGGCTTCGGCACCGAAGACACGCATCATCTGCTGCACACGCTGCGGTGGGGCGTCGACGGTTGCCTCTACATGAATCAGTCGATTTATATCCACTCGCACATTGAAACGCCGTATGGCGTGAAGCGACTCAACGGCGGCGGCATCTGGCGGTTTCGACCCGAAACGCTCGAGCTCGAGGTGCTGGCCTACGGCTTCGTGAACGCCTGGGGCCATCATCAAGATCGCTGGGGTCAGTCCTTCGCCACTGACGGCGCTTACGGCGAAGGGATCAACTACGTCTTCCCCGGCTCGGTATTTGTTTCGGCTCCGAACGCGAAGCGGATCATGACCGGTTTGAATCCCGGTCAGCCGAAGGAGTGCGGCCTCGAGATCATCGGCGGTCGTCATCTGCCGCCAGAGTGGGACGGCTCGATGATCACGAACGACTTTCGTGCCCATCGCGTCTGCCGTTTCACCGTCACCGAGGACGGCAGCGGTTATGCATCGAAGCAAGAAATGGACTTGATCAAAACGCCGCACGTCGCGTTCAGGCCCATTGATGTGAAGATGGGCCCCGACGGCTGCGTTTACGTCGCCGATTGGTACAACCCAATCATTCAGCACGGCGAAGTCGACTTTCGCGATGAGCGCCGCGATCACACGCATGGCCGCATTTGGCGCGTGAAAGCGAAAGGTCGGCAGCTACTCCGAACCGAAACCGCGGCCGATACTTCGACCGAAAAACTGCTTGATCAACTCCGCACGCCGGAGGAATGGGTTCGCCAGCATGCCAAGAACATGCTGAAGAACCGCCATTGGTCCGGTACGAGTGTCGCGGAAGCACTCGCAAAATGGGTCGCAGCGATTCCAGCCACCGCGACCAACCGCGACGCCCTGCGGCTCGAATCGCTCTGGGTTTATGAATCGATCGATAAGGTGGAGCCCAAGCTGCTCGGTGAGTTGCTGCAATCGAGCGATCATCGCGTGCGGGCAGCTGCCGTACGGACCGCCGTTCATTGGCAGAAGAAACTTCCTGCCGGTGAACTGCTGCAGATCGCGTCGCAGGCCTGCAGTGATGAAAATCCGCGAGTTCGCCTCGAAGGCATCCGCGCTGCCGCCGAAGTGCCTGACTCGCGCGCTGCCGAAGCGGCGCTAGGTGCGCTCAATCGACCAATGGATCGCTTTCTCGACTTTGCACTGTGGACGACGATGCGCGATCTGAGCGAAGTCTGGTTACCGGCGCTTAAGGAAGGAAATTTCAACGTCGGCGATGTCAACCAGCTCACGTTCGCGTTGAAGGCAGCTGATTCGCCGGAAGTCGTCGCGCCTCTGTTGACGTTGATCAAACAAGGCAAGATTCCTGCCGATCGCGTCGAAGGCGTGCTCACGCTTGTGGCTAGCATGGGTGGGCCGAAAGAGCTTGGTGCGGTGTTTGAACTGATTGTCGCGGGCGACGGTTCCCTTGCCGATGCCAAGAAGGCCGCACTGCTCGATGCCCTGCGCGATACGACGCGGCTACGCAAGATTCAGCCTGCCGGTGATCTTGCTCGCGTGATTTCGTTGCTGCAATCGCCAGACGAAAAATTGCGCGCCGCAGCCCTGCGAGCAGCCGGTCAGTGGAAGCTCGCCGCAGCTACAGCAGCCATCGCTGCTCATGCCGAAGCCGACAATCAACCCGCGGCTGTTCGCCAGGCAGCCATCGAAGCACTTGCGCTTGCTGGCAATTCGAATCAGCAACTCCTCGCTGCCCTGGCTGGCAAGGGGCGTCCGCTGGCCGATCGTCAGCAGGCGATTGCCGCACTCGCGTCGCTCGACGTGAAGGCCACGGCGGACAGCGCGGTCGTGCTTTTGGCAGAAGCGCCGGCCGGCCTCGATCCAGTTGCCGCGTTGCAACCTTTGCTCGCTCGCAAGGAGGGAACGGCTGCGCTCACGACAGCGCTCGCCGAGCAAAAAATCTCCGCCGATGTTGCCAAGCTCGTCATTCGCGCAGCGCAAAGTGCTCCGCAGCCATCGCTGGAACTAATTGCCAGCGTGCAAAAGGCCGGCGGCCTCGATGCGGCTGGCTGGAAACTCACGCCGGCGTTTTCTGCCGAGCTCGTGACGCTTGCCCGTGAACAAGGGAACGCGCAGCGCGGAGAAGCCATCTATCGTTCGGCGCAGCTGCAATGCCTCAAGTGCCACGCCATCGCTGGCGCTGGCGGCGTTGTCGGTCCAGATCTGGTGAGCATCGGCGCGAGTGCTCAGCCCGACTACATTCTCGAGTCGCTGATTACGCCGGCCGCTAAGGTGAAGGAAGGCTATCACGCGAAACTGGTGCTCGAAGCGAGC
Organism: Anatilimnocola floriformis; assembly: GCF_024256385.1. Lineage (NCBI taxonomy): Bacteria > Pseudomonadati > Planctomycetota > Planctomycetia > Pirellulales > Pirellulaceae > Anatilimnocola > Anatilimnocola floriformis. The sequence goes on from NZ_JAMLFW010000002.1 coordinate 2,058,285, forward strand.
GGCCAGGTTTACACCGGCCTTGTCGTCCGCGACAGCAAGGATGAACTGGTGCTGCGAACGGCAGAAGACAAGCTGATCACGCTCGCCAAGAGCGACATCGAAGGAATCAAGGACAGCCGATCGCTCATGCCCGATGGCGCGGTCGACTCGCTCACCAAGACCGAGCTCACCGATCTGGTCCGCTTCCTTTCCGAGCTTGGCAAGGTCGGCGGAGAGTTCACCGTCGGTCAGCAGCGCGTCGTGCGCCGCTGGCAGGTGCTGGAAAATTCCCCAGCTGCTCAGCAAAAGCTGAGTCGCACGCTCGACGCCGCGGCCAGCGACGATGCGGCGTTCACCTGGCAGAGCGCTTACAGTCGAGTCGCCGGCGAGTTGCCGCTCGATAACCTGCCGATTCTCAAAACCGAGGCAAAGATCGCCCGGCCGACGTTACTGCGGGCCCAGCTGGAAGTGAGCACCGCGGGCAAAGTGGCTTGGCAGCTCGAAGATGCGAAGGGTGTGCAAGTTTGGGTCGACGGCAAATCGCAAGCAATCGCCGACGGCAAATTTGCGCTCGACCTGAAGACCGGCCTGCACACGATCACACTCGCCGTCGATCGTGATACCCATCAATCGCCGGTTAAGTTGTCGCTAGTAGAAGGTGCTGCGTCGACGGCGAAGGTACAATTGGTAGGTGGGAAATAGCGGCGAGGGATGCGGGCCGGCAGTCGGGGAAAAATCATGAGTTCGTTCGAACAAGCTCAACCTGCTTCACGTCCTGCTCACGTTACCGCGGAGAGCACGCAGCGCGATGTGCGTAGCTCCGAGCCGCGCCGTGCTATCGGCGGCGGGCCGACGTGGTCGATTTCGACGAAGGAACTCATTGGCCTGTGCCAGCGCGTGGGCCAATCGCTGAAGGCGGGCGTCGAGATTCGTCGCGTCTGGCAGCAGGAAAGTACGCGGGGCAACGCCACACATCGGCAGCATATCGACTCCATTTTTCGGCACGTCGCAGCCGGCGGCACGGTGGCCGATGCGATGCGAGCTTGCGGTGGGTTCTTTCCGCGGCTCACTTGCCAGATGGTCGAGATCGGCGAGAAGACCGGCCAACTCGACGAAGTTCTGCTGAAACTGGCGAAGTACTACGAGCAGCAAGAGGCGATGAAGCGGTCGTTTTATCTCGGCATCGCCTGGCCGATGCTGCAGCTCGGCGCCGCTACCATAATTATCGCCGCCGTGATCTGGATCAGTGGGATGATTGGCAGCTTCATGGGAACGGGCCAAGGGGTCGATATTCTCGGCTTGGGTCTGACCGGCGGTTGGGGCGCGATTTTGTTTTTACTTTCGGTCGCGACGGTGGTCGGCGGTGTAGTGCTGGCGATCAACGCACTGTTGCGAGGTTGGTTCGGCGGTGGACCGTTGCGCATGGCGATGCGGTTGCCGGTGCTCGGCACTTGCTTGGAATCGTTCGCGCTCTCGCGCTTGACGTGGTCGTTTGCCCTGGGACTCGAAAGCGGGATGGACGCTCGGCGCGTCGTCGAACTCGCGCTGAGTGCGACGCAGAACGCACACTACGAGCAGCATACGGCGGAGATTGTCAGCGGCATTTCGCACGGGCAAACCTTTCACGATTCGTTTGCGCAGTCGAACGCGTTTCCTTCCGACTTTTTGTTCGCGCTCGAAACGGCTGAGATTGCCGGCGCGACGAGCGAGTCGCTGTTGCGGCTCGCGAAGCAGTATGAAGAGAAAGCCCACGAAGCCATGCGCTACGTGACGATGGCTTGCACGGCAGCGACCTTTGCGCTGGTCGCGCTCATCATCATCATGGCCATCGGACGGTTGGCGATGTTCGTCTTTCAGCCGTACCGTGATGCGATGGATATGATCAACAACGGCGTGTGATCGGCCGAGTTATTTCTTTGTTTCGGCTTTGCCCTTTTGGCCGAACTCGGCGCGGGCGGCAGTCTTTTCTTCTTCGCTCAATTTGCCGTCGCCATCGCGATCGAACCGCTTGAGGAGCAGTTCTTCGCGCTTGCTCAGTTTTGGAGCAGCGGGCGGGGCCGGCGGTGGCGGTGCGGCAGAGCCCGGACCGGTTTGTGTACCGCCGTTGCCGCGGCCGACCATGTTTGGTTGGCCAGGAGTGCGGATGCCGTGCTCTTGCATCGCGCGAGTTGCGGCGATTTGTTCTTGAGCATTCAGCCGGCCGTCGCCATCGCGATCAAAGCGTCGCATAATTTCAGCACGGGCGGCCGCTTGGGCAGCTGCGGCCTGACCGTTGTTCACGGGCTGGCCGAATTGACCATTCGGCACCTGGCCGGGCTGCGGATTGGCGGGCAAGTTCGGCAGCTGCGGATTGGGTTGTGGATTCTGCGCGCCAGCCACCGAGACCAACATGCCGCAAACCAGAACGAAACCAAAGGCAATCTTCATAGCCAACCTCCGCACCGCTCAAACAATGTTCGCCGAGAGCCGGAGCCCTCGTGTTCAATTCTCGAAACATCTTTCGATCGTAATTCGGCCGCGGCAGAAAGCGAGCATTTTCCCGCCCGCCGATGCGCTAGTTGCTGCAACCCGCACAAACGGAAGCTTGGCCTCACGGGAATTGCGTTACATCACTTCCCGCCGTGCTGCGAGCACGTGCGTGATGACCGAGCTCATCCGGCCTTCATCGGCGAAGGGAGAGAGGACGTAGGATTTGAGCGCAGAGATCGGTTCGCCGCAGTCCGCCGTGCGGCAGTGGTCGGTATAGCCGAGGGCGACGCCGCGGCCAGCCATGGCTTCGGCGTGGACGCGTTCGAAGATGCGGCGGTTGAGGTCGTTGTTCTTTTTCAACTGCTCGCGGAATGATGGATCGTGCTGTTCGCGGTGCTTCACGGCGAAGGTATCGGTCCCTTGTGGATAAGCCCGGAAGAGCGTGACCGGGCCGTGGTTCTGATCGTTCATCACCGACAGTTCGGGGCGAGCGCCGATCTGCTCGCGCAGCAATTCGGCCATCTCTACCGCATGGCCGATCAGCGTTTGAAATCCCTCGCGACCGAGCAGCAGCAGATTGGCGAGAGCAGCGAGCACACCGGTTGCGCTGCGTGACGTTTCGAGCGAGAAGAGTCCCGGATGATATTCGCCGGTGTGAAAGAGGTATGGCGTGGTCGAACGCTGCCGCACGATTTGACTGAAGTCTTCGCGATCGCGCAACATGAACAGCGACGAGATGTACGGCGCGAAACCTGTTTTGTGAAAATCAATGCCGATGGAATCGGCCAGGTGCAAGTGCTGCATTGCGTTCTGCGTGCCAGCGAGCGCCCGCAGCGTGCGGCCGCGAAAGCCGAGCGGATTGGCCGCGAAATCGTAACCGTTGAAAACCGACCAGGCCCAGCCGATCACGGCGTCGGCGTGAATGTGCGGACGATAGTCGAGCTTGAGTTCAGCGACGAGTCGTTCGCGCAGCGCATGTACTCCGGCAAGATCGTCAACGCCGAAGGCATCGGTGGTTCCCATCGTGGCGACGATGGCGGCGATTCGTTCGCCGGCAGCATGGGCAGTTCGGCAGGCTTGTTCCAAGGCAACCAGATCGATGCCGTTGTCGTCGCGCGCGGCCACTTTGCGCACGCTCTGCTGACCAAGGCCGAGCCAGCCCGCGGCTGTCGCGCAGGCGTAGTGACTCTGCCGCGAGCAGAGAATGATGGCGGGTTGCTTCAGCCCTTGTTCGAAAACATCGGGCACGGCTTTTTCAAGGCCGATCTTCACGCCGTACAGCAGCGTGCCGGTGCCGCCGAAGGTGAACAGACCGCCGGCCCGCTGCGGGTCAAAGCCGACCAGATCGGCGATCATCGCGGCCACGCGAACCTCGGCTTCGGAGCAACCGAGATTGGCTTCGTCGCTGCACAGGTTGGGGTTGTACATCGACGGCAGAACGACGCCGACAATGCTCGCGATCGAGGGAGTCGCGACAACATTTACCTGGCTGCGAGGATGGCCGAAGATCAACTGGCCGTCGAGACAGTGGACTAGTTCGCTGATGACTTCTTCCAGCGGCCGAGCGCCCGAGGCAAGCTTTTCGGTCGCCGCCACGTCATAAGCGGCCGGGCGGGGTGTGCCGAGAATTGGGGCCTGGCTCTTCAGCGCGTCGACTCGGTCGAGGGCTTTGAGAAGGGAGAAAACGACATAGCCGTCGTGCACCGGATTCGAAACCGGCGTGGGAAAGGCTTGCCGCAGTTGCTCGAGGAGCTCTTGGTAGCGCGACATGAAAGAATTATACGCCGGAACTCACTCGTGGGAGTTCCGGCTTTTTTTGCCGACTGATTCGCTGTGTAGTCACCACACTCTGCGTGGTGAGAACGCCACACGGAGTGTGGCGACGGCACTTATCGGCGAGGAGGCCGACGGCCGCGATTGCCGCCGCCGCGATGTTCGGGGCGTTCGGAACGCATGCTCATGTTGCCTTCGATGAGGACGCCGACCGTTTCATTCCAGGTCGGAATCTTCTTGTGGGCATTCCCTTCGCCACCCTCTTCGTCGAGTTCGGCTTGGAGCATTTCATCGACTTCGTCGTCCTCGGGGTTCACCGAGCGGCGCGGTTCGCGCTGCGGGCGACGCGACGAGGAAGGCGCGGGACGCTCCTCGACAAATCCGCCTTCAAAGTCTTCCTCGAGATCCGAATCGTCGGCATCGCGGGCAGGTGCATTGCGATCGGCGCCGCGTGCTGGCGGAGCGGAGCGAGCAGCTTCGGCACCTTCCTCACGACGACCGCCTCGGCCGCGGCCACGACGACGGCGACGACGCGGGCCGCGATCCTCGCCATCTTCGCTGTCGCCAGGAGCGCGACGCGCGGGGCGATCTTCGCCGCGCGGCTCGTCGTGGTGCTCGCTGTCGCCATGTTCGTCATCAACGGGCGCCACTTCGGCGAACTCATCGTCGACGAAGGGTTCTTCGTAAGAGTCGGCCGGAGCATCGTGTTCGGCGGCACGAGGCGCGTGTTCGCTGCGGGCACCTTCTTCGTCGCGGTGACCACCGCGACGACGGCGACGACGACGGCGGCGAGGTTCGCCACCTTCTTCGTCGGCAGGCCGGTCAAAACCGAGGCGTTCTTCGCCGGCCGGGGCTTCGTCACCCAGCTCTTCGCGCGAGGGAATGAAATCATCCTCAAAATGTTCGGCGGCTGGTTCGGCGTGGGTATCGGCTGCCCAGCTTTCGTTCACCCCATCGCCAAAACCACGGCGGGGAGCGCTTTCGCGCGGTTGATTTTCACGCGAGGGGCTTTCGCGGCGCGGACGGCGGTCGTTTTCTTCACGGCGTCCTTCGGGGCGTTCATCGCGACCACGCGGACGATCGCCGCGGCTGCCGCGCTCGGATCGTTCGGCAGAAGAGCGCTCGGGGCGGTCATCACGCGAATCGCGGCGACCTTCAGGCCGTTGTTCGCGACCACGCGATTCGTTGCCACGACCTTCGCTGCGCGGCTCGGCGCTGCGAGATTCGCCACGATCACGATCGCGGCCACGTTCAGGGCGATCCTGGCGTTCGGGGCGAGGCGTTTCAGCACGGGCTTCCGCGCGAGCGGGCGGCGCGAACAGATCGGCGGGGAGGTCATCCAGCGGCGGAGGAGCGGGCCGAGCAGGAGCTGGTGCGGCCGGTGGCGGAGGAGGCGAAAACGCGACTGGAGGTTCAGGAATCGGCTCCGGTTCGGGCTCGGGTTCCGGCTGAGCCACGCTCAAGCCGAGCATGCCAGCGAGCTTGCCCCAGTGGCCCGAAGTTTTGGCGGGCTTCTTCGCAGCAGGCTTGGCCGGTTCGGCGGCTGGAGCAGCGGCTTCGGGGGCTGCAGCAGTTGCAGCGCTCACGATTGGCGGCGACGGCACTTCTGCGGCCAATTCGCTAGCGGTTTCGGCCGCGGGCTTTTGTGGCGACGCGGTGGCCAGGCCGATGCTTTCGAGAAGCGAGGACCAGTGATCTTTTCGTGGTGTTTCAGCCATGCCCGTGATACAGTTCAATAAGGAGAAGACGCAAACAAGCCGTTCAATATAATGGTTAGCTGGCGCGGTGGAAAGTCGTTTCCTCACTTAATCTTGCGCTTTATCGGTACGCTCGATCCATGTTCCCCAAGTTCTCGTATGGCGGGTTTGGCGTGCTCATTGCAGCCTTGCTGCTGGCCCGTTTTTCGGCTGCCGCCGAGCCCGAGCGATTCAGCCAGACCCAGCCGCACATGGGCGTGGAGTTCGAAGTCATTGTCTACGCGGTCGATGATTCGGCGGCGAAAAATGCGATCGCGGCCGCTTTTCAGCGGATTGCCGAGCTCGACAAGAAGCTCAGCGACTACAGCCTGACCAGCGAACTTTCGCTGTTGAGCGGTGCCTCGCCGACGGCGGAACCGGTAAAGCTAAGCGATGATCTGTTCACGGTACTGCACGCAGCCCAGCTGATGGCGGTTGAGTCGGATGGGGCCTTTGATGTCACCATCGGCCCACTGACGAAGCTCTGGCGGCGGGCGCGCCGGCAAAAAGAACTGCCTGATGCCGAACTGCTGAAGCAAGCCTTCGCCGCCGTTGGCCATCGTAATTTGGTCGTTGATTCGCGGGCAACAACGGCTTTGTTGAAGAAACCTGGCATGCGTCTCGACCTGGGGGCGATCGCCAAGGGATTTGCCGCCGATGAAGCCCTCGCCGTGCTGCAGAAGCAAGGATTCAAACAAGCACTGGTCCGCGCGAGCGGCGATATCGCCGCCGGCGAGCCACCGCCGCAGGAATCAGGCTGGAAGGTCGGTCTCGCGCCGCTCAATCCCGACGATCCGCCGACGGTCTTCGTTTCGCTGCGTAACCAGGCCGTTTCGACCTCGGGTGAAGCGCGGCAGCATCTTGTCGTTAACGGCAAGCGATACTCGCACCTGATCGACCCGCGGACCGGTCAGCCCACGACCGGCCGCACAAGCGTCACCGTCATCGGGCCCCGCGGCATCGATACCGACAGCCTCGATTCGGCCATTGCGATTCTTGGACCCGAGAAAGGGCTAAAACTCATCGCCGGCCGGAAGGATACGCACGCCTACATCGTTACCGCTGATGATGACGGCGGAAATGTGCGGACGCTGATGTCGCCGGGATTTCCGCACGTACAAGATTAAGGTGGCAAGTAATGAGATCGCCGTTACTTACGTCGCCGTCGTAGGGCGGACCATTGGTCCGTCCAAGACGCGGTACCCGGTTAGGTTTGCTCAACTCGCGCCCCCGAACGGACCAATGGTCCGTCCTACGAAAAGCAACCGGCACAATCTGGGTGTGAACCTGCCGGGAGTGGACGGCCTCCATTACAATTGGCGTCCACGCAGTATTTACGCTGCTGCTGCGCAGTAATTTACGCTCGCGAATTGAAAAGGATGAAGTCGTTCGTGAACCACCCCGCTCGCATTCTCGTTACGTCGGCGCTGCCGTATGCCAATGGGCCGATCCACATCGGGCATCTGGTCGAGTACATCCAGACCGACATTTGGGTCCGCTTTCAAAAGTTGTCGGGCCGCCGCTGCGTTTATGTCTGTGCTGACGATACGCACGGCACGGCGATCATGATCAGTGCGCGCAAGGCCGGCATTTCCGAAGAAGCGTTCATCGCCCGCGTGAATGAAGAGCACCAGCGCGACTTTGCTGGCTTTCAAATTCAGTTCGACAACTACGGCAGCACCAACTGCCCCGAGAACCGCGAGCTGTGCGGCATCTTTTGGAAGAAACTGCGCGACGCCGGGCTGATCAAAGAGAAGAGCATCAACCAGCTCTACGACGTGACGGCAGGGACGTTTCTGGCCGATCGTTTCGTGAAGGGAACCTGCCCAGTTTGCAAATCGCCCAACCAGTACGGCGATAATTGCGATAAGTGCACGGCCACCTACACCCCGGCCGATCTCATTGATCCGGTGAGCACGCTCAGCGGCACGAAGCCGGAGATTCGCTCGGCGACGCACCTATTCGTCGAGCTCGAAAAGTTGCACGGCTTTCTTCACGACTGGACGCAGTCGGGCGAGCACCTGCAGTCGGAAGTGGCCAACTACTTGAAGGGGCACTTTCTCGGCGACGAGCTGCGCGACTGGGACGTGAGCCGGCCCGCCCCGTACTTCGGCTTTGAAATTCCCGATTCGCCCGGCAACTACTGGTATGTGTGGTTTGACGCGCCCATCGGGTATATCGCCAGCACCTGGCAATGGTGCAAGACGCACGGCGAGCAGCTGGCCGATTGGTGGCAGTCAGCCGATTGCGAAGTGCATCACTTCATCGGCAAGGACATTCAATACTTCCACACGCTCTTTTGGCCCGGCATGCTCAAGACGGCGGGTTACAACCTGCCGGAGCAGGTACACATCCACGGATTCTTGACCGTGGGTGGTGAGAAGATGAGCAAGAGCAAAGGAACCTTCGTCCGCGCCGCGACGTTCCTCAAGCATCTCGATCCGGCAGCGCTCCGTTATTACTACGCGAGCAAGCTCGGCCCGCGATTGGACGATCTCGATCTGAATCCAGACGAATTCATCGACAAGGTGAATAGCGATCTCGTCGGCAAGGTCGTGAACCTCGCCAGCCGGACGGCGAAATTCGTTTTGGAAAAAGGCTTGTCGGAAAAGTATCCCGACGACGGTGGGCTCTTCGCACAAGGAGCTGCAGCCGGCGCTGCGATTGCCGAGGCGTATCAGAATTGCGACTTTGCTCGCGCGACGCGACTCATCATGGAACTCGCCGATCGGGCCAATCCCTATATCGATACGCAAGCGCCGTGGAAGCTCGCCAAGGATCCAGCCAAGGCCAGCGATGTGCGCGATGTTTGCACGGTTGGTCTAAATTTGTTCCGGCAACTCGTCGTCTATCTCACGCCGATTCTGCCGAAGCTGGCCGAAGAAGTCGGTCAGTTGCTGAACGAGCCGATTACCGGTTGGGAGCAGTCGCAACAACCGCTCATTGGCAGCAAGATTCAACCGTACGCTCACCTTTTTAAACGAGTCGAGAAGAAAGATTTCGAAGCCATGATCGAAGAAGAAAAAGTTGCGGCTGCGGCCATCGAAGCTGCGAACGCGCCTGCCAGCACTGCTCCCGCCGCTGCTCCGCAAGACACGGCTGCCGCGCTCGAAGCCGAACCGCTCCTGACCGAACAGATCAGCATCGACGACTTCACGAAAGTCGACCTGCGCGTGGCCCGCGTGCTCGAAGCCAGCGAAGTGCCGGAAGCCAAGAAGCTGCTCAAGCTCAAGCTGAGCATGGGTGGCGGCGTTGAACGACAAGTCTTCGCCGGCATCAAAGCTGCGTACAAGCCGGAACAACTCGTCGGCCGGTTGGTCATCATGGTCGCCAATCTCGCGCCGCGACAAATGAAGTTCGGTTTAAGTGAAGGGATGGTAACGGCCTGCGGACCTGGTGGCGCGGAAGTGTTTCTGCTCGCGCTCGACGAAGGCGCCACGCCTGGCATGCGCGTGCACTAGAACTCGCCGATTGTTGTCCGATCAGCCGCCAGGCGCTAGCCTCCGGCTTCTCACGGTAATTATTGAGAAGAGAGCCGGAGGCTAACGCTCTGCGGCTGATTTCGTCACTCGCTACTCAGCGGTCTAGTTCGCGCCGATTAAAACGAGCGGCGCCCAAAAGTACGGATGTTCGAATTCGCTTTGCTTGCGGAGCGAACGCTTGGCGTCACGCAGGCACACGCCATAGCTGAACTCAGATTTTTGCCAATCCTTGGCGACGTCGGCGGCGAAGTAGCTGAGGAGCACGGCCGAGGCTTTGTCGTCGACCAGCCAGTTGTTGGCGACGACGCGCTTGCTGCCAGCGCCGAGGAAGCCGCGCGACAACGACCAAACACCTTCGGCCCGTTGCGTGGGACCGGCGTTCGTTTGGCAAGCGCTGAGCAAGGCCAATTCGCATTGCGATAAGTCGAGGGAATAGATTTCGGCCAGCGTGAGATAGCCGTCACTCGTGCCGACACTGCCGTCGGCTGGTTTTGCTAAGGCAAGCGCGCCGAAGAAGTTGCCATTGCGATTATCGACCAGGCCGTGGCAGGCGAAGTGAATCAGCTGTTTGCCGACGATCGATTTTCGCACGGCATCTTCGGTCGCTTGCGGGCCGGTTAGTTTCGTTGCGGCAAAACCGACTTTGCCGAGCCATTGGCAGAGCCAGTTCGATTCGAGTTCGGTGTGCGGCAGATCAGCCAGTTGTCCGCCGGCGGAGCGGAAGCGTTCACCGGCCGTCAGCGAACTGCCACGCGAACTGGCGACCATCGCCGTCAGGGCTGAGGTCTGCGGCCGGCTGACCGACAGGACGGCTGGCGAGGCAGCCTTGGTCATCGCGGCTGCGTTTCGCCGGAGCGTGGTGAAAACGTTGATCGAAGGCGTGTAGGTGATCGGTGGGCAGGAATCGAGAGCGAACTTCACTTCGCCTTCATTGTCGGTCACGAGAGCTTCGAACGGACACAGACAGATCGCACCGTCGGGTACAACGACCCACGATTCATAGCCGTTGGTCAGCAGCTTCTCGCGATACTTCGCGGGCACGAGCACATCCCACAGCACGCGCAGATCGGCATACAAGCCGCTCGCTTCCTTGCGGTTTTGCAGTTTAAAGAGCATGCCGTCGCGATACTTGTTGGCCGCGCTCCCCAGCATTACTTTTTGAATCGCTTCGTGATGCAGAATGCCTGCTTTCGTGCCGAGCGCTTGGGCTTGTGTCTCATCAAGTTTCAGTTCGTGCAGTTCGGCCGAGCTGCCATCGATGCACAGAATATAGGAATGAGTTTCGCCGGCGAAAAAGACGAGGGCCAATCCTTTTTGGTCGCGCAGCGTTCGCTGAAATTGCCGCAGATGCGTGGTGGAAGTCGAAGCCGACAGCAATCGGCGATAGACTTCGCTCGACGTGCGAGCTTCGCGATGAAGGGCATAGAGTTGATCGCGAGTGGCGGAGATTTTCGCGGCGATCGTTTCTTGTTCTTGCTGGCTGAGCGACGGCGTGAGCTGTTTTTCGAGCCGGGCGATTTCGCTTTGCAGTTGGCTGGTTCGATCGGCGAATTGCTTTTTCTCTTCCGGCGAACGGGCTGCGAACAAATCGGAGCCGCTGCAGTTGAGCTCGTCGATCAGCGAACGAGCGCGGCAGCGATCGATGACCGTCAGGCACTCATCGAGATCGGCTGCGGCTCCTTGTTCGAATTGCCACGTTAGCATGCATTCAAAAACTTCAAGACTCTCCTCAAAAGCATCGGCCCGTTCATGTTCGGCGCCGGCGCTACGGACGCGGACTTCTTCGGCGCTGTTGATGGCTTTGCGCAGATCGGCGAGAGCTTCGGATTTATTACCTTCTTTGCGGTGGATGCGAGCCCGCAAGAAGTAAGCGTCGAGCATTGACTTGGGCGAGGCCCGCGTCGATTCGTGAATCTGCAACGCATCGTCGACCAGATCGAGCGCGGCTTCGTCTTTGCCCTGCGCGAGGGCGATTTCGGCGCGGAACTGCAGAATGTTCGCATACTCGACGTGCAACTTTCCGAGCCGGGAAACAACGAGCTGCTGCGCGACGAGGCATTGTTCTTCGGCTTCGGCGGGCTTCTTGCTGTTGAGGAGCAGGCCGGCCAGAGACATGCGGGCCGTGGCATGAAAGAGCGATTCCACGCCACGATCCCATTTCGAATAGATGTCGATCGCCTCACGCAGCAGAGCCGTTGCCTGATCGTAGTTTTTGTCCATGCGCTCGACGTGAGCGAGGGCCTTCAGCGTACTGGCATATTCGGGATGTTTCTTACCAAACAGGCCGATGATTTCGCGCTGAGCTTCGGCGATCAACTCGCGGGCTTCGGCAATGCGATTGGAGCCAGACAAGATGTTGGCCAAGCCAATCTGAGAGTTGGTGGCTTCGCCGAGATCGAGTTTTTTAGAAATGGCAATCACCCGGCGATGCATCACTTCGGCTTCGCCCAAGCGTCCTTCTTCTTCGTAGAGCTGCGCGAGGTTACTAAGGACCAGGCCCATGCCGCGGCTGTCGGGACCCGAGCGCTTTTCGATCAGCGCGAGCAAGGCACGCATCGCGGCTTCGGCTTCGGAACGACGGCCGACGTGAAACAAGTTGTGGGCCAGCAGCCGCCGAGCATCGATCAAGTGCGGAGTGGAGGTTTTCTCCAAGATTGCCACCGACCGCTGGGCTGTCGAGATCGCATTCGCAAAATCTCCAGCCGAGTGATAGGCCTGAATCAGATTCAGCATGCGAATGCCCGCGGTCGTGGAGTTGGCTCCTTCGAGCCGTTCCATCACCGCGATGGGTAGCTTGGCGTGCTCGATTGCCTCGTCGTATTTGCCGAGGCCCATCTCGGCATAGCTCAGCACGTGATAGGCGAAGCTCAGGTCTGGAGAATCTTTCTGCGGCATGACCTGGAGCGCGCCGTTGCTCAGTTTGATCGCCTCGGGATAGCGATTCAAATTGTTCAGGGCGCAGGCTTGTGAAACTGACAGGCGAGCCGTCGCGGAATGCTCGGCACCTAGTTCGTGCTCGGCGATCTTGCGGGCAGCGCCGTAGCAGGACTCGGCTCGCTTCATGTCCCAGATTTCAAACGCCAGCTCCCCGACCCATTCCAGCAGTTCCAGTCGTTTTCGCGAATCGCCGAGCTGGCGCACGAGCTCTTCCATCCGCGGCAAGGCCGCCCGGATGTCCGCTTCGCGGCCGAGGCGTTTGGCCTCGTTGACACGGTCCTCGAACGGCAGGAGAGCTTGCAGAATATCGTTGTCATCAGCGCGGGCTGCGGCGGGCAGAGCAAAATAGCTAAGCACAGCAAGCAGGAGTGTTGTTCGCCACATAAGAGCCTCGGGCAGGGATGTGCGCAGATGATGGTTGCCAGACATACAACCAGTACGGAGAGGTGTGACACCATTCTCAGGGCCAAAATCGGTGGGTGCAAGAAAAAGCATCGCTCCCTCGTTATGGGTGCGCCCTGGATTGCTGTTTCCGCGCCGCCAGCATTTTCCTACAGTCCGGTTCTGGGGCACCCGGCCGGCGCGAAAGCCCCCTGACGAATTACCCATTTTCCCTGGTACATTGCAGATTGGCCTCGGTTTTGCCGGTTCTGCCTTTTGTCCTCGGTCCTATCACATTTGCTGACCCCCTCCATGACTGGTTACTCCCTCACGCACTTGAAGCAGCTCGAAGCGGAGAGCATTCACATCATCCGCGAGGTTGCTGCCGAGTTCGAAAACCCGGTGATGCTCTATTCGATCGGCAAGGACTCGGCGTGCATGGTCCGCCTGGCCCAGAAGGCGTTTTATCCCGCCAAACCGCCGTTCCCGCTGATGCACGTCGATACGACGTGGAAGTTTCGCGAGATGTACGCCCTGCGCGACAACTACGTTGCCAAGGAGCTGGGCCTGAAGCTGATCGTGCACGTCAACGAGGACGGCGTGCGACAAGGGATTAACCCAATTACGCACGGCAGCAAGAAGCACACTGATATCATGAAAACCGAGGGCTTGAAGCAAGCTCTCAACAAGTATCGCTTCGATGCGGCCTTTGGTGGTGCTCGCCGCGACGAAGAGAAGTCGCGGGCCAAGGAACGAGTCTTTTCGTTCCGCGATGAATTCCATCGCTGGGACCCGAAGAACCAACGGCCTGAATTGTGGAATCTCTACAACACCAAGGTCAACAAGAACGAAAGTATCCGCGTCTTCCCGATCTCGAACTGGACCGAACTCGACGTGTGGCAATACATCCACCTCGAGAACATTCCGATCGTGCCGCTGTACTTCGCGAAAGAGCGGCCCATCGTCTATCGCGATGGCACGATGATCATGGTTGACGACGACCGGCTACCGCTGAAGGAAGGCGAGAAGCCCGAAATGCGCAAAGTGCGATTCCGAACACTCGGTTGCTATCCGCTCTCGGGTGCCGTTGATTCGAACGCGACGACGTTGCCGGAGATCATTCAGGAAATGTTGCTAACGACGTTCTCGGAACGCCAAGGACGTTTGATCGACAGCGATGAAGCGGGGTCGATGGAGAAGAAGAAAAAAGAAGGGTACTTCTAAGCCGTGTGTCCTTAGCCACCAGCTTTAGCTGGTGGGCCCGGCCCTGAGAACGACCGGCTTTAGCCATCTTCGTCAGGTCATGGCTAAAGCCGATTAGTCGAGCATCGCAAACCACCGGCTAAAGCCGGTGGCGAACAAGAAAAACAACAGACAATACTCACCAGCAACGGCGAACCTTTGAAACGACCAGGTTCTCCTATCCACGGAATCTTCGATTTCGAGATTAAATATCCATGTCGCACCAGTCGGCTTTGATCGCTTCGGACATCAACGAATACCTCGCTCAACATGAGCGCAAGGAGATTTTGCGCTTCATCACCTGCGGATCGGTTGATGACGGCAAGAGCACGCTCATCGGCCGGTTGTTCTACGAAGCCAAGATGATCTACGAAGATCAACTCTCGGCGATCACCAAGGACTCGGCCCGCTACGGCACGACCGGCGGTGAGCCAGACCTGGCTCTCTTCACCGATGGTTTGCAGGAAGAACGCGAGCAGGGAATCACGATCGACGTCGCCTATCGGTATTTCTCCACCGACAAACGCAAATTCATCATCGCCGATACACCGGGGCACAAGCAGTACACTCGCAACATGGCGACCGGCGCCTCGACGGCGGACCTGGCCATTATTTTGATCGACGCTCGCCACGGCGTGCTGGAGCAGACCAAGCGGCACTCGTTCATCGTGTCGTTGCTCGGTATCAAGCACATCGTTGTCGCCATCAATAAGATGGACATCGTCGACTATAAGCAAGAAGTCTTCGAAAAAATCAAAGCCGATTACACCGAGTTCGCATCGCGGCTTGATTTGCCGCACGTTCACTTCATGCCGATCAGCGCGCTGAAAGGCGAGAACGTCGTCGAGCCGAGCAAGTTCATGCCGTGGTACCAGGGCCAGCCCCTCATGCCGTTGCTCGAGACGGTTTATATCGGTTCCGATCGCAACCTCGAAGATCTCCGTCTGCCGGTGCAACTTGTGCTGCGGCCGAATCTCGATTTCCGCGGTTTCAGCGGCACGATTGCGTCGGGCATCCTCCGCAAGGGTGACGAAATCATGACGCTGCCGTCGCGCAAGACGAGTCGCGTGAAGAGCATCGTCACGTACGACGGCGAACTCAACGAAGCCTTTGCCCCGCAGTCGATCACCGTCACGCTCGAAGACGAAATCGACTCGAGCCGCGGCGACATGTTGGTCCGACCCGGCAATGTGCCGCGCGTCGACAACAAATTCGAAGCCATGGTCGTGTGGATGTCGGAAGGGGCGATGGTTCCCGGCAAGCAGTACCTCTTCAAACAAACGTCGCGCGTGGTCCCCGGCATGGTCGGCACGTTGCGCTACAAGGTCGATGTCAACACGCTCCACCGCCAAGATGCGCCGACACTTGAGCTCAACGAAATCGGCCGTTGCCAGATCACGCTCTCGCAGCCGATCTGCTTCGACGCTTACAAACGCAACCGCTCGACCGGTTCGTTCATCGTCATCGATCGTCTGACCAACGCAACCGTCGCAGCAGGGATGATTCTCGATCGCTCGGGCGATGGCCACAAAGACCATTGGGACGACGAACCAGCTTCGACTCACCTACATGCCGAGAAGAGCAAGGTAACGGAAACTGAACGGGCCAATCGCCTCGGCCAAAAACCGGCCACCGTGCTGCTCACTGGTTTGACCGGCGCCGGCAAGACGACGATCGCTTACGCCCTCGAACGTCGCTTGTTCGACGAAGGCCGTTCCGCCGTCGTCCTCGACGGCCAAAACATGCGCCGCGGCATTAGCAAGGACCTCGGTTTCACGGCCAGCGAACGAAGTGAAAATCTCCGCCGCAGCAGCGAAGTGGCCAAGCTCTTCAACGAATCCGGTGTGATCGTCCTCGCCGCGTTCCTCGCGCCCGAAGAAGCCATCCGCACCAAGGTTGGCGATGCCATCGGCCGCGACAAGTTCATCGTGGTCCATCTCGATGCCCCGCTCGAAGTCTGTCGCCAACGCGACACTGAAGGTCACTACGCTCTCGCCGACAAGGGCGAAGTCACGCTACCGAACTACGAACCGCCGGTGAAGCCGGATCTGAAGCTAGCGACCGACAAACTGAAGGTCAGCGAATGCGTCGAGAAAATTATGGAGTTGCTGCAAACCAAAGGATTTATCTAAGCGTAGAGTGGGGCGAACGGCATATTTTTGTAATGCGCCCGGACGCCGATCAGGACAACTTTGCTAAGGAGAGCTGGTGATGTCCCAAGATGCTATTCGCGCAGTCCTTTTTCTTTTGGCGACGCTACTTGTAGCGGCTGAATTGCCCATTGCGGCCGCCACGCCTCCACGTCCGCAACCGGTTCTTCCGGCAGCACCCGCCGAACCGCTGAACCCAGAAGATACTTCGCTCAAGAAAGTTGCGACAATCAATTGGCAGGTGGGCGGCCACCGTGTCACAGGTCGAAATAGCGGGATCGTGCAGGCCGTTAATATTCGTGAGTTGCCGCCCCCAGAGCCATCCCCCTTCCCGCGGCCAGCACCTACGAAGTACCAGCTATTTTCCAAGAAGTTCGATGATCCTGATCTGCTGCGATACAGCAATGGATACGCTTCGGTTGTCGATGAGCAGGTTTTCTCGGACCTCAGAACCGGCAGCGCGCACTCAGCTAACGAACTCGGCACCAAAGGTTGCGTGATTGGTCGTGTGAAGTTGAAGGAGTTCGACTCGACTGAAGTTGCTCGTTTCCTGCTGAACTCCAGCATTATTCAAGCCCACATCCATTTGGAATGCACCGCTGTTGGCAACCACTACAAAGGGGATTCCGGCGACTGGTACGCGCTGCACGGTGAAGCCGCCTTCATGACAATGGAGCGGTATGTCAGCAAGTTCGACTTTGGAGTGCATGTGGCGCCAGAAGGAGAAATCCGATTGATCAACTATCGCGATGTCGGCCGGCCCGTGCCCAAGGACGCGCCGGAACAGAAGTAATCTCCGAGTCCGAGTTATCAGCGCCTCTTAAATCAGCGACAGCGGATTCTCCCGCGTCTTCAGCGGCAAACTCACCGGCGCTTTGACACGGTGCGATTCAAACACCGCGCTGATCATTTCGATCGTCGTGCGCCCTTCGTACATGCTGCATTCGGGATGGCGGTCTTCTTCGATCGCTTGCAGCAGATCGACGACGGCCATGATGTTGCCGGCATCGAGGCCGCCGTCGGTCATCGTTTCGGCGACGCCGACGCCTTGCGACGTGATGGGTTGCCACTCGACTTTGCTGCGGCCGGGGGACCAGGCGGGATCGGCGAGGAAACTCGCACTCGGCAGCGAACCGGTCAGGATTTCGACGACGCCCTTGCTGCCGTAGATCTGCAGGCCGAAGCGGTTGCCGAGGGCGTCGCGCTGGCTGGCGAAGTAGGCCTTCGCGCCGCTGTCGAGGCCGTAGATCGCCGAGACGCTGTCGCCGGCGAGCGGGCCGATTCCTTCGTTGCCCGGTTTGACGTGTTCCTTGCCGACCGGTTGGCCACCTTCCTCGACGCGGGCAAAGCACCACTTCGGATCGCCGCCGAAGTAATGGATGAGATTGAACACATGGCTGCCGAGGACCCACAGATCTTCGCCGCCACCGCGTTTGTCTTCCTTGCCGCGGCCGCGAAGTTCGAGCAGAGTGCCGAGCTTGCCGTCGTCGATCAGGTCCTTAATGACCTGCAGCTTCGGGCTGTACCGCGTTTGATGCGCGAGGGCCAATTTCACATCGGCCTTCTCGCAAGCCTTGATGATCTCATCGGCCTCGGCAGGCGTGCGGCAGAACGGCTTCTCCATATACATGTGCGCGCCGATCGCCGCAGCGGCGAGGCACATGTCGCGATGCTGATCAAGCCAGCGAGGGCAAATGGCAACAATGTCGGGCTTCACTTCCGTCAGCATGGTGCGGTAATCGGCAAACGTCTTCGGCGCTTTCAGCCGCTTCGCTGCAGCTTCGAGCCCCTTCTCGTCGGCATCGGCCACGGCGACGATTTCGGTCTGTGGCACTTTGAACCACACCGTGTCGACGCCGTGCCCCCAATTTCCTTTGCCCGTGTGCCCGATCACCGCGACGCGATACGTTTTCGCCATAGTTCACCTGAAAGTGCGAGAGGCTGTGTCAACGCAGCCGAGACAACGCAGGCAGCATAATGTTACAACTGGCGAAATGAAACGAGATGCAGCCAACTACTCAGCCGATCGGAGCCCGGTTTATCGAATGCTGTGGGGCCCCGTCGAAGCAGAGCAGCAAGAACTGTTTGCGCCGACGGTGGACGCCGTGCCGCAGCACATCCAGGAAGTAATGGACCGCTCGAGTGAAACGCTTCTCACGTTCCGCGCGAATGACCAATTGCGTGGCGCCGATGGAAAACACAGCCAACAAGTTATCTCGGCGTTGGGTCTGGCGCGGTACTGGGGTTTGCTCGTCGAACGCGAATTCGGCGGCAGCCAATGCGAATTGCGACACTTTTTGCCGTTCCTCACGCAAGCTGCAGTCATCGATGCACCGCTCGCCGGACTCGCCGCGGTGCACGGATGCATTGGCGCTGTAGATCCATTGCAAGAGTTTGGCAATCGCTCGCAGGCATCGACCTACTTGCCGGATTTGGCAACCGGAACTCGGCTCTCGGCATTTGCTTCGACCGAGCCAGGCGCCGGCTCGGATCTGCGTGCAATTCAAATGACAGCAGTGAGAACGGCAGACGGCTTCGCGCTCACCGGCCGCAAAGCATTCATCACAAACCTTGCCCCTGGTCGCACGATTGGCATGCTTTGCAAGCTAGAGGGCCAGGCGGCCGTGTTTGTCTTCACGCTGCCGGATCAAGAGAACGAGCACTTTCGCTTTATTCCCAACCCACTTCATCCGCTGAAGCGCACACATAACAGCGGCATGGAGTTGAGCAACTTTCCGGTCGAGGCTGTTTCCCTGCTCGCTCCGCCGGCGGGCAAAGATGGCAGGGCGATTGTCTTTCATGGGCTGAATCGGGGTCGCGCGGCGATCTGCGCTCTTGCGGCGGGACATCTGCGCGTGATACTCGCCGGCATGATTGCTTGGGCCAAGCAGCGATCGGTGCAAGGAAGAATGTTGGCTGACCTCGAACTGATTCAAGCACGCTGCGGACAAATCGGCGCGCTCATCGTGGGTTGCGATGCTATGGCGCAGTGGTGCGGCAGTTTGCTCGATGCTGGTTATCGTGGTGAGCTGGAGTGCATCATCGCGAAGGTCTTCGCCAGCGAAGCTGTGAAACACGCTGCTTTTAACCTGGCCTTGCCGACGCATGGCGGAAGATTTTTTTTGCAAGGTCACGCATCCGGTGACATGGCGTATGACTATCTCGCGCCGTGCATTTACGAGGGAGAGAATGATCTGCTGCGACTTGCGCTGGTTCACAATCTGGCGAAGTCGCCGCCGCGAAACTTCGGCCGCGCGGGCCGGCTCAGGATAATTCGCGAACAACTCAAGGCTGGAAAGTTGCGGCAGCCGGAGATGATCGCCGTCAGTCGGCGGATTGAATCGATTGTCGTTTCGACGGTGGCACAATCAGCGCTGGCAGCACAACCAGTCGAACTGCGGCCTGCTTATCACTTGCTACACAAGCTGCTCTTCAGCAATTCTTTTTCGGCAGACCATGCTGCTGAAGAAATCGACCTCGGCCGCCAAGTCATCGAGCATGATCTCTTCCGTCTCGGCGATGCGCCTGCCTTTGCCGATCCGTTGTGTCGCGAATAATCCGCACCGGCGGTGAATTTTGCTCACCTGTCGCAATTTCGCAACGTAGAGTTGCCCATCACCGTGAGATGCTGCGCGCAAACGTTCTGCGCTCGGCCTCTCACAACTAAGTGATGCGGAATCTGCGGCATGATCGTCATCGTCGGTTTTATCATCGTTATCGGTTGCGTTCTCGGCGGCTTTTCCATGGCCGGTGGGCACGTCGGTGCGCTGTGGCATCCGTCCGAAGTCGTGACCATCGGTGGTGCGGCCCTCGGCGCTCTCGTCGTGATGTCGCCCAAGAAGGTGCTCATCGACCTTGTGAAGGGCTGCATCGCGTCGCTCAAGGGAAGCCCCTTCGGGAAGAAATCCTACGAAGAGCTGTTCTGTTCGATGTATGAGGTGTTTCGCCTCGTACGCCGCAATGGTTTGCTTACGCTCGAGTCGCATCTCGCCGATCTGCATCACAGCAGCATCTTTAGCAAATACAAACTCATCTCGCACAACCATCACGTCAGTGAGTTTATTGTCGGTGCGTTTGCGCCGGTGATGGACGGCAGCGCGACGCCCGAGCGTCTCGCGCAGATGATGGACATGCAACTCGCGAAGATGGAAGAAGAACATCATTACCCGATCAGCGTGCTGCAGAAGACGGCGGACGGTTTGCCGGGGTTCGGAATCGTGGCGGCGGTGCTCGGTATCGTGATCACGATGGGTCACATCAACGGCCCAGTGGAAGAGATTGGTCACAAGGTGGGTGCGGCCCTCGTCGGTACGTTCCTCGGGATTTTGCTTTCGTACGGCTTCTTTGCGCCGATGGTGACGAAGCTCGAATTCATGGGTCACGAAGAACTCGCGTTCTTCAAAACGATCGCCGCGCTCGTGCAAGGATTTGTGAGCGATCTGCCGCCGAAGGTTTGTATGGAAATGGCTCGTCGTGGTTTGGGCGCCGAAGTGAAGCCGACCGCGGAGCAGATGGAAGCGCTGCTGAAGTCAGTGGAACAAGCAGGCGGGTAGTTTTGAATCGTAGGGTGGGTCGAAGGTACTCCTGAGGCCCACCTGAACCTCGAATATGGTGGGCCTCGCGGAGTACCGCTCGACCCACCCTACAAAATGTGAGAACTGAACAATGGCTGGTGGCGGTGGTGCATGGAAAGTTGCCTACGCGGACTTCGTGACCGCGATGATGGCGTTTTTCATGGTGATGTGGCTCGTCGGTCAAAAGGAAGACTTGAAGGAAGCCGTCGCGCATCACTTCAATCATCCCTTTGAAGCCTTTCCAGAAGAGCCCAACGACGATGCGACCGGCGCCGGCGGCCCGCGTTCGGGTAAGGCTGGCAAAAAGCATTCTGGTTTTGCCCATCGCCTTTCGCCGACGAACAGTCCGACCGATCCCGAAGCGCGCAAACCGAAGATGCTCACTATGCGTGAAGGACAACGGACCGGCATCGGCACGTTGATTTTCTTCAATCACGCATCGACCAAGCTGAACGACGAAGCCGAAGAGCGGCTCAATCTGCTGTTGCCGCGAATCAAAGGCATGCCGCAGAAAATCGAGATTCGAGGGCATGCTTCCCGCCGACCGTTGCCGGCTGCAAGCGAGTTCGACGATGCCTGGCAACTTTCGTATGCCCGCGCGCTGGCCACGATGAAGTATCTCGAGGAAGGTGGCGTGTCGCTGGAAAATATGCGACTAAGTCAGGGCGGTTCGTACGAGCCCTACACCACTCAGGTGAAGGAAGAGCAGAAGTACGATCCCAATGATCGCGTCGAAATCATGATGCTCAGCGAGTTCGCCAACGATTTTAAGGGGACAAGCGCGGAACGCGCGGCTGAAGCTGGCGAAGAGAAACCGCCCGCCGCTGCGCCTGCGGGACATTAGCTCAGCCGAAGCCCCAATAGCGGGGCCGGAGTTGGCGATCGATCTTTTCTAGCGGCCAAAAGATCCAAGCCGCGGTGTGCCCGCCGCGACGGTAAGGGACCGCATCGCTCTGCGATGAAATGAGCGCCGTCATCGGATCGACGCAGTACAAATAGCTACCGACGTAGGCTGCGAACAGAAGCAGCAACATCAATACGCAGGCGATGACGATGGCAGGACGAGAATTCTCCATGACGGGAGAATAGCAACGCCGCGCGGTGGGAACAAACGGTTGTTACACAAGCGATAATCGCGTAGCGGTTACTTCGTCATCTTCTGCAACTGACGAAACTCCAACGGATAATCGGTCAAGATCGCGTCGACACCAGCAGTTGCGCATTGCGACCAGTTTCCTTTTCCAAGCCGCTGACTTTCGCGCCAGCAATCATCGACTTTTTGCCGGCTTGGCGGATGCGGGCAATCCGCTCTGCAGTGGGGACGAAGCGGAGATAGACCCAATCGGAGTTCTTATCGGCGAGTCGCTAGGAAAATTCTTGCGTTGACGAGTGCGCTGTAGAATACAATCGTCGGAAGAGTTTTTCTGGAGGAGAATGCAAGATGTCATCCTTAATCACCGCTCTTGGCATCGATCGCCTGACTGCAGCCGAACAAATGCAACTTGCCCGAGAGCTACTCGATAGCCTGGCGCCGGAAGCCGAATCGCCACCTATACCAGATAGTCAGCGTGCCGAACTGGACCGAAGAGTTGCGGCCGTCGAAACAAAGACTGCGAAACTGTCCACTTGGGCGGAAGTTGAGGCCCGTGTGCTGGCAAGGATTTCGTCGTGAAGCCCATTGAGGTTACCGACGAGGCTGAAGAGGATTTAGCCGCGGCCGCTATTTGGTACGAAGAGCAAGCCGTTGGTTTGGGCGTGGATTTTGTCATCAAGGCTCGCGAAGCGATTCAACGGGTTGCAGTGGCGCCGCTTCTCTATCCTCGAGTACACGGCGAAACAAGACGCGCTGGAGTAAAGCGATTCCCTTACGGAGTATTCTATCGCGTCGTTGATTTCCAAATCGTCGTGGTCGCGATCTTTCATGATCGTCTTGATCCAACGCTTTGGCAGTTGCGTTGATTGCTTCTACGGTTTCGGCGTGAGCGAATCAAATTCTGCCACCGTGCCGTCGTCCTTGTACTGCTTGCGCAGTTCTTCGAGTTGTCGCTTGAGATCCGCGACTGTCTGTTCGTAGGCTGGATCCATGTAACGGCTTTGCATTTCGTTCGGATCTTTTTCCAGGTCGTACAGTTCCCATTCGTTGATCGTGTAGAAGTGGATCAGTTTGTGCTTGTCAGTCCGGATGCCGTAGTGCGGATGAACGTGGTGTGGCTGAGGGAATTCGTAGTAGTGGTAATAGACACTCTTCCGCCAATCGCTGGGAGTTTTGCCTTCGAGCACTGGCACCAAGCTGCGGCCTTGCATGTCGGCGGGAATCGGCAGGCCGGCTGCTTCGAGGAATGTCTCTGGATAATCGAGGTTCATCACCAGGTCGGTGTTCACGCTGCCGGGCTTGATCTTGCCGGGCCAGCGAATGAGGAACGGCGTGCGGAACGATTCTTCGTACATCCAGCGTTTGTCGAACCAACCGTGTTCGCCCAGATACCAACCTTGGTCGGACGTGTAGATCACGATCGTGTTTTTCGCGAGATCATTGTCGTCGAGATATTTTAAAACGCGGCCTACGTTATCATCCACGGCATCGACGCAGCGAAGGTAGTCCTTCACGTAGCGCTGAAAGTTCCAGCGAATTAAGTCGTCGCCTTGCGGCTTGGCTTCTTCAAATTTCTTGTTCTCTTCTTCGTAGGCTTTGTTGAAGATCTCGAGTTGCTTCGGCCCGAGGCCCGCCTGGGTCGTGAGCTTCAAATCGTTAGGCGTCAGATGCTTCGCGATGCTCATCTGATTTTCGCGGGCCGCGGTGCCGCGACCTTTGTAGTCGTCGAACAGATTCGCCGGTTCGGGGATCGTGACGTCTTTGTATTTATCGAGATAACGCGGCGGCGGCTGCCAGTTGCGATGCGGCGCTTTGTGCTGATACATCAGCAGAAATGGCTTGTTCTTGTCACGCGTTTTGTCGAGCCATTCGAGAGCCTGGTCGGTGATGATGTCGGTCGTATAGCCCGTGTGCTTCACCACGCCGTTCGGCGTCTTCATGGCTGGGTTGTAGTACGGTCCTTGCCCTTGCAGGATGCTCCAGTGATCGAAGCCCGTCGGATCGGTCACCAGGTGCCACTTGCCGAGCATCGCCGTTTGGTAACCGCCGGCTTGCAGCAACTTGGCGACGGTTTGCTGCGCGCCATTGAACTTCTTCTCGTTCGTCGTGAAGCCGTTCAAGTGGTTGTACTTGCCGGTGAGAATCGTCGCGCGGGCCGGACCACAAATGCTATTGGTCACAAAGCAGCGATCGAACCGCATCCCTTCCTTGGCCAGACGATCAATGTTCGGCGTTTGATTCACCTTGCTGCCGTAGGCACTAATCGCCTGGTAGCCGTGATCGTCCGACATGATGAAGAGGATGTTGGGGCGCTGCGGCTGTTGCGAATATGCCGCAGACGCACTAATCAGCAGAGCGAAACAAAGGGCGAGCGGGCGCATGGAAGAGCGCTTTCTGACAGAAGGAAGGCGAAGTCAGGCAGGAGCGAAGCGATTCGGCCATTGTTGCTGAGCGGCTTGCGGTGGTCAATTTGGCGACGGTTTTTGCCGGACTACGCCGCGTACTTTACTTCCCCACACACAATCGTGTGCGTCGCGCGGCCGATAACTTCCATCCCAGCGAGCGGTGTGTTGCTGCTCTTTGATTTGAACTGCGTGGGATCGATCGTCCAGCGCGTCGTCGGATCTATGATGGTGATGTCGGCATCGGCGCCGATGCGGAGCGTTCCCTTCGAGCCTTTGGTTAACCCCAAGACTTTGGCTGGGTTGATGGTGAGTTTCGAAAGAGCCGTAGACCAATCGAGATGGCCTGGCTCGATGAGCTGCGTGATGACCAGCGGCAACGTCGTTTCCAAGCTGCTCATACCGAAGGGGGCGAGGTCGAGCTCTTGCATTTTCTTTTCGGAAGCTCGCGGCGCGTGGCCGGAGGAAATGCAGTCGAGCGTGCCGTGCTTCAGACCGGCGATGCAGGCCTCGACATGGTCGCGCGAGCGGAGCGGCGGATTCAGCTTGTAGTGCGAATCGAACGAACGAAGCTTTTCGTCGGTCAGCGTGAAGTTGATCGCACAAACGCCGGCGGTCAGCTTCACGCCGCGAAGCTTGGTGCGGCGAACGAGCTCGACGCTCACGGAACTGCTGATGTTGAGCAAGTGCAGTCGGCCGCCGGTGGCTTCGGTCAGGCGGATGTCGCGGCTGGTCATCACGTCTTCGGCTTCGGGTGGCATGCCGGCAAGACCGAGGACCAGCGAAACCTTTCCCTCGTGCATCACACCACCGCGCGAGAGTTCGATCGACTCCGGATGATGCAGAATTGGCTTGTCGAACATCAAGCTGTATTCGAGCGCCCTCCGCAGCAACTCGCTGCTTTGGATCGAGTTCAAGCCATCGCTAAATGCCACGGCTCCGGCTTCCGCCAACGAACCGAGCTCGGCGAGTTCTTTTCCTTCGCGATTCTTGCTCACGCAGCCAATGACATAGACATTGCAATTGCCAGCACGAACGGCCTTCTGCCGGACGAACTCCACACTCGAGTCGGTGTCGATCGGCGGATCGGTCTCCGGCAAACAAGCGATGGTCGTGTAACCACCGGCCAGCGCCGCAGCCGTGCCTGACTCGATCGTTTCATCTTCTTCCAGCCCCGGTTCGCGCAGCTGTGTGTGCAGATCAATCAAACCCGGCGCGACAATCTTGCCGCCGGCATCGATGACTTCGGCGCCGTCCGCGTGGTCGATGTCGTAAGCGATGATCCGTTTGTCTTCGACGAGCAACGAAGTAACGCGATCGAGGCCCTGGTCGGGACAAATCAGGCGGCCGTTTTTAATGAGAAGTTTTGGCATTTCGATGTCGTCAGTTTCAATGCCCGAACAATCGGGCGGGCCCTTGGCCTTTGGATGCTTCGCTGTTTTGATTGGACCTAAACCGCCGCTGCGTTCATTGTCAGCCATAGCACTGCCATGCGCACCGCGATGCCATTGGTGACTTGCTCGAGAATGACGCTATGCGGCCCGTCGGCGACGTCGGGCGTAATCTCCACGCCGCGATTAATCGGGCCGGGGGCCATGATCAGGATGTCCTGCTTCGCATGCCGCATCCGATCGCGGTTCATGGCATAGAGGAGCGCGTACTCGCGGACGCTGGGGAACGGCCTGGTGTATTGGCGTTCGAATTGAATGCGGAGCAAGTTGAGCACGTCGCAGCGCTCGATAATATCGTCCAGCCGATACGCCACTTCCACGCCGAATTCTTCCCAGCGGCGCGAGACGAGCGTGGCCGGTCCGCAGAGAATGACGTGAGCGCCGAGTTTCTTAAGACCCCAAATGTTCGAGCGGGCAGTGCGACTGTGAGCGATGTCGCCGACGAGGGCCACCGTCAGTCCTTGCAGACTGCCGCGGCGTTGGCGGATGGTGAGAATATCGAGCAGCCCTTGCGTCGGGTGCTCATGCGGACCGTCGCCGGCGTTCACCACCGCACAGTCGACACTCTTGGCAAGCAGGTACGGCGAGCCCGGCGTGCGATGCCGGATGACCATGGCATCGACGTTCATGGCTTCGATGTTCTTCGCCGTGTCGATGACCGTCTCTCCCTTGGCCGTGCTGCTCCCCGAGGAAGAAAACTCGACGGTATCAGCCCCGAGGCGCCGCGCGGCCAGCGAAAAACTATTCCGCGTCCGCGTGCTGTTTTCAAAAAAGAGATTGGCCAGCGTCCGGCCGGTGAGGACACTGATTTTGCGGCGGCAATCGTCGGTGGCCGCTTTGAAGCGATCGGCGGCGTCGAGGATACAGGTCAATTCCTCGGGCGACAGACTTTCCAAATCAAGCAAATGCCGGCGGGTCCAAACGGCAGGGATCTTCTCAAACTCAGCCGCGGCGGCAGTCATCAAACCTCACCTTTTTGGTGCAGACAGAGATAGTTCGGGCGCACCCGGTGAATAGCCCGGGTATTCCCGGCTCATAACCCGGGTACAAAATTGCGAGGATTCTAGCAGCCGACAGCATTCACGCAAGGACGCAGAAATGGCGAATAACGGCTGGCGAAATAGGGGGCGGCGACGAGTTTCGGCTGGCAATCTCACCGAAAACGTCAAAAACGGGTTTTCCATCCCGCGGACTCCCCCTGACTGACGCCCGATTTGCCAAAATTCTGGCAAATCTTTTTGCGGCCGGCCGGTTTGCCCGTCATATTGAAGGGGCTACCGTTTGAACCAAATCACCCCTTGGTTCGACTAACAGACCAGTTGCCACGGCGAGTACGCGGTTCTCGTGCGTGAAAACGGTTCTGGTGCGCGCATTGGATGTTCGTTCGGAGTTACGACTTATGTTGCGTTCGACTCGCTGCTGGCTGGCCTTATTTCTGTTGTGTGGAGCGTCGTCGGTTGGGGCTCAGGATGCCGCGGCTCCGGCAACTCCTCCGGCATCGCCGCCCGCTTCTGGTTCTCAGCCAGCCGAAAATGACCCACTAAAGGTCACGCCCCTCGGCGTTCGCCAGGCCCGCGTCGAGCGGATGGTGGAAGATCTCGAACGCAAATTCAATCAGCTGGCCCAAGCCCTCGCCAAAGCCGAGCCGGAACGGGCTCAGCGCTTGGCCGATGCTTTGAAGCAAGCTCAAGCCCTCGGCATCAAGGGACGCATGTCGGCGATCACGCGGCTGCTCGATCAGCAGCAGCTCGATCCCGCCAAAGCCGAAGAAACGAAGATACTCACCGATCTAAAGGACTTGCTCGCGCTCCTGCTCGACGAAAAGAGCGAAAAGGACAAGAACCTCGAAGAAGCCAAACGGCTGGAAGAGTGGAAGAAGAATATCGAAGAGATCATCCAGGCGCAAAAGGGTGAGAAACGCGAAGCCGACAAAGTCGCCAATAAAGATGACACGCTGAAGTCGCTCGAAGCCAAGATCAAAGCCATCGAAGCCCTCGTTGAACAGCAAAAAGGGGTGATCGCCGGCACCGAAGCCGCCCGTAACGACGGCATCCAAGGCCTCGGCAAAATCGCCGCCGAACAAAACAAAGTCCAGCAAGGCACCAAAGCCGTCGCCGAACAAATCGCCAAAGAAGCCGGCGACAAGAATGGTGAAGGCAA
Organism: Anatilimnocola floriformis; assembly: GCF_024256385.1. Lineage (NCBI taxonomy): Bacteria > Pseudomonadati > Planctomycetota > Planctomycetia > Pirellulales > Pirellulaceae > Anatilimnocola > Anatilimnocola floriformis. The sequence continues at coordinate 2,086,114 of NZ_JAMLFW010000002.1, forward strand.
ACCGGGTGAAGGCAAACCGGGTGAAGGCAAACCGGGCGAAGGCAAACCGGGTGAAGGTAAGCCGGGTGAAGGCAAGCCGGGTGAAGGCGAGCCGGGTGAAGGCAAGCCGGGTGAAGGTAAGCCAGGTGAAGGTAAGCCAGGTGAAGGTAAGCCAGGTGAAGGCCAACCGGGCGGTGGATCACAACCACAGCGTCCGCCAGAAGCTGGCGAAAAGCCATTGAAGCAAGCCATGCAAAATCAGCAGCAGGCCGAAGCCAAGCTGCAAGAAGGTAAAGGCAAAGCTGCTCAACAAGACGAGCAAGCCGCTCTCGAAAACCTGCAGCGGGCGCTCGGCGAATTGAAGAAGGAATCGCAACGCATCGCGTCGCTCCCGCCTGAAGCTTTCGAAAAGATGGCCGGCAAGCAGGACGACATCAAGAATCAAACGGCCAAGATTCAGGAGAAGATGGAAAAGGGTGAGCAAGGCGGCAGCCAATCGGGTGGACAGCCCGGCGGTGGCGGCGAAGGTGGTGAATCGGGCGGTGGCGAATCGGGCAAACCCAAGCCCGGTCAGCAGAAAGTTCAGCAAGCTCAGAAGTCGATGCAGCAAGCCTCGGGCGATCTCCGCAAGCAAGATCCCGCCGATGCCTCACGCAAGCAAGGTAAGGCCATTAAGGATCTGGAAGAAGCTCTGAAGGAAATCGAAGAGCGTCTCGCCCAACTCCGCGAAGAAACCCAAGTCGAAAAGCTCGCCAAGCTTGAAGCTCGCTTCCGCGAAATGCTGGCGGTGCAAAAGGAGCTGTCGGCCAAGGCGTTGGTGCTCGACAAGAAGAAGACCGACAACTTGGGCCAGCTCGCTCGCAGCGATCGCAACGCCCTGAAGTCTCTCGGCGAGGATGAACGCGGTCTGGCCGTGATCAAGCAAGAAGGTCAGCCCGATCGTGTGCCGCTGGCGTTCCGCGCTCAGCAGGCTCTTGAGATCATTCTCGAAGATGGCACGAGCGTGGTCTTCCCCGATGTGGTGGAACAACTCCGCGATGACCTGATGACGGTCGGCGGTTTGCTCGCCGACAATCTCCGCACCGACAACTACACGCAGACCATGCAGCGAGAAGTGGAAACCACGCTCGAAGAACTCATCGAAGCGTTGCAAAAAGCTCAGAAGCAAAAGGATGGTGGCGGCGGTGGTGGAGGTGGCGGCGGCGGTGGTGGCAACGAGCCGCTGTTGCCGGGTTCGGCCGAGCTGAAGTTGCTGCGGGCTGCTCAGCTCCGCGTCAATCGTCGCACCACATCGCTCGAAGCCGCCCGGCCTGAATCGGGAGAGTTCGACAACGTCCTCAAGCAAGAAGTGCTGAAGGTCAGCGAACGGCAAGCCGACATCGGCGAAATGACCATTCGCATTCTCGAACGCAGCGGCAAGTAGTTTTCACGCTAACCAAACTTTAGGATCGAAAATATGTCTCGCAATCTTCGCACTTGGTTGGCGCTCGTGCTGCTCGCGCTCGCTGCTCCCGTGTTCGCGGCCGAAACGACCGATCAATTGCTCGATCGTTTCGTCAGCGAGCTCTCGACTCGCAAAAATCTGCCCGCCGAAGCGGTCAAGCAAGTCACCGATCTGGTGAAAATCCTCCGGGCCGATTCCGAAGGAAAATCACTCGCGGTTACCGAAGCCCTCCGAGCTCTCGACAAAGATTATCAGCAAGCACTGACCGACCTCGGTGATGAAAACCTCGCCGCCGCCCTGCCAGCCCTTGCCAAGCTCTCGGCTTCGGAAGATCCCTGGCTGGCTGCCGATGCAGCGTACTTTCTCGCTCGCGGTTACTTGATCGGCGAACGCTTTGAAAGCGCCATGCCGCTCCTCGATCAGCTCCGCACCAAGTTGGCCGATCGCTCGCTCCACCAGGGCGAAGCGCTCTTCCTGCAAGGTGTCGCGCAGATCCAGTTGCTCAAGCACAAAGACGCGATGGCTTCGCTCAACAAGTTCATCAAGGACTATCCCGATGCTCCCGAGCGGATGCGAGTCGCTGCCGCCCGTCAGGTGGAACAGCTGAAGCTTGTTGAAGAAGGAACCCTCTCGGACGTGCAGCTCCGTATGGACTACAGCCGCCGTAAGCTCGGCCTTGAAGATACCGGCAAGGACACTCGCGAACAGCAAGATAAAATCATCTCGATGCTCGCCAAGCTCATCAAAGAAGCCGAAGAGAAAGAATCGCAAGGCAAGGGGAGCGGCAAACCGATGGGCGAAAAGCAGCCCGGCCAAGGCGAGGGTGGTGAAGGCGAAGGCCAAGGGCAGGGCGAAGGCCAGGGACAGGGTGGCAACTCCGGCGGCGGCAGCAAAGGCACCGACGGCGAAGCGGTGAAACGCCTCCATCGTGGCGGCCCACAAAGCCCCTGGAGCCATCTCCGCGACAAGGATCGCGATCCGGTCTACAACGCCATTCGCGAAAAGTTTCCCGGCCGTTATCAACAGTTGATCGAGCAATACTACAAGAGCTTTCAGGACGAAACCGACGGCTAGTCCTTTGTCCGCTGGCTCACACCGCGGTTTATGACTTTAGTCCCACCAGCAAGTACAATAGCGGCATGCAGCGCAACGCACGAACTCGACTCGTCTCCCTTGTGCTCCTGTCACAAGTGGTGGTTCTCTTTCTTATCGCAGCATCTGTGGCTCAGGAACAAACTCCTGAGCATCCGCAGATAACATTGCTCGACGGAAAAACCGTTGCCACGCCGAACCTGAGTGTCGCCGCGGGCGCTGTTTCCGGCACCGACATTCCCGCCGGCACCACGCTCGACGACCTGCAACTGATTCAACTGACGGCAGCGCCGGTTCTGCCACCCCTCGAGAAGCCCGCCATCATCGTCGATCTGGTCGGCGGCGGTAGCATCGGCGCCAAGCAAGTCACACTGGCTGACGATCAATGCATCATTACCTGGGCCGGTGGCGATCCGCTCAAAGTCTCGATCGATGCCCTCCGCGCCATTCGTTTACAACCGACGATCGACAGTGAAGAATTCAACAAGTCCCTCGCCGCGCCGGCTGCCGATGTCGATCGCCTGTTCGTGAAGGTCGAAGGCAAAATCGACAGCCTGACGGGCTTGATGAGCAAATTGACGGAAACCGAAATCTCGCTCGAAATCGACGGTCAGGTTCGCAACTTGCCTCGCGATCGCGTGCTGGGTGTGGTCATCTCTCAAGCCGCTCCGGAAACACGTTTGCCGCGGTGCACGTTTCATTTGCGCGATGGCTCGGTCCTGGGTGGCGATCTGATTTCCCTGCAAGGAAACAAAGCTCAGGTGCAGGTCGGCGGCAACAGCCAAATTGCCCTTCCCTGGGATACTGTGCAACGCGTGGTTGTTCGCTCCTCACGCGTGCTGTTCCTTTCCGATCTCAAGCCCACTGCCGTCAAGCAACAAGCGTTCGTCACTCTCGCTCGACCCTGGCAAAAAGATCGCAGCGTCACCGGCAAGCCGCTGACACTCGGCACACGCGTCTTTGACAAGGGCATCGGCGTGCAATCGCACAATGAGTTGACCTTTGATGTCCCCGATGATTTCGACTCGCTGAATGCCACCATCGGCATTGATGCCGACGCGGCCGGCAAGGGTGACTGCCTCATTGAAGTTATGGTCGATGGCCAGAAACTCCTTTCCGAACGAGTTCGCGGCAACGAGCCGCCGCGCGACATTCAAGTGCCGTTAAAAAACGCCCGTGCTAGTTCGCTCGCTGGCACTCGACAAATCACGCTCGTCGTCCTGCCCGGCGCCGATCTCGATCTTGCCGATCATGCCGACTGGGCTCTTGTCCGCTTGCTGAAGAACAAAAAATGAACGTCCGCACTTGGTTGCGATGCTTCGTAGCTTTGTTGATTACAGCGTCTTCCACGCTGTCTCCACTAGCAAACGCCGCCGATGAAGAAATCACGCCGGCCGAACTGGCTGCCATCCGCGCCGCTGAAGAAGCTCGCATCACGGCGATCAGCAATGTTTACGGCTCGGTCGTGGCTATCTACGGGAACGATCGCAAAGGTGGCGGCTCGGGCGTGCTCTACGATCCCGCCGGTTACGCCCTGACGAATCACCACGTTGTCGCCGGCGCTGGTGTCGATGGCTGGGCCGGTCTCGCCGATGGTTTGCTCTATCGCTGGAAGTTAATCGGCACCGATCCCGGCGGTGACGTCGCCATCATTCAGCTCGAAGCCAAGGAGAAGGGGAAGAAGTTTCCAATTGCACCCCTCGCCGATTCCGAACGCGTGCGCGTCGGCGACTGGGCGATGGCCATGGGCAATCCGTTTGTCCTCGCCGAAGATCAGCGCCCCACGGTCACGCTCGGCATCGTCAGCGGTGTGCATCGCTTTCAAGCCGGCTCGGGCCTGAATCAACTCGTCTACGGCAACTGCATTCAGGTCGACAGCTCGATCAACCCGGGCAACTCCGGCGGCCCGCTGTTCAACCTGCACGGCGAGGTGATCGGCATCAACGGTCGCGGCAGCTTCGAAGAGCGCGGCCGCGTCAACGTCGGCCTGGGCTACGCGATCTCGGCCAATCAGGTTCGCAATTTCATTCCTGAGCTCCTCTCCACCAAGCTCGCCCAGCACGGCACGCTCGACGCTCAGTTCGCCAATCGACTGGGCGGCGTCATCTGCCAGTCGGTCAATCTCGACTCGCCTGCCGCGAAGGCCGGGCTCGAGCTCAGCGATCGCCTGGTTTCGTTCGAAGGCGTGAAGATCGCCGACGCCAATCAGTTCACCAACATCGTGTCGACCTATCCTGCCGGCTGGCCGGTGACGTTCACGGTCGAAAAGGAAGGGAAGAATCAGCGCACGATCACCGTGCGTCTGACTTCACTCCCCTACGAACCGATCGTCAAGGAACAGCCGAAGATCCAGCCGGTTCCCGAAGAAAAGAAATCCGAAGACAAAAAGCCCGACGATAAAAAACCGGAAGAGAAACCTGCCGAGAAGAAGCCAGAAGAAAAGCCTGCCGAAAAACCAGCGGAACCAACAGCGGCTCAGGAAGAAAAGAAGAGCGAAGAAAAGAAAGACGAAGAGAAAAAGGAAGAACCGAAAAACGACAAGCCAGCCGACAAGCCCGACGTACCGAAGAACCCGATGCCGCAAATCAAGATGCCGCCGGCCAAGCCTGACTTCGGCAAGGCTGGTGAAGTGCGCAATAAGAAGCTGAACGAGACGATCGCCCGCGAATTGGCTGGATGGTGGCAGGCAACGAGTCGTGAGAGCAGTTCGTCCGAGTCAGACGGCCTCAGCATCGCCAGCGATATTTTCCGCCAACAGGAAAAGGTCGGCACGCAATCGATGCACATCAGCTCGGAAGGCGGAATCCTCGTCAGCTATGAGATCGATGGTAAGCAGACACGCGTCGGCTATGACGGCAAAGTCTATTGGCTGCAGTCTGGCGATAATGCTTCACAGGAAGTGACGACGGCGAAGGCTCATCGCGATCCGCATTTCGCCCAAGCTGTCGTCCTCTGCGGTTTGCTGCAGCCGGAGATCTGGCAGGCGGCGGGCAAGTTGAGTCTGGCTGGTTCCGACAAAGCAGCCGGCCGTCTCTGCTATCGTCTCGAACTGACCGATGCTGACAGCGAAGAGCTGTGCGTTTGGCTGAGTGTGGTCAACGAACAACTGCAACCGCAAATCCAACTCGTAAAGACCGGCGTCGGTATTGATGACGACGAGCCGATCGCGAGCACAATTTATCGCCAATGGAAACGGGCCGGCAACTACGACCTGCCAACCGAGCGCGTCCTGGTGAGAAAGCTCGCTGAAGTGGAACAGCTGCGGATCGTGACGACACAGATCGCGACGCTTTCTCCTGCGAAAGCAATTTTCCAAACGCCGAAGAAAGCCGACTAACCATGAACACTCCTGCAATCAAAACGATTTGCCTGATGTTGTCGCTCGTGAGTTTGTCGCTTACATGCGGCAGGCCTACTCGCGCGCAAGAGCCCGACAACGGCCCCTTTGCCGATGCGGTGGCCGCGGCGCAGAAGCGTGTGGTAAAGATCTACGGCGCGACGATCGGTCGGTCGCCCGGTTATGCGACCGGAATCATTGTTTCGCCTGATGGCCAGATCATTACTGCCACCGGCGTGCATCTGTCGGAGGGAAGCGTCCGCGTGACGATGCCCGACGGCAGTCAGCAACATGCGGAAGTGGTGCGTCGCAGCAATTCGTTGCAAACCGCGCTGATCAAAGTGAGCGTGCCCACACCGGACTTCTTTGCCATTCCGGAGCAACCCGCCGCCAAGAAAGGCGATTGGGTTCTCGCGGTCAGCAATGCATTCAAAGTGGCTGAAGGGGCCGAACCGCTGAGCGTGAATATCGGCGTCCTTTCGCTCCGTGTGCGTCTCGATGCTCGCCGCGGTTACAACGATTTTCCCTATGAGGACGACGTCTTTCTGATCGATGCCATCACGAGCAACCCTGGCGCAGCCGGCGGCGCGGTGGTGAATGCCCAGGGTGAACTTGTCGGCCTTGTTGGCAAAGTGATCGAAGGCAAAACAACCGGCACCAGGCTCAATTACGCGGTCCCTGCCGATCTGCTGCAGCGATTCATCCGTGGCGAAGAACCAGCGCCCGCCGTGGTCGAAAACACCACACCCTCGGGTGGCAAAGGCGAACTCGGCATCCGCCTGTTCGCCCTCGGCGGTCGCAAGAGCCCGGCTTACATCGATCGCGTGTTGCCCGGCAGCCCTGCTGCCGAAGCGGGCTTCAAGACCGATGATCTGGTCACCTCGATCAACGGCGAAGTGGTCCGTGACTCCGGCGATTTCCGCCGCCTGACCGAAGCGTTGCAAGCCGGCGTAGACGTCAAAGTGGAAGTGAAGCGAAAGAATGATCTCATCAGCGTGGTGGTGAAGCCCGCAGCGATCAAAGCACCTTAAAGCAGGCTCCGTCTGCGGATCAGAACCATGCCGACCAAATATCTCTCGCGTTTGCTGTCGCTCGTCCTCGCCGGCTTGCCGGTCCTTGGCAGCGCTCAGGAAAAGCCCGCCACCAAAGCTGATCAACTCCAGATCGTCCAAGGCACGCTGCTCGCGCCCAAGGCCTTTCGCGCCGCGGCCAAGCGGGTGCTGCCTTCGATGGTCACCATCGAAGGAATCGGCGGTCTGGCTTCAGGCGTTTCGGCGGCCGGCATCCAGGCTCCCGGCGAAGGACCGACGAGCGGCTTGATCATTTCCGCCGACGGCTACATCGTGACGAGCACTTTCAATTTCATCCGCAAGCCACCGATCATTACCGTGACTCTGGCCAGCGGCGAACGGAAAGTCGCGACGCTGCTCGGCCGCGACGAAACTCGCAAGATCTGCCTCCTCAAAATCGACGGCATGAATAATCTGCCGGTTCCGACCTGGGCCGAGCGCCAGCAGTTGCGCGTGGGCCAGTGGACGGTCGCACTGGGCATTGGTTTCGGCGGCAATGAACCGGCTCTTACGGCGGGAATTATTTCCGCAACCAGTCGCATCGGCGGCAAAGCCGTGCAAACCGACGCAAATCTCAGCCCGGCCAACTACGGCGGACCCCTCATCGATCTCGAAGGCCGCGTCATCGGCATCAGCGTGCCGCTAAATCCGCAATCGAAAGAAGAAGGCTCCGGTGTCGACTGGTACGACTCGGGCATCGGCTTCGCAGTGCCGATCGGCGGCAACGAAAAGATCATCGATGCGTTGAAGGCCGGTAAGACGCTCCAGCCGCCGTTCCTCGGCGTGCAAAGCGAACCGCGCGGTACTCCGCCCAGCGGCGCTCACGTGCTGCAAGTCGTTCCCAAGTCGCCAGCCGAAGCGGCGGGGATCAAATCGGGCGATCAGCTGCAAGCCATCGACGGCACCGAGATTCTCGACGTCACGCATTTGCAGTCGGTCATCGCCCGCTATAACGCCGGCGACAAAGCGACGATCAAGATCGTGCGCGGCGAAGAAAAACTCGAAGTCACCCCCGAGTTCGGAACGCCGCCGGCGCAAGCAAAACCGGCGACGCCAGGCAAAAAGTAACCGACGGTTAGTCGATGACTTTGAGCTCGAACTTGTGAGCGACGGGCTTTTTGAGCGTGGCGATTTCCTTCTCCTGCTCCGTGATCAGCGGATCGAACTGCGGAATCTCGACCGCATTGTTGCCTTGTTCGTGTTTGCGAAAGAGAAACAGGTAAGTCTCGTTCTGAGGCCGATGGCGGTTGAAGAAGAGAGCATTCTTTTCGGCGATCAGCTGCCGCAATTTTGCGGCGCGAGCAGAATCGAGATCGACTGCCACTGCCGTTCGCCACTGCTGCCCCGTTTTTTTCGCCAGGCTTTGGCCGTCCAGCTGCAGTTCGTACGTTTTGTTCGGCTGCAGGCCACTGAACGCGAGCGAGCTCGTCAGTTCGGTTGCTCGCCAGATGGCGGAGAAACTGACTTCGTCATTGCCGCTCTTCAGGTCGAAGATTTGTGCGCCGGTAGCGCTCAGCGAAGGCCGCGCGATGTCGATTTCGATTTGCACTTTGCCGACGGGCACGCCGAGTTGCGGTAGCAACTGCTGCGCGACGAGCAGCTCTCCTTCCGCAGTCAGGTGCAAACCATTCTGCGTGAGTCGCGATTTTTTCGCCGCCGAATCGGGCGCGGCAATGTCATACAAATCGATGAACGGATGTTCGCGCGTCTCCGCAGCTTCCGAAATCACATCGCGATACAGCTTGAGGCTCTCGTTGTATTCCTTCGCATCCGGCAGCGGATAACCGAGCGACTCGTGCTGGCGGGGACTGAGTAACAGCAGGCGGGCGCCGGTCGCTTCGAGCGAATCGAGCAGTTTGTTCAGGCCGCGACGGAATTCGTCGATGCCGTTCTCGCCAGCGTAGGCTTCATTCTCGCCGTAGCAAACGATGATGACCGTCGGATTGCACAGAGCGATATCGCTGAGGAGCCGTTTAAACCCATCCGTCCGGCCGCCGAACACCGCGCGGGCATCGCCCCACACGTTGTCTCCGCCCCAACCGAGATTGCGAAACGTGATATTGCGGTCAGGAAGTCCCGCAGTGATCATCGCTTCAAGATAGTTGTGTTGTTGCATCCGCTCGAAGAATGCGCTGCCGAGCAGCACGACGCGGTCGCCATCGCGAAAGTCGAAGAAGCCCAGTTCGCGAGCCCGCGGCTTGTTCGTCAGCGTCGGTTGCTGCGGCGTCTGCACACCGCCGGCTGCTCCCCAAGGTGCGGTCTTCCCGTACACGCCGAGGACGGTCGCAGGTTCCCACTTGCTGTCGTCGTAGTCGGTGCGGGCCCAATTGCCCCACTGCTTCGTGGTGAATCGCCACTCAGCGTCAGTGACGATTTCGACCGCCGGTTTGTCTTTTTGTTCGATGCTGGCTTTCACGACGAGCCCGGCTGGATCCTCACCGTCGTTCGTGCCGCGCACAGCGATCAAGTTTCGTCCTGGGACCAAGAGCGGTGTGATGTCGTACCTGGTGCGAGTTTGCCACGTGGCGCCCGCCCCCACGCTCCGGCCGTTCACGAACAAGTCGAAGCGATTGTCGGCCGTGATTTCAATCGAGCCTTTGCTCGGCGCGTCGGCGTTGAACCAGCGGCGGAAGTAGACATCACCGGCCGCGGCGCTTTGGTTGGCGTCCTTGGTCGACCAGATCCAGTTGGGCTCGGCGGCTTGGAGGGGAGCGGCGGCGAGGAGGATGAGAAATGAAAGGGCAAAGTGTTTCATGGTTCGGCGTTTAAAACGATGCTGTTGCCTCGACTCGCCAAAGCCAAAAACTCGCGGACTCGTTTTGGCAAAGTCGGGTGGACAACCTCGATTCATCGTTCGCGGAGCGAACGACGACAATGGGTGACACTCGATTCTATTCGAGTCGCCGCACCATTGTGTAATACGCGCCGCGGCTTTTTCCCTCAGCCGTGGTCAGCCAGGTTTGTAGTTGCACGTGGTCGGTGGGCTTCAGATCCATTTCGATTGTTGCATGATCGGCCCCTTCGGCGATTTTGGCGGTTGCTTCCTGATCGCCGATTTTCACGCGAGCTTCGCCGGCAGGAATCTTGTAGTCGACTCCCTCCGGCCGCATGCGGAGTTCAAATCGATAGCGGCCTGGCCGATCGACCTTCACTGCCCACCAACCGTTGACGAAAGGGTTGCCGGCCACGCCGGCCTGGCCGCTTTGATTCCAAGGAGTCGCCGGATCATCTGGATGCCAATCGTGGCAGCAGAGTTCCTGCGCGGGCGCACCCTTCGCGCCGAGCGGCACGTCGCTGTAGAGATCGAATTTCTGGGAAACGTGCTTCCACCATTGGTCGTATTCGCCGCGCAGTTTTTCGACAACCTCGGTGTTCGCGGCCGCGATGTCGTTTTGCTGGGCAGGGTCCTTGGTCATATCGTAGAGCTCTTTGCCATCGACGAGCCGATACTGATCGGTCATCACCGCGCACTTATGGAGCTTCTGTGGATGCTCCATCCGTTGCGAGTGCACGACGAGCGTCCGCTGCGGCCAACTTTCGGCCTGTTCATGCGTGAGCAGCGGCATGAGCGACGTGCCGTCGAGCGGTTCACTTTCCCGTTTCTGAACGGCGGGCGGCAGATTGCACATGGCTTGCAACGTGGGCAGCAAGTCGAAGTGTGCAGTGAGCTCTTTCACTTCCTGATTGGCGGCAATCGACTTGTTGAACGGCGCCCGAATGAAGCACGAGGTGCGATGACCGCCATCGTATTGCGAGCCCTTTTGTGCGCGCATGCCGGCGGAATAACCCGGCCACTTGGCCTCTTCGGCTGCGGCCTTTTTCTTCGCGCCGCCCATACCGGGCCGCAGCACGCCCTCGGCTGTACCGTTGTCGGTCATGTAAATCACAACGGTGTTCTCGGCGAGCTGCAGGTCGTCGAGCTTCTTCATCAGCCCACCGACGTTCTCGTCGATCTTTTCGATCATGCCGTAGAAATTCGCCATCGGCTGTGGCACGCCCTGATCGAGATAAGTCTTCGCGTATTTGGGTTCGATGTTGTACGGCGAGTGCGGCGCATTGGTGGCGATGTAGCAGAAGAACGGCTTGTCTTTGTTTTGCTCGATGAACTTCGTCGCCGCGGCGAACCACACATCGGTGCAATAGCCGGTTTGCTTCTCTTTCACACCGTTACGCGAATAGGTGTCGTCGAAATAATCGTTCCCCCAATGATCGGGTGTTTGCCCCACGCCGCCGCCACCGCTGAAGAGGGCTTCGTGAAAGCCGCGCTCGTGCGGGCGATACGGATAGTTATCTCCCAGGTGCCATTTGCCGAACAAGCCGCAGCGGTAACCGGCTTCGGCAAAGTACTGCGGCATGATCTTCTCATCGAGCCGCAGAATCGAGCGACCCATGATCGTGTGCCAGACACCCACGCTGCACGAATACTTGCCGGTCATGAGCGCCGAACGTGTTTCTGCACATGTCGGATCGACATGAAAATTCGTCAGCCGGGTGCTCTGCTTCGCGAGCGCGTCCAGGCTCGGCGTGCGAATCATCGTGTTGCCATTCGCGCCGAGATCGCCATAGCCTTGATCATCGGTGATGATCAGCACGACGTTGGGAGATTTCGAATTGGCAGGCGGCGCGATCAAGGCGCAGAGAAAAACAGCGAAAATCAAACGCGAAACAAACATGACATACTCGCGGAAAGAATCGATAAGACGACGTGCCGTCAGTATCGGTTTGCGAGTTTCAAGGGTCAATCGACTGCGTCAGCAGCCGGCGCAGTTTTGCGGCGAAGGCCACAACTTGCGACACTGGCTGGCTGGGGTTAGTCGATTTCGGGCCGTTCCAGACGATCAGTCGTCCTGCGACAACTTGGATCGACCAATTCGGAGTGGAAGCGAGTAAGTCACGAAACTCCCGACCGAATAAGTGTCGCTGCGTGCCTGCCACGGCGAGCAGGTAGTTGTTCGACCCGCCGGCATCGATCGGCGACAGCCGTCCCGGAAACGTCCGTTCCAGGTGCGTCTTCTGATAGCCACTGACATTTGGCGTGACCACAAAATCAGGAACTCGAATCAGCTCATCCAGATAGTAGGTGAGCAGATAACTTTGCCAGATCTGGGGACGATCGCCGAAGGTCGAGGGCTTGACGATTGTTTGGATAGTCTTGAGCGCAGCACCGAACGGCATGTGATCGTTCGGGTCAAAATGATGAGCGTATTCCACCACCAGGAGTTCCTGGCCGTCGATCACTCCCACTGCCAGCAAGTCGACCACAGAGCGGGCTGATTCCTTCTCGAAGGTGCTGTCCGGTGGTGTGGGACAAATCACGGGAAAGGCTGCATCTCCCAACTCTGCGGGGACGCGGACTGACGGAATGAACTGCAGGCCCGCCTTCTTTGCCTCGGCTGCCATCAAGCGAATGTGCTTCTGTTGGTAATGACTGTAAATCCCGGAAATGGCGAAAGCTATTCCGCCTCCGGCCAGAACCGTGCCTGTAACGAACAGGACGATTCCGAAGACGTTGGGGTTTTCTGGCGGATCAAGAGCCAACGCAAAGATAATAAACATGATGAGAAAGAATCCCACCATGATCCCAGCGCCTCCCAAAGTCCAACCGAGAATGAAGCCCAGGCCGCTTCCGTTGTTGGGGAGTGCACGGCAAGCAAACGCTCGCGAGCAGGTCGGCACATCGCATCCAAGCGAATTTGGGCAGGCCAAGGGATGGCGAGATTTTTGGCGTTCGAGCGCGACGAAATCTGTGAGCGTTTGAAGCGCGCGGTCGAAACCATCGTAATTGATGAACCGCGCAGCAGGCCGAAAGTAATCCAACGCCTCCAGCGCGTCCAGCGACGACTCGTCGCGAATCTTGCGCGACTGTGGCTGTCGGGTGCTGCTGATCTGCGGAAAGCGTGACAGTCGCTCACCGGTCCGCGGAGGAGTTGGAGAATTTGTGTTCTCGGCGAGCGGTGGTGGGGCTGCAGGCTGATTAACTTCTCGCGGTGGCGGAAGAGGCTTTGTACCCAGCAAGTGCCCATTATCGCCGAGCGTCAGAGGTCGACGGCAGAATGGACAACTGGTGCGCGGCGTTCCGTTGATGAGAAAGGGAGCAAAAGACTCGCCACACTCACAGACAACACGCGTCATCGAGACACTCGAATTTGGCGAATCGGAAACGATGGATACCGCTCACATAGTTGAGCAGCATCTGTTTGCCGATTCAATCGAGAGTCGTGGATGGCAGCTGTTTAACGCCCAGTGCGAACGACGGCAGAAAGCGCCGAGCCGGGCTTGGCAAAACGCTCGAGCAGCCCGGGATGGGCCGCGATGTTGAAGAGGACTCGGCTGCATAGCACATTGCCGCGGCCGAGCACGTCGCAGCGCTGCGACGGATCTTGCGCATAGGTGAGCATCGAGCCGCAGGGATCGAGTTGCCATTGCGCGGCGCGATAGCCGCGGAGCGTGGTGCCGCGCTCGGCAAACCAGCTGCCAAGGGCGAAGGTGACTTCGGCTTGTTGCGGAGGTTGGTTATCGCCGAGGAAGCGGGCATTGATCGGCAACAGCCCTGCCATGTTCGCCGTCGTGCCGTTCGGCAAAATCATTTGTCGACAGAGATACGACGCGCCGCTGGCTTCGGCATAAATTCTTCCCCCAGTGCCGGAAAAGCTGCGCAGCGATTGCATGAGGCAATGATTGCGCGACAGCGCTTCAGCATATCGCTCGGGATGGCCACAGCCGATGTAGACGAGATCGGTCCGCTCGGGAATTTGCTCACTCCGCAGCGGCGAGAAATCACACAGCGTGGCGCCGGCCCGTTCGAGCGCATCGAGCGCCTCTGGAAAACACCAGCCAAAGGCTTCGTCCTGGGCAATGGCGATGCGCGTGCGCGGTCCGATAGGCGAGTGAGTACCAATTTCAAATTCGCGCGGCCAGGCAGGCCGCTGCATCAGCTCGCCCATTAGTTGTTCGTCCCAATGGGGCGAGAGGTGGTCGGCGAGCAAATCAAACAGATCGGCGCTCGGAGGCTGATCGCCATTCCATTGATCAACGAGCTCACGGAGCGACGGCGGCAATTGCAAATAGCCGAGCACCGGAATTCGCCAGAGGGCTTCGAGCTCGGTCTGCACGGCCATCGCCTGGCGGATGTTTTCAACGCCGTCGAGCAACAGCGCGTCGACATTGACCGGCGGATGCGGCTGACGACAAACTTGCAGCTGACGAACATCGATCATGCCAACGCGGGGCAGATCGAGCCATAGGCAAAGTGTTTCGAAATTTCGGACCTGCGGACTCTTGGCTCGGCCGCCGGTGCTGCAACCCGACAGCTCGCAGGCGGGGCAGTCACCCGACTCGGCAGCATCGATCAACACGCCGGTTTCGGCCCGGGCCACGGCTGACGTAAACACGTCACGGCAACGGTCCCGCGGCATCGACCAGCTGTCCAGGTGCCGGGGGCACTTGCCGGTTACGCGCTGCAGGGCCTGATAGGGGTACGGACAAGCGCGCGACAGGAACGGCACGGGGCGGGCGCCGGCACTGCGGAGGCGGGCCAAGATGGCCCAGATCAGGCCTCGGCACGCTTGCTGACCACTCTGTCCCGGCAGCACATTCGTGAGCCCCAGGCGAGCAGCGGCGGAACCAGGACGAAGAGCACCCATAGCGGAAAATGTTCCAGCGACACGAGACGAGCGGGCGGGTGCGCTCGCGAGGCCAAACCAAACCTCGCTGGCTCCATTGTTCGAGGGGGGGGCCAGGGGGTCAAGCGACAAAAAGGCGGGCGGAATCGAAGAATCTTGTAATTTTGCGCCAAAAACTACCGCCGGCAGTTGGGGCAGATCTGCTGATACCGGCTCACGCCGTCGCGGCGAACTTTAACGACCATTGGCGTGCCGCAGTGCTGGCAATAATCGTCCCCCGACAACTGCCCGCCGTTGTCGACCTTGCCCTGGCATTTGGCGCACAGATCCTGGTCGGGAAACAGTTCGAGGCGCTCAGCGGGAATCTCCGTCCCGCAGTTGGCGCAGGGTTTGCCGCGGCCCCAACCGTCTTCGCTCGGATCGATCGCTTCCGCCGTGTAGCCCACCTTGCGGCAGTTCGGGCAACGAAGATCTGGCTTCTTGATACGGGCCAGTTCGAGCAGCAGCGCGACGTCGGCTTCTTCCTCGCGCTTGATCATGCCCAACGAACGAAGCTTGCTGTCGAGCTCCGCCACAGTGCCATCTTCCTGCCAAGAGCAGTAAGGGCAGAACCAACGAATAATGCTGCGGGAAGAAGGCATAGGAAACTGACTCTTAGGTAGGACGGGCGTTTGGTCCGTCTTGATGCCGCAACTGCGCCGGTAGTTACTTAGTACCCGCATCTTGGCCGGACCAATGGTCCGGCCTACGGTGAGACGATTACTCGCGCCGTGGCGCTGGTTTGATCTTCAGCAGTGCAGCGACGAAATCGCTGAAGTAACCGCGCAGCTCGAAATCGCCTCGTCCCATCGACCAGAATCGACTGTTCGACGATACCAGCACTCGATACGACTTGCCGTGCTTGAGATTGATGAAGACTTCATACTTCGCTTCCCAGGCGCCGGCTTCGCTGGCTTCGGGCTGCGTGCGGTAACCGGGAAAGTACGATTCGAGAATGGCCAGCTGCCGTTCCCCTTCCACGCGCAGCGCCGTCGTCTGGCCGTTGTGGTCGAAGACGATCAAAGCACTGAGGGGCTTTTCGGGCGGCGCATCTTCCGCGCGTCCGACCAAGGGAAGGGCTGCCAACAGGAAAAGCAGAACGGCGATTCTTAACATGCGAGTGGCTCCGAGATGACGCTTGCAGTTTATCAAACTTCCCGCCACGCAAGTTCGCCGAGCCTCGCCGGCGAGGCTCGATGCCTTGCGAACCCGCACAGATCATGCAGAATCAACGAACTGCGTCTTGGCAAATCCTCGCAACTCTGGCTCACGCCGCGGTTTGTGACAGCATAGAAAGTTAGAACCATGCCGAATACGGTCGTGATCTTTGGCGCTTCGGGCGATCTCACCAGCCGCAAACTGATTCCCGCGCTGTATCTGTTGCATCAAAAGGGACGGTTGCCGAAAGAGACTCGCGTCGTCGGCGTCTCGCGCACGCCATTCACGCATGAAGCCTGGCGTGCAGAGCTCGCTGGCACTACAGCCAAGTTCTGCGGCAAGGAATTCGACACCAAGAGCTGGGAAGCTTTTGCCGGCAACATCTTTTATCATCGCGGCGACATCGACGATGCGGCCAGCTTTCAATCGCTGAAGACCTTCCTCGAAACGGAAGTTGAAAACAACGCCCCCGCCAGTCGCTTGTACTATCTTTCAACCAGTCCCACGCTCTACGAAATGGCCATCGGCCAGCTTGGCGCGGCCGGCATGGCCGAGGAATCGAAAGGGCTGCGGCGGATCATTATCGAAAAGCCGTTCGGCACGAACCTCGCCACGGCGAAGTCGCTCAACCAAGCCACGCACAAGGTCTTCAACGAAAAGCAGGTCTACCGCATCGACCACTACCTCGGCAAAGAGACCGTGCAGAATTTGCTCGTGCTCCGGTTTGCCAATTCCATCTTCGAGCCAATTTGGAATCGTAACTACATTGACCATGTGCAGATCACCGTGGCCGAAGAAGTCGAGGTCGGCAGCCGCGGCGGTTACTACGACAAGGCCGGCGTGCTCCGCGACATGTTTCAGAATCACCTGCTGCAACTGCTGATGGTCACGGCCATGGAAGCTCCGGCCCGCTACCAGGCCGATTTTATCCGCGATGAAAAGGTGAAAGTGCTGCGCTCGATTCGGGCGATGCACGGCGCTGAGTTCGCGCAGCATACATTTCGCGGACAGTATGAAGGCTATCGGCAGGCCAAGGATGTGCCCCCCGAGAGCAACACCGCCACTTTTGCGGCGCTGCGGCTGCACGTCGACAATTGGCGCTGGAACCGCGTGCCGTTTTATCTCCGCAGCGGCAAAGCCATGAGCTGTCGCACTTCGCAGATCGTCATTCAATTCAAAGAGCCGCCGCAATTGCTCTTCGCCGATGGTCCGCGGACGACGAACATCGACGCCAATAAGCTGGTGATTCAAATTCAGCCAGCCGAAGGAATTCAAATTCACTTTCAAACCAAAGTTCCCGACGCCGGTATGCGGCTGCGGACGACCGATTTGAACTTCAGCTTCCAGCGCGAATACACCGGCGCACTGCCTGACGCTTACCAGCGCCTGCTGCTCGACGCGCTCAACGGCGATGCAAGTCTCTTCGCTCGTAGCGATGAAGTGGAACTGGCCTGGGGCATTATCGATCCGATTCTCGCCGCTTGGGAAAGCCCGGCGGCTCCGCCTCTGGAGTTCTACCCCGTCGGCAACTGGGGACCAGAACAATCGAACGAATGGATGGAATCGCAAAAGCGAGCCTGGTTCGACGTTTGCCCTGTGTTGCACTAAGCTGCGGTCGGCTCTCGCAGACGGTTTATTTTCCTCTCCGCGCAGCAGTAGCGCCCATTTCGTGAGCAGTCAGCCATGTCGAGTCTCGAAAAACTGCTGCTTCCCGAAATTCGTGAACTCATTCACGATAAGGACCTCGACACCCTGCGTGAGGTCCTCAATCGTTGGCTCCCGGCCGATCTGGGCGACTTGCTCGATGACCTCGGCAACTACGAGGACACGGTTGCCTTTCAGTGCCTTGAAGCCGAACTCGCCGCACTGACATTCGCGCATCTCACCTGGGCTGCGCAGGATCAGCTGATTCATTGCCTGCCGGAGACGGAGCTCGCGCGCATTCTGAATGAACTCGCGCCGGACGATCGGACGGCGGTTCTCGAAGGTCGCGATCATGCCGACGTCGAGCGTCTGCTGACGCTACTCAGTCCAGAAAATCAGCGAGTGTCGCGGTCGCTACTGTCTTACGGCGCGGGAACGGTCGGCCGATTGATGACGCCCGACTTCATTGCCGTGAAAGAAGAGTGGACGATCAGCCAGGTGCTGGAACATGTTCGCCAAGTCGGCCGAGACAGCGAAACGCTGAATGCGGTCTATGTGTATGACACCGAGCATCATTTGATCGACGATATTCGGATGCGGCAGATCCTGCTTGCCAATCCCGAATCGCAAGTGCGCTCGCTGATGGATCGGCATTACGTGGCCCTTAACGTAACTGATGCAGAAGCGGCCGCGGTCGAAACGTTTCGTAAATACGACCGCTCAGTGCTGCCAGTGATCGATCGCCGTGGCGTGTTGCTGGGTGTAGTGACCGTCGATGACGTGCTCGATGTCGCCGAAGAAGCAGCGACGCGCGACGCTCAAAAATTCGGTGGCTTGGAAGCGCTCGAAGAAGCTTACGTGGCAACGCCCGTACTGCAGCTCGTTCGCAAGCGGGCCACCTGGCTCATCGTCCTCTTTCTGGGCGAGATGCTCACCGCGTCGGCGATGGGTGTGTTTGAAAGTGAGATCGAAAAGGCGGTTGTGCTCGCGCTGTTTGTTCCGCTCATCATTTCCAGCGGTGGCAACTCAGGCTCGCAAGCGGCAACTCTCATCGTGCGGGCGATGGCGGTGGGCGAATTGAGACTGCGCGATTGGTGGATGGTGATGCGCCGCGAGTTGCTCTCGGGCCTGCTGCTCGGTCTCGTCCTGGGGGGCATCGGCTTCGGCCGGATCGCACTTTGGACAGTATTCACGCCGATGTACGGACCGCACTGGGCGTTGGTCGGCATCACCGTAGCGATCTCGCTGGTATTCATCGTGCTCTGGGGAACGCTCTCTGGCTCGATGTTGCCGTTTTTGATCAAGCGGGCCGGCCTCGATCCGGCAACCAGTTCAGCGCCGTTTGTCGCTACGCTTGTCGATGTAACCGGCCTGGTGATTTATTTCAGCGTGGCGATGCTCGTACTGCGTGGCACACTGCTGTGAGATGAGGCGTATTCCTCAGTGTGCCACTGGCGTCCTTCGCCAGTGCTGGCGTTGTGAGGGAACGAAGAATCGCAGCACAACATCAGCCACTTCGACTTTTGGCAAGACGCGACCGCTCCAACCAGCGGTAATTTCACTGGAATAATCGCCAACGTTCAACTCGGCAGCAACTGCAGTTCCAGCCGCGGCGCGCGTTTGCGCGTAATCGAAGTCGCCACTTCCGCCCGCAACCAACCCGCCGCTGCACCCAGGGCGTCGAGCACTTCCTGTCGCTCTTGCTCATCGAGCGGATCATTCGAAGTGAGCAAGACCAGCAACTGCGACTCATTCGGCGCGGGGAGAACTTCGCGCACGTCGAGCGCTTGCAGTCGTTCATTGACGGCAGTTCCCAAGATCAGCCGCAGCGAATCGCGGACCTGACTGCACAGTTGCCAGGCCTTGCGACGATCGGTCTGTTCGCCGCCCGCCCGCGCCAAGTGCCGTGGATCAACGCCATCCTCGGGCGAAAGATCTGCGCACAGGGCGCGCAGCTGCCTGCTATTCGGTCGTTTTCGAGAACGTGATGTCATATCCAGAAAGGAAGCGAATTGCAGCGAAAGGTTCGCGCGGCGCACGGCATTCTGCGGGCTACTCAACCATGTGGCGCATCCAAGCTTCCGGCCGAATTTGTTGGTCGATCTGTTCGAGCGGCCAAAAGATCTCGTGGCAAGGATGCTCCGACAAGCGATAGTGCTCATCTGGAAAGTGAGACAGCGCAGTTCGCAACTCACCGTCCGCTTCCCGAAATTGCACGGGCCTGGTGCGACCAGCAGGAACCACCAAGGCCAGATAACTGCCGATGTAGATGACCGGCAGCAATAGCAATGTGATGACGATGAAGAGCGGCGATCGCGATTCAACCGTTGTACGCATGATCGACTCATTGTATCGCTCGCGGCTGGCGCGAGCGTGTTATATTCGCGAGCGAGAGTGTTGAATTAGAAGAAGTTCTGAGTTTTGGGTTCTGTGTTCTGAGGCAGGATGAGGAACTCACTTTGGCAACTCTTGTCTCAAAACTCAGAACTCAGAACTTCTCCCCCGGTACTTCGCCATGCCCAATCGCCTAACCGCCGAATCCAGCCCCTACCTCCTCCAACACCAAAACAACCCTGTCGATTGGTATCCCTGGGGAAGCGAAGCTCTTGCGCGCGCGAAGGCCGAGGCCAAGCCGATTTTTTTATCGATCGGCTATTCGGCTTGCCACTGGTGCCATGTGATGGAGCATGAGAGTTTTGAGAATGCGGAGATCGCTGCCGAGCTGAATCGACTATTTGTCTGCATCAAGGTCGATCGCGAGGAACGGCCTGACCTTGATCAAATTTATATGAACGCGGTGCAGTTGATGACGGGCCGCGGCGGTTGGCCGATGTCGGTCTTTCTCACGCCCGAGCTCACGCCGTTTTACGGCGGCACTTACTGGCCGCCGACCGCGCGGATGGGGATGCCGGGGTTCATCGATGTGGTGCGGGCCGTCGCCGATGCCTGGCAGAATCGCCGCGAGATGGCCGTGCAGCAAGCGGCCGAGATGACGCAGCATTTGGAAAAGATCGGCAGCGACGAAGCCAATGGCGATCCGCTCGAACTTGATCTGCTGAATCACGCTGCCACTCAATTGCAACAAGCGTTCGATCCGCAGTGGGGTGGCTTTGGCCGCGCGCCGAAGTTTCCGCACTCGCTCGACCTGCAGGTGCTGTTGCGCGTGTGGAGTCGCAATCGTGATCCGCAGCTGCTGCATGTCGTCACGCACACACTCGAGCAAATGGCCCACGGCGGAATTTACGATCACTTGGCCGGCGGCTTTGCCCGCTACAGCGTGGACGAGCGCTGGCTGGTGCCGCACTTCGAAAAGATGCTCTACGACAACGCGCTGCTCACTAACGCTTATCTCGAAGCCTACCAAGCCACGGCGAATCCTCTTTTCGGCCGCATTGCCCGCGAGACCTGCGATTACGTCCTCGGTTGGATGACCGACAAGACCGGCGGCTTTCACAGCACCGAAGATGCCGACAGCGAAGGGGAAGAAGGAAAGTTTTACGTCTGGAAGCCCGAAGAAATCGCAGCGATCCTGGGCGAAGACCGCGGCCGAGTGTTCTGCAAAGTTTACGACGTCACGGCAAGCGGCAATTTCGAACATGGCGCGAGCATTCTCCATCTGCCGCGACCGCTGGAACAAATTGCCGCGGAAGTCGACATTGAGTTGAACCAGCTTGAACGAGAACTGGAAGCCAGCCGTCAAGAATTACTCCACGTGCGCGAACAGCGCATCCGCCCCGGCAAGGACGACAAGATTCTCGTCAGCTGGAACGCGCTAATGATCGACGCGCTCGCGCGCGCTGCAGTGATTCTCGATGAGCCCCGCTACCTGCAAGCCGCGGAAAAAGCGTCGCTCTTTCTCCACCAGCAACTGCGCGACACCAATGGCCGGCTGCTGCACACGTGGCGACATGGCCAGGCGAAACTGGCGGCTTATCTTGACGACTATGCGTATCTCGCCAATAGTTGGATCTCACTCTACGAAGCCAACTTTGCTGCCGTGTGGTTAGAACGAGCAGCGGAACTTGCTGATCATTTACTAACGCACTTTGCTGATCCGGCCGGCGGGTTTTTCTTCACTGCCGATGATCACGAGCAGTTGATCGTCCGTAATAAAGACCTTCACGACAGCAGCGTGCCGAGCGGCAACGCGATGGCGGCGACAGCGCTGCTCCGGCTCGGCAAACTGACCGGCGAAATGAAATATCTGCAAGCTGCCGAGAGCACACTGCAATCTGCAGTGGGCGTGATGCAACGCCAACCGACGGCAGCAGGGCAGTTGCTGCTCGCGCTCGACACCTATCTCGGGCCGACCGCGGAGCTAGTCTTCGTCGGTGATCGTGCGGTGGATGAAACAAAGAACCTGCTGCGCGAGTTTCGCCGGCGATTCATTCCGCGACAGGTGTTCGTGGCGCACCAGCCAGGCGAAGCAGTCCCGAAGATTTTGAATCCGCTACTGGAAGGCAAAGAAGGAGCGCCAGACAAACAGCCGCACTTGTACGTCTGCCAGGATTTTGCCTGTCAGGCCCCGGCGGTTGGTGCCGAGGCCATTGAAAATGCTTGGGCGCGGTTGCAGGAGTAGGTCAGGCACTTCAGGGCTTGGCCTACGCTTACTTCCCAAAGCGTTTTTGCAACTGCACGAGTTGAATCTCGCGATCGCTCAAATCGCCGATCGGATTGAACGCGAGTGGCTTGCCGAAGAGGACGCTGAGGTGGTTTGTAGCATCGACGCGGACATCCAGATTGTCATGCCGCAGCAACGCGAGCCAAGCACAGCGATCATCGACCATCCAAGCCGCGACACGTTGTGGCGAGTCGGTCGAGAGATCGGCCAGGCCCTGGCAAATGTCTTGAATGCGAGCTGCTTGCTCGGGCGTCAGACTTTTGCGGTCGAGTCGTTGCAACCAGGCCACCACGCCTTGTCCCGCGGCTCGTAGTCGCCGGTCGGCAAGTTGACGTTCTTGAAAATCATCGCTGTTCAACTGCGCCACCCAATCTCGCCATTGGGCTCGTTCGGTCAGCACATCGCGGCCGGCCTGGCTGCGCAGTTCCTGCAGAATGCCATTCGAGAGTTCCTTCAGTTGCCAGTGAGGACGCAATGTTTCCAGCAGTGGAAAGAGTGTTTCTTCGCACAGTTGCGGTTGCGCGAGCGACAGGTGCCACAGCGTGGCAGCCGTGTATGTTTGCGGTGAATCGCGGCCGATGGTCAGCGTAATCGGCCCGCGAAACGGTTGCGAGAATTTCAGATCGGCCGACGGGCTGCTGCCGGTGCGGGTCAGCGTGATCCGCTGTTGATCATCGAGATCCAGCTTGATCTGCCGTTCGGTTTGATTGTCTTCGTAATGTAGCAGCAGCGTTTCGGTTTGCAGTTGCACCGACAGTTGCTCATAAGGCAACTCGTTCGGCTCGCCGACCTGCACGATGCGACTTTGGCCGCAGCGATGGCCCAGCATGGCAATGCGCCCGCCGACGATTTCCATTCGCACCCAAGCCATTCGCGAAATGAGATTTCGCTCCGGCTTGCGCTCGCTGGACTTGTTGTTGCTCGTCGAAGTCGCCGAGGCGGGCGAATCCTGAGCCGTGGCCCGCTGTGTTGCGTGGAGCAATACGAGCGTGGCAAAGAAGATTGTCGCCGGGCAGAGTCTCAAAGAGATGCTGCCGCGCGCGATGTCGGTAGAACTTCCCCTCATGGCGAACCCCCATGCTTCGTGCAGTTCACGAGTGTGGAGAGGAAGTGAAAACTGGCTTGAATGCTGCGGATCGGCGAAATCCGTTCGCCAATCTCAGTCGAGCTGCGGCGTCATGGTTGTGCAGGCTGCCCCTTCATCGCCCAACAATCGCGGGGTAACCGGTTATCTGACTTATCGAGATTCTTGAGCTTTGGCTCAAGAGCAAGATGAAGTTTCGGACAACATTTCACCAAGCTTTTCGCAACCAACAAGATACGAGCCTAATAACCGCTAGCGTCGATGGCAAGAGCGGCCTGATGGTTCGTAATGCTACGGAAACGCGACGTTATGCGAAGGGAAAGGTGACCGCCGTTACCCCTTTTCTGCGGCTGCGCGATCGGCGAAGAGCAGCAGCACTTGCGGAAAATACTTTTGCCACAACCTACGGCAGCTCTTTGATGCGAATGTTCTTAAACTCCACCGGCGAGCCTTCAGACTCCAGGCAGAGATAACCGCTGGCCGGCGTGATGTCTTTGCCGCCCGAGACTTGTTCGCCGTTGACCGAGAGTTTAATCACGCCGTCGATCGCGCTGATGTGATAATGATTCCACTCGGGCGTTCCTTTGCTCAGGTTCTTCGTGGGAAAGCTCCGCTGACCGTTTGGCGAAACCGGCGGGAACGGCGTCATCTTGGCGCGACCGACCGGGAACACATCGCCATTGGTGGTGAACCAATCGGGCTTCTTCTTGGTGCTCTTCTCATATTGCTCGGCATAACCATGATCGAGCACCTGCACTTCAATCCCTTGCGGCAGCGCGCCGGGCTTCAGTCCCTCGAGTGAAGCGGGAATGCCCCAAACAAAAATGCCGCTGTTGCCGGCGCTCTTCAAGTGTCGCCACTCGGCGACTAGCTCGAAATTCTTGTACTCCTTCAGCGTGCGAATCACGCCCACCGGTTTGCCGGTGCAATGCGCGACGCCTTCCTTCCAGCTCCAGGTGTCTTCGGCGCAGTTGACGTTCTTAAAATCCTTTTCGCCGAGTTCGATCCAGCCCTCGCCCTTGCCTTCATTCAGTTTGGGAGCTTCTTGAGCGAGCGAGATCTGCGCCAACAACAGAGCGAGCGTGACCAGCAACAGCGTGCGCGACATGGTTCGATTTCCGAGGTGGGATGTACGGAAGGGGATGCCGCGCATTGTAGTGCACCCCAAGTAGGACGGAACATTGGTCCGTCGATGAAGCAGACGCCAACGTCGCTTAACGCATCGCCTCAGGTTGCGGCAGCGCGGCAAAATTGTGCTGTCGCGCGGCGAGCTCGCTGCGGAGTTGGATGGCCGCCGGATGATAAGGATCCATTTGCAGCGCGCCGTTATTGGCAAGGGTCGCACTGCCGACATCACCGGCCTGCAAGCGAGCGCGAGCCAGTTCCACCAAGAGTTCTGGAGTCGGCTTGAGACGGGCCGCGGCGGCTAGGCAATCGGCGGCGTCTTGATGGCGGCCGAGCCGATTTAGCACGAGCCCTTCGCGAAAGAGGACATCGGGTGGCACCGAGCCGGGCGGAAATTGATCAGCCAGCGATTGCAGCGTGGCAAGCGCCCGTTGCGGCCGACCACTGCCGTCGTACAGTTCTGCCACGGCAATTTGCGCCGCCGGAAAGTGGGGCTGCAAACTCAGCGCGCGGTGATAAGTAGCGAGCGCTTCTTCGTTTTGCCCTGTCGCCCGCTGCACACTCGCCTTCAGCGCCCAGGCATTTGGCAGGTGCTTATTCGCGGCGATCGCTTTATCAGCTTGTCGGGCGGCGGCTGGTAGATTGCCGAGCGTGAAATACATCTGGCCGAGTTGCACGACTCGCTCAGGATCGTCGCCCGAGAGCTTGACGGCTTCGGTCATGTGGACGACCGCTTGCTCTTGCGCGCCGCGTTGCCAGAGCGATTCTGCATAGCCGTAGCGCGCTCGTTCATCCGTCGGCAACCGCTGCACGGCCTCGGCAAAGTAGGCTTCGGCTTGATCCCATTGCCCCTTCTGCTGGGCATCTTTTCCTTGCAGCGACAGTTGCCGCGTGACGGCGATGGTTTCGTCGGAATCTTTTTTGCAGCGGAGTGAACGACAGCCACTGCCGCTGCCAATCAAACAAAGAAGCGTGACCGCCAGGCAAACGATTCGTGCTCGATTCCGCCGGGCTATATCAACGAAGACGCTGCTAGTGGCGCGATGATCGCGCAGCAACGTACCTGGTCGTTGAATTTGGAGCATCCGTGCTCTGCCAGAAGATGAAGTGCAAGCCTGCCGCCGGTTATCGAACGCATCGACCTTCGCCGCGCGCATCTTGAGCGCGGATAAGCCGATTCCGGTGGATTGCGGGTGAATAACAAAATCACACTAGACGGACAAGAAGAAACCGTGCGCGATGGCCGCTAGCGTCGACCGAAGGGGCCACTTTTCACTTCTGCATGCAAGCATTAAGGTGGCTAGTAGCACTTCGATTCGTGTCTTCAGTAGGTAAGCCCATGCCGGCGGTGTTCGAAAAATTCGGTGTCCGCGTTCTCTATCCCGAGAACTGGGATCTCATCGACGTGGATGGCGAGAGCACGCCGCTCTGCTTCACCCTGCAAAGCAAAGAAACGGCCTACTGGACTCTTTACATCTATCCGCCTGGTCACGAAGTGCGGCCCAAGGTGAAAGAGATTGTCGAAGGACTGCAAGCCGAGTACAAAGAGGTCGAAGTCATCCCTGTCGAAGAAGAAATCGGCGAGACGAAGACCAAGGGCGTCGACCTGGCGTTCTTTTATCTCGACCTGCTCGTCGAAGCCAAGATCCGCACGCTCCGCACGCCGTCAGCAACGCTCATCTGGCACTACATGGCGGAGAGTCGCGAGTTCGAAGAGCGCGAACCGGTGTTCAAGGCAATCGCCACTACGCTGCTGCAAACGCAAGTGGCGCTGCCGGAATAACCGCCGAGTGTGCCAGGCACACGGCAAACTCACCTTCAGGCAGCTTCCCGCTTCTGGTCGCCGGCTTCGTTTTCGATGTCGTCGTCTTCGACACTGGCGATTTTCAGAGTAGCCTTGCGGCTGATGCGGCGTTCTTGCACGAAGCCCCGCTTGCCCGACTTCAGGAACTCATAGAATTCCGCACAAGGGCCTTCGTTGAATTCGGCTTTGAGAATGGTCAGCACTTCCGACCACCGCAGGCCTTGGCGATAGATCACGCGGTAGGCTTGCTTGAGTTGCAGGATTTGTTCGGGTGTGTAGCCATTGCGACGCAGACCGACGCGGTTCAAGCCGACGACTTCTGTCGAGCCGCCGCCTTCGACCATCATGAACGGCGGGACGTCTTGCACAATCTTGGCGATCGCGCCGACCATGGCCAGGCGACCGACGCGGCAGAACTGATGCACACCCACGCCACCGGAGATGTAAGCGCGATCTTCGATGTGCGTATGACCGCCGAGCATCGAGTTGTTGACCAGCACGCAGTTGTTGCCGACGCGGGCGTCGTGGCCGACGTGAGCGTTGACCATCATCAGGTTGTGATTGCCGACGATCGTGGCCGCGTCATTGGCATGGCCGCGGTGGAACGTGGCGTTTTCGCGAATGCGGTTGTGATCGCCGATGATCAGCGTACCGCCGGGCTGAGCTTCAACCAGGTGCTGAGCCTTGGCGCCGAGGATGGCGCCTTCGCCGATCTCGTTATTCACACCGAGCGTCGTGCGGCTTTTGACCACCGCGCGAGCTTCGAGGCGGCAATCGTCGCCGATGCGTGTTTCGGCTTCGATGATGCAGTACGGGCCGATGGAGACATTCCGGCCGATCTCCGCACGAGGATCGACCACCGCTGTTGGATGAATGTGGGCCACAGGTGCTCTTTCCTACGACCGTCCTTGGTCGCACTGGGTTTTGTTCCGCGGGTTTAAATCCGCAGGTCTTGATCCGACCGATGTCCGGCGTCGCTGGGTATCGTCGCGGGACATTCCATCGTTCGCGTCACATCCTGTGACGGGCACTCGCTCTGCATTTCATTTGCTTCTTAGCCAAAGCATCGGAAATCGACAGCCTGGAGATTGAAGCGCAGGTCCGAATTATGCCAACTTTGCAGGATGTGTCGACATCAGTTTTTTTGGAGAGATTTCCGAAGATCGATTGGCGGGATTGAGCGATGAAGTGCTAGCGTTTGGTGCTAGTAAAATTTGCATGAGTTGGAGACGAACCCATTTGTGGACGACAGCGCTCTGCGGTTCCGTTCGCAATGGTTAGGTACTTCGGTCTGCAAAACTCGTGAACAGTCTTTTCTGAGTGATGTGTAGTGTCGCCTTGAATTATCGAGATCATCTGCGGATTTGGGAGTCGGACTATGGCCGTTCGGACGGATGGGATGTGGAACTCGATGGGAAGCTTGTAGCTTTGTTGGATGAGCCGCAATTTGAGGACATGTTCTGGTATAGCTACCGCCTATCGGTGACGGCGGATGATCCAACGCTGAAAGAACGCATGCTGACTGCGGAGTTCTGGAAAGGGGATGATTGTTTGCGGCTCGTTTGTCGTAGTCGAGCCACCGGGTTTGTTGTTGAGCATCCCTTGCCCGCTCCTGGGTTCAATCAATCTAACCGAGTACTGATGCGTTTTTTGTATATTTCCATACGTGATCCGCTTCCCTGGGACTGGATCGTTCTGAAGTTTCGCAAAGTGTTTCGTTCTAGTTTCAAGCGTCAGACACATAAATTCGCGAAGTAAGTCTCGTAGGTAAGGTCTGGCGCTCCAGTCTTAACGAATCGAAAGTACGCGGCCATTTCTGGCGGAACCAGAACCTACTTTGTCTTTTGCCGGCAGCGCAGTAATCGAGTTGCTGACCAATAGGACTCTCGCTGATCTGCAAAAACAGATCCTGCCGCCCACCTGTGCATACGCCGCTTTCATACCAGTTGATTCGCTGCCCTGGCGATGGCGAACCCTCGGGCATGGTATGGCGGAAGCTTTTCAGCTCCCTCCAACCCCAGACCGCGGCGACATGATTTAGATTTCGCAACATTTGCGATCTGTCCCGCAAGGCTACCAAAGTCTTTTGATGCCGTAAGGATCAAGGGCCGCATCGATGCTGACTATCGGCATGTGCTCGACGATGGACTGAGCGATTAGCAGGCGGTCGAAGGGATCGTTATGGTGCCGCGGAAGTGAGGTAAGCGGCTCGCAATGCTTCGGTTCAATCGGCAAGATCGAGATGCCGAGGTCGCGTATTGCCCGTTGCATGAAGTCCGGAAAAGGCTCGGTCAGCGTGAGTTTCTGTGTGCCGAGTTTGATTGCGATCTCCCAATAAGATGCTGGGCTAATCACGCATTGATTGGCAAGATCAAGGATGAGGTTGCCGGCAGTCGCGCTAAGCTTCGGGTCGCTGGTGTATGCCCAGATGAGAGTGTGTGTATCGAGCAGTAGCCTCACTCCATGTACTCCTTGAAATCCTCCAGGTGGGACTTGTCCTCGTGATCGTAGAACAGGACTTTCCCTTTTCCGCTTCCCAAAATGCGCGGCTGGGCTGATGCTTCTGGTGTTAAGCGAGCAATCGGTTTGCCGTCACGTGTGATGATGACGCTTTCTCCGGTCGCCAGTTTCTCTAACAATTCGGGCAAGCGTGATTGAACTTCTTCGACAGTGGCTGTGGACATTCATTGGCCCTCCGTACTTCCTAAGATAACCTAACTGCGGCGCTAGTTCACACAAACCACGAAGTACACAACGTACAAAAGAAAACCCCGCGGGTTTTACTCAGCGGGGTTCTGTGTTAATCAGGATCAAGTCGAACGAACGGCCTAAGCCTTTCCTTCGTCTCCCTTGTCGCCAGCGGCCATCGTGGGGCTGATGAGCGGGCCGCCGCCACCGAGGCCACCCTTCAGTTCGCCGCTGCCCTTGCTCTTCTTCTTCGGCGAGGTTTCTCCACCGGCGCCATCGA
Source organism: Anatilimnocola floriformis (assembly GCF_024256385.1). Taxonomy (NCBI): domain Bacteria; kingdom Pseudomonadati; phylum Planctomycetota; class Planctomycetia; order Pirellulales; family Pirellulaceae; genus Anatilimnocola; species Anatilimnocola floriformis. Next base: position 2,115,101 of record NZ_JAMLFW010000002.1, read on the forward strand.
CTGGCGGTTCGGCGGCGGAATCTTCTTCGCTCCATTCGACGCGCTTGCGGCTGAGGCCGATCTTGCGCTCGTCGATATCGACGCGGAGAATCTTCACATCGATCTTGTCGCCGACCTTCACCACTTCTTCCGGATTCTCGACCTTATGGTCGGCGAGTTCCGAAATGTGGAGCAGGCCTTCGAGGCCGTCTTCGAGGCCGACAAAGACGCCGAAGTTGGTGATCTTGGTCACCGTGCCGCTGACAACCTGGCCGGGGTTGTACTTGCCCGGGATGTCGCGAGCCCATGGATCTTCGTCCAGTTGCTTCAGGCCGAGGGCGATACGCCGACGTTCCTGATCGACCGACAGGATCTTGCACTTCACAACCTGGCCCTTTTCGAGCATTTCGCTCGGGTGACCAATCTTGCGAGTCCACGACATGTCGCTGACGTGCAACAGACCGTCGATGCCTTCTTCGAGTTCGACAAACGCGCCGTAGTTGGTGAGGTTGCGAACCTTGCCTTCGACCAGCGAGTCGACAGGATATTTTTCCGCGACCTTGGTCCACGGATTTTCCTGCGTCTGCTTCATACCCAGCGACAGCTGCTGACCATCCTTGTCGACACCGAGAATCACGACGCTGATTTCGTCGTTGATGTTCACGAGTTCGCTCGGATGATTGACGCGGCGGGTCCAGCTCATTTCGCTGATGTGCACCAGGCCTTCGATGCCCGGCTCGAGCTTGACGAACGCACCGTAGCTCATCACGTTGACGACCGAACCCTTGTGGGTCGAGCCGACCGGATACTTTTCGGCCACGTTGGTCCAAGGGTTGTGACCCTTTTGCTTCAGGCCGAGCGCGATCTTTTGCTTTTCGCGATCGATGTGGAGCACCATCACTTCGAGCTCTTGGTCGATCGAGACCATTTCGCTCGGGTGACCGATGCGGTCCCAGCTCATATCGGTGATGTGGAGCAGACCGTCGATGCCGCCCAGGTCGACGAACGCGCCGAACTCGGCGATGTTCTTGACGACGCCCTTGCGCGACTGACCGACTTCCAGTTCCTTGAGCAACGATTCGCGAGCTTCCTGGCGCTGACGTTCGATGAGCGAACGACGGCTGACGACGATGTTCTTGCGAGCTTCGTCGATCTTGAGCACTTCGCACTGCACCGTGCGATTGATGTAATCGCCGATGTCGGCAGGACGACGGATGTCGACCTGGCTGGCCGGCAAGAACACGTTCACGCCGCTGACGTCGACGAGCAAACCACCCTTGATCTTGCGGGTGACGAGACCGGAGACGACGTCACCTTCCTTGATCTTCTTGAGAATATCGAGCCACTGGTCCATCTTGCGCGCTTTGCGCTTGCTGATGCGGACCATGCCACCGTCATCGGGCGTGGCAGTTTCATCTTCGAGGTCTTCGATGAGGACGCGGACCAGATCGCCCACTTGCGGCGGCGGATCTTCTGGATCCCATTCATCGACCGGAATCGAGCCTTCGCTCTTGAAACCGATGTCGACGAGGACCATGCCGTCGCCGACGCGCAAAATGCGGCCTTCGACGATTTTGTTGACGTCAAACCCGATGGTGTCACCACCAGGAATGATGCCGATGTCGTCGTCGCCAATGTCTTGGACGGCGAGGGCGTACATCGACTCGATGTCAGGGTCGTTCTCCAGGTCGCGAATCAGTCTGCGATTAACCATAAACCAAAAACATTACCTTCCTCCCGGCAACTTCAGCCGAGCTTCGGTTCTTTTGTTGATGCGCAAACGACGATTTCTCATCGCGGTGCATCAACATAGGAGCGCGAGAGAAACTGGGGAGGCTTAGAGGTGCCCGCTAGCTGCCGCGCGAACCAACTTGGCGCGCAATAATCCCGGCGTTTAGCGAATCGGGCAATCTATCACGATTGCCGGTTGCGTACAAGGCAAACTGGGTAAGGACGCCGCTGCGCTATCGCAGAAGGTGTAGCTGGATTCGCCAGAATTCAGATGGTTACGTCCAATAGCCAAGTCTGAATTCTGGTGAATTCAGCTACTTCGCATTACTCGTCCGACTTATCAAACAGAATGCTGATCGATTGATCGTGGTGGATCCGTTTGATGGCTTCGGCGAGGAGCGGGGCGACCGAGAGAACCTTCATATTGGGAAGGAGCTTTTCGGGCGGGATCGGAATCGAGTCGGTCACGGCCAGCGTGTTGATTTTCGACTTCGAGATTTTTTCGATCGCGTTGCCGCAGAGCACGCCGTGGGTGGCGGCAGCGTAGATCTCTTTGGCGCCGGCTTCGAAGACGGTTTTAGCGGCGCCGGTGATCGAGCCGCCGGTGGTGATCATGTCGTCGAACATGAAGGCCACTTTGCCTTCGATGGGGCCGCCGATGATGTGTTCCTGGCGGGTCTCGGTGGCGTTGTCGCGGCGTTTGTCGACGATGGCGAGCTTGCCGCCCATCCGCTTTTGATATCCCAGCGCTCGCTTGATGCTGCCGACGTCGGGGCTGACGACGACGCGATCGTCCTCGGCAAACGGCAGGCCTTGAGCCCACTCTTGAAGGACCGGCGCGGCGTACAAGTTATCAACGGGGCAGTCGAAAAAGCCTTGAATCTGCGGCGAATGGAGGTCCATCGTCAAAACGCGATCGGCCCCGGCTCGGGTAATGAGATTGGCGACCAGCTTGGCCGTGATCGGCACGCGGCCTTCGTCCTTGCGGTCTTGGCGGGCGTAGCCGAAGTATGGAATGACGGCGGTGATTCGCTCGGCCGAGGCTCGTTTGCAACTGTCGATCATGATCAACAGTTCGAACAGGTTGTCGTTGACCGGCGGGCAGGTCGGTTGGATGAGGAAGATATCGCGGCCGCGAATGTCTTCTTCGATCTTGCAGAAGTTTTCGCCGTCGGGAAATTTTCCCAGCGTGATTTCGGCCAAGGGCAAGTGCAGGAAGTTGCAAATGCTTTTTGCCAAAGGGCGGTTGGCTTGGCCGGAGAAGATTTTCAGTTCACGCATTTTGTTCTTAGGTAGCCCGACGCGTGAGCGAGGGGGAAGCGGGTACAACTTTTCAAGGCAAGTGAAGGTAACTCGCTGCTCAACCCCTCACCCCAGCCCTCTCCCCGAAGCGGGGCGAGGGAGCAAAACGTTTGCTAACGCAAACAAAGAAAACAATCGATTACAGCAGCCCGTAGTTCGTCAGCGTCTTCTTCAGCTTCGCTTCGCCGGCTGCATCCAGCGCCGTCATCGGCAAGCGCAGTTCGCCGGTGTCGCGGCCGAGCATTTTCATGGCGGCTTTGAGCGGGATGGGATTGGTCGAGAGGCCCAACATGTCGCGGCAGAGGTGGAACAACTTGTGATGCCACTTTTCTGCTTCGGCGACATCGCTCTTCTTCCAGGCATTCAGCAGCGCGATCATATCCTTCGGCACGATGTTGCCGACGACGGAAATGACCCCTTCGCCACCGACGGAGAGGAGCGGCAGCGTCAGGCTGTCGTCGCCACTGAGAATCGAGAGCTTGGTCGCGCTCAGGATTTGCGAAGCCTGATCGAGCGAACCGGTCGCTTCCTTCACGAGCGTGATGTTCGGCAGTTCGTCGAAACGAATGAACGTTTCCGGCTCGATGTTCTTGCCGGTGCGGCCCGGAATGTTGTAGACGCAGAGCGGAATGCCGACCTGTTCGGCAATGGCTTTGTAGTGCTGATAAAAGCCTTCTTGCGTCGGCTTGTTGTAATAAGGACCGACCACGAGGGCGGCATCGGCGCCTTCTTTGGCAGCCCACTTGGTCAGACGCAGGGCTTCGGCCGTGCTGTTCGAGCCGGTGCCGGGCATGACCTTGCAACGGCCGCGGGCGGTTTGCACGACGATCGAAATGACCCGCTCGTGTTCTTCGTGCGAGAGGGTGGGCGATTCGCCAGTCGTGCCGACGGGGCACAGCCCGTGCGTGCCGGCGGCGATCTGGAATTCGACCTGTTCCTTGAGTTTGGCTTCGTCCAACTGGCCATCTTTGAGAGGCGTGGTGATTGCAACCCACAAACCCGCGAACTCCGAACCTTTCCGAGCCATATCCGCAGCACCCTGTGTAGAACCCGAACCATCAAAGCGAGAGGACCCGCGGCAAAAGGCTCGCGGGCAAACGAACATCATACGTCCGCGGTGCGGGAATGGGGAGAGGCAGAAACCCTGTTTGACGCCGCTAGCGAGGCTATTTACCTTAGCTGCGACGACGAATCCTGCCGCTATTCGCTGGAGAATCAATCGAGATGGGTGCACAACTCTGGTATCACGAAGCCCCCTGGTATGCCAAGCCCGCCGACGCCCTGCAGGAACTGCAAGCCAGGTTCCTTGCCGAAAATTACGACTTGGCGAAGCTCCTCCCGCAGCATCTTGGCTGGGAGCGAGAATCGATTGCGGCCTGCAGGGAGGACGGCGACCCCTACGACTTGCTGGAAATGATGGAGCAAAAATTAGCGCTGCTGGAAGACCTGTGCAGCAAGCCGATTCCGAACAAGCCCGCGGAGCAGATCAAGATCCTGCAACAGCTCAACGCCGACAGCGGCGAAGGGATCGGCAATGTGCTGGATTTGACCGGCGTGTCGAAAAAACGGCAGATGCACACCGCTACGCCGCTCTCCGACAAAGAACTCGTCGAGCTCGTCGGCAGCACCCAGCCCGATCTGCCCCAGGCCCAGAAATCGATCTACAAGATCAACGGCGTGCTCGAGCGTGGCGATTGTGTCTGCTTTGCGTTCTATGCAGAGGGCCAACCGGCGGGCTGGTACTTCGTGGGTAATACGATTGATTAAGTGAGGTCGGATTTTAGGGACACTTACTCCGCTTCTTCAGACCACACCAAATGTCCCTGCCGGATGCACGCGATGAGATAAACGGCCACAGCGCAGCCGGTGGCAACGATTCCCCAGCGATAAATTTGTGGTTCGTCGGGGAAGTAGAACTGCGCGACTCCGATATCCACCACAAGGCGTCCAATCACCAGCAAAACAACAAGCAGCGCCACGGACGAATAGATCCGAACTTCTGCAGGATTGCTCATTCCCTGAGTCTATCGGCCTGCGAATATGCCCTGCAACGGACACAAGCCTGACGCGCAAGCGGAGGAATCGCCTCAATTTCTTCGCTGGCGCGTAAGGTTCATGTGAGCGAAAAGACGGCACTCTACGCCCAATCGTCGTGCATCAGAAACCGCCCCGGAAATCAACGGCGGTTTACTTTTGCCCGTTCCGCTGCGAAAAACGATCGATTCGGCCGAATTCCGCCGATCTGCCTCGCCTGGAATGCCACTTGCTGTTGCGCGCGCCTGCCGCCGCGTGACGCCTTGTTCTTGCGGCGACGAAACTGCAATGCGTGCTGCCCACAACGGTCGCAGCGCTTGCACAGCGGCCATTCGTTTTGCCCAAGCCGATCCCTTTTCCCTGCCGATACATTCGATCCACAGCCCCTCTTGCCGCGAGTGATTTGAACCGATGGCCATCCGCGTTGCTCTGCACCACCGTACTTCGTATCGCTTCGACCGGCCTGTAACGCTGCTGCCGCACGTCGTTCGCCTGCGGCCGGCGCCGCACTGCCGCACGCCGATTTTGAGCTATTCGCTGAAGGTGCAGCCCGAGGAGCAATTTCTCAACTGGCAGCAGGATCCTTACAGCAATTACCTGGCGCGGCTCGTCTTTCCCAAGCCGGCCACGGAAGCCGTCTTCGAAGTCGACCTCGTCGCCGAGATGACGACGCACAACCCGTTCGACTTCTTCATCGACGACAGCGCTCAGCAGTCACCGTTCAAGTACGACGCCATCCTCACCCGCGAATTGCAGCCCTACCTCGAAGCCGAAGCGCCTGGCCCGCTCCTCAGCCAGTTGATTGCCGAGAGCCGCAAGAGCGCCATCAAGACGATCGATTACCTCGTCGAGCTCAATCAGAAAATTCAAAGCCGGCTGAAGTATCTGATTCGCCTCGAGCCCGGCATTCAATCGTGCGAAGAAACGCTCACGCTCGGCTCGGGCAGCTGCCGCGATTACTCGTGGCTGCTCGTGAACTTGCTGCGGCATCTCGGTTTGGCCGCGCGGTTTGTCTCGGGCTACCTGATTCAATTGACTGCCGATGTGAAGTCGCTCGACGGCCCGAGCGGCACCGAGGTCGATTTCACCGACTTGCACGCTTGGACCGAAGTCTTCATTCCCGGCGCGGGCTGGATCGGCCTCGATTCGACGAGCGGTCTTCTCGCCGGCGAAGGTCACTTGCCGCTCGCCTGCGCCGCCGATCCGACTTCGGCAGCGCCGATCACCGGAAGTTGGCAGAAGCTGGAAGGGGACACCGGCGATGTCAAAGTCGAGCAGGAATTCAAGTTTGAAATGAAGGTCACGCGGATCCACGAAGATCCGCGCGTGACCAAGCCTTACACCGACCGCCAGTGGAACTCGATCGAAACGCTCGGCGCACAGATCGACGATGAACTGCGGGCCGGCGATTGCCGACTGACGATGGGTGGCGAACCAACGTTTGTGGCCATCGACAATCGCGATGCCGACGAATGGAACACGGCGGCGCTCGGGCCGCACAAGCGCAAGCTCGCCGGTGTGTTGTTTCGCAAAATGCGCGATCACTTCGCGCCGCAAGGTTTGCTCCACTTCAGCCAAGGAAAGTGGTATCCCGGCGAATCGTTGCCGCGCTGGGCGTTCAGCTGTTATTGGCGCAAAGACGGTCAGCCGCTGTGGCGCGATCCGGCGCTCGTCGCCGCGGATCATGGTGAGTACAAGTTCACCGATCGCGATGCGCAGAAATTTACGCAGGTTCTCGCGCGGCGATTGGGCGTCGAAGCCGGCCACGAAATTCCCGGTTACGAAGACGTTTGGTATTACATGTGGCGTGAGCGGCGGCTGCCGACGAATGTCGACCCGCTGCAGAACAATCTCGCCGATAAAGAAGAGCGGGCCCGCCTCGCCAAGATTTTTGACCACGGCTTGGAAAAGGTCATCGGCTATGCATTGCCGGTGCAGCGGATTCACACTCGCGAAGGTTCGTACTGGGTCAGCGGCAGTTGGTTCCTCCGCCGCGAACACATGTTTCTGATCCCCGGCGATTCGCCGATGGGTTTCCGTTTGCCGCTCGATAGCATTCCTTGGGTCGCCCCCGGCGACATGTTCAAGCCGGAAGAGATCGATCCCACCGCGCCGCTGCCGCCGTTGCCGTCTGCCGTCGACGGCAATTATTGGTCGCCGCAGTCGGGCGATTTGTTGGCCCGCTACAACCCGCCCTATCCGAATCAGGGTTACCCCAATCAATCGCCGCGCTCGATTTGGGAACAGAACTTCGGTCCTGGTGCTGGCCCTGGCAATGGTTCGGCCAATGGCCGAGGAAATCCCAACGATCGCCGCGGCGAAACGCTCGTGCGTTTTCAAACGCAGGGCGACAATCGTCCAGAGCCCGGCAAGTCGGCGGCGGGCATTGTGCGGACCGCGCTATGTGTCGAATCTCGCAACGGCACGATGTTTGTCTTCATGCCGCCGCTCGGTTTGCTCGAGGATTATCTCGATCTCGTCGCTGCCATCGAAGCGACCGCGAATGAGTTGAACATCCCAGTCCAGCTCGAAGGCTATGGCCCGCCGCACGATTCGCGGCTGCAGAATTTCTCGGTCACGCCCGACCCGGGTGTCATCGAAGTCAACATTCATCCCGCGACGAACTGGGAAGAACTCGCCGCAAACACCGAGGCGCTCTATCAGCTGGCCCATGAGTCGCGACTGTCGGCTGAGAAGTTCATGCTCGACGGCAAGCACACCGGCACCGGCGGCGGCAATCACATTGTCATCGGTGGTCCGACGCCGACCGAAAGCCCGATTCTGCAGCGGCCTGATTTGCTCCGCAGCCTGGTTTCGTACTGGCACAACCATCCGTCGCTGTCGTACTTGTTCTCAGGCTTATTCCTCGGCCCGACGAGTCAGGCGCCGCGCGTCGATGAAGCCCGCAATGATTCGCTCTACGAGCTCGAAATCGCGTTTCAAGAACTGCGGCTCGAAGGCAATGTGAAGCCTTGGCTTGTCGATCGTGTTTTCCGTCACTTGCTGACCGATCTAACGGGCAATACGCACCGCGCCGAGTTCTGCATCGACAAGTTGTATTCGCCGGATGGCTATGCTGGTCGCCGCGGCTTGCTTGAAATGCGAGCCTTCGAAATGCCGCCGCACTGGCAGATGAGCCTGGTGCAACAATTGTTGTTGCGTTCGCTCATCGCTCGCTTCTGGCATGAACCCTATCGCGCCAAGCTCGTCCGCTGGGGCACCGAACTGCACGATCGTTTCGCACTGCCGCACTTCATTCAACATGATTTGCAGGATGTGCTGTACGAACTTCGGCAGGCCGGTTTCCCGCTGCAAGAAGCCTGGTTTGCGCCGCACTTGGAATTCCGCTTCCCGTTACTCGGCGAAATCTCGCAGCGCAACGTGAAGCTCGAATTGCGGCAAGCCATCGAACCGTGGCACGTCCTCGGCGAAGAAAGCTCGAGCAGCGGCACGGCCCGGTATGTCGACTCGTCGGTCGAACGACTGCAAGTGAAAGTCACCGGCCTGACCGACTCGCGACACGTCATCGCGTGCAATGGCCGCCGTGTTCCGCTCCATCCGACGGGCGTGAATGGCGAGTTTGTTGCCGGCGTTCGTTATCGCGCCTGGCAACCACCATCGTGCTTACATCCGACCATCGGCAGCCACGCGCCACTGGTGTTCGACCTGCTCGATACCTGGCTGAACCGTTCCATCGGCGGCTGCACTTATCACGTCGCTCACCCGGGCGGCATGAGTTACGACACCTTCCCCGTCAACGCCAACGCAGCCGAGGGGCGGCGACATAGTCGCTTCCTGGCGATGGGGCACACTCCTGGGAGCGGCTTTGTAATGCCAACCGAAGAACGTATTCCCGAAGCCCCCCTGACGCTCGATCTGCGTACCACGCCGACGATGCAACAGGACCTGATCGCTCCCGACCTGCAAAACGGCGCGGCGCGCTACCTCGGCAACGGCTCGGTTGCCAACGCCAATCTGCAACCGGGAATGGAACGCAAGATGTCGCCATCCGGGCCATTCCGTAGTCGTCTATCGGCAGCCTTTGAAGGTGAACGTTACGACTGATCGCGGCCGGCGTCAGCCGCCGCTCCTGTCACCACCCGCGGCGTGAGCACCTGCTAAAGCTGTGGCTAAAAAACGCGGCAGCAACCATCGCGCTGATCCGCTCCCCTGCGCCGCCGCATTCGCCGCTGAACCCCATTAGTCACCAAGAGCGTGAGCGAGAGGGGCTATAAAAGGGTTATAGCCCCTTGATTGCCAAATTCAGCAATTCCTTTCGCAGAAATAACTTACGGCGAAATTAAAATCTTCACAGGGGTTATATAACCCGCTACACCAGACCGGGGGGCTGGTTGGAGACGCTGGTTGGCGAGGCTTTTCGGCTGCCGAGTTTGCCGCTGTTTTGTTACCATCCGGTCGGTCGCAGGAGGCTGAATTGGCGGTAAGTCATTGAGAACAAGCAGTTTGCGCCCCCGATGGAGTTTTTCCGGACAACTTCGTCGAAACGAGGGTTAGCAACCTAAGATTGTAGACGGACAGGAGTTGTGGCGGCCTGATCCAACAGACCGAGCAACTGGACGTAGAGGAGCATTGGCATGTGCGGCATTGTGGCTTACGTGGGGCATCGGCAGGCGGCGGAGTTTTTGATCGACGGGTTGCGGCGGTTGGAATACCGCGGCTATGACTCGGCCGGCCTGGCCACTGTCTCGAGCGATCGCCGGTTGCACGTGCTGAAGGCTGTCGGCAAGGTCGACGCCCTCGCCGAGAAATTGAAGCGACACTGGGCCCCGGGCACGATCGGCGTCGGTCACACCCGCTGGGCCACGCACGGTGCGCCGACAGAAGTGAATGCTCACCCGCACCGCGGCGGCGACGATTGCGTGGTGCTCGCGCACAACGGCGTGATCGAGAACTATCGCCTGCTGAAGGATCAGCTGGAAGAAGAAGGTTACAAGTTCGTTTCGGCGACCGACACCGAAGTGGTTGCACATCTGGTTGCCAGTTGTTACGACAAGTTGCGAGCGCTGGAAACGGAAGCCAACGACGATCCTTATGCGCTGCCGATCGCGGCGATCAATGAAGCGACCAGCAAGCTCCGCGGCACTTATGGCTTGGCCATTTTGCTGCGGGATTATCCCGGCGTGATCTTTGCCGCCCGGCAAGGAAGCCCGCTGGTGATCGGCGTGGGTAATCATGAACACTGGGTGGCCAGCGATGCTTCGCCGCTCGCGGGCCGCACCGACAAGATCGTCTATCTGGCCGATCGGCAGTTAGCCGTGATCACTGCTGATTCGCTGCATGTGCTAGAGCGCGATATCGGCACGGTTTCGCACTCGGTCGAAGCCCTCAACATCGTTGCCGACGACGTCGGTCTCGAAGGCTTTCCGCATTACATGCTCAAGGAAATCTATGAGCAGCCCGATTCGCTCACGGCTGCCATGCGTGGCCGGTTGAACGATGTCGATGCCACGGCGGTCTTCGGCGGTTTGAACCTCTCGCCGCAGCAGCTCCGCTCGGTGAATCGGATCATTCTTACCGCCTGTGGCACGAGCTGGCATGCAGCCCTCGTCGGCGAATACTTGATGGAAGAGCTGGCCCGCATTCCCGTCGAAGTGGAATATGCCAGCGAGCTGCGTTATCGCAATCCGCCCGTCGATCAAGGGACGCTCCTCTTTGCCATCACGCAGAGCGGCGAAACGGCAGACACGCTCGCCGCGCTCCGCGAGATGAAACGCAAAGGCCATCCTTCGCTGGCCATCTGCAACGTCATCGGCAGCACGATCGCTCAAGAAGCCGACGGCGGCGTCTATTTGCACGCTGGTCCCGAAATCGGCGTGGCTTCGACCAAGGCTTACACGTCGCAGGTCGTTACGCTCACCATGCTCGCGCTCTACTTCGGTCGGCTGCGGCATCTCAGCTTTGAAGCCGGCCAGCGGATCATTGCTCAGCTGCGGAAGCTGCCGGATCTGGTGCGCGAGACGCTCGAGGTCAACAACGAAGTTCGCCGCATCGCTGCCAAGTATTGCCACGCCGACAACTTCCTCTACCTCGGCCGGCAGTTCAATTTCCCGACAGGCCTCGAAGGCGCTTTGAAGCTCAAGGAAATCAGCTACATCCACGCCGAGGGCTACCCCGCCGCGGAAATGAAGCACGGGCCGATCGCCCTCGTCGACGAACACACGCCGAGCGTCTTCGTCATGCCGCAGGGTGGCGTGTATGAAAAGGTGATGTCGAACCTGGAAGAGATCAAAGCCCGCGGCGGTCCGGTCATCGCCATCGCCGCCAAGGGTGACAAGGAAATCGCCCGCCTGGCCGACGACGTGATCTACGTGCCCGAGTGCGAAGAGTTTCTCTCGCCGCTGATCAACATCGTGCCGCTGCAGCTGCTGGCCTATCACATCGCCGTCCTCCGCGGCTGTGATGTGGATAAGCCGCGTAATCTGGCGAAGAGTGTGACGGTGGAGTAGTTCTGAATTTGGGATGTTCTGAGTTCTGAGAACAGGAGTTGGGGCCTTCCTTCCTGTCTCAAAACTCAGAACTCAAAACCCAGAACTTTGTCCCGGCCACCCCGCGCGCAAATGGCCGAAATTCACGACTTTTCCTGAAACGAATCTGGCCCGATAAAGCCATAAAAATGGTTGCAGGTGGCAATTCTGCGGGGTAGCATAGCCGGGAGCTTCATGCCGGCCGCGACTCCGTGCGCTTGCTGATCTCGCCTATTTATTCCTGCCGTTCCGCACAATTTCTTGAAGAGTTTGGGAGAATCTTTCCATGCGAAAGCTCTTTCGCCAGCTGTACAGGCCCGGGGTGGTCTGGCTGATGATCCTGACGTTCGGCCTGAACACGGCCCTGGCTTGCCGTTGGCGTGCCTCGCGCTGCTGTGCTCCTTGCTACACCATCTGCCAGCCAGCTCCTGGCTGCGGAACCGCAGTTCCGGCCGGTGGCTCGGCTGCCATGCCGGGTGCTCCTGGCACCACGGTGCAACGCCCCGAACTGGCCGACCCGGCCGATGTGAAGCCCGCGCTGCCGCCGGCTGAACCGATGCCTCCGGTCAAGCCTGTGAAGCCCGTCAAGCCGGTCGCTCCCGTACCGCCGAAACCAGTCGATCCAGCTCCTCCGGTCAAGCCAGCTGACCCGGTTCCCGCCGTGGAACCTGTTCCGCCCAAGCCGGCTGATCCAGCTCCGCCGGTGAAACCCGCCGATCCAGAACCGATGCCGCCGAAACCGGCCGATCCGGTTGACCCGGCCCCGCCCGTGAAGCCCGTCGATCCGGCTCCCGTGGACCCAGTTCCGCCCAAGCCCGCCGATCCAGTGGATCCGGCCCCGCCGAAACCGGCTGACCCGAAGGCCATGCCGCCAGAAGTCGACCCGTTCGCTCCGCCGGCCAAGCCCGCTGATCCAAAGCCGGCCGCTCCGCCAGCTGAAGTCGATCCATTCGCCCCGGCTCCAGCCAAACCGGCTGACCCGGCCATGCCAGCTCCGCCGAAGCCCGCTGCTCCGCCAGCCGAAGTCGATCCGTTCGCTCCGGCCCCGGCCAAGCCCGCTGATCCAGCTCCGGCCAAGCCTGCCGCTCCGGCCGAAGTCGACCCGTTTGCTCCCGCCGCTGCTCCGGCCCCCGCCCCAGCTCCAGTGAAGCCAGCTGCCCCAGCCGAAGCCGATCCGTTCGCTCCGGCCGCAGCCCCTGCTGCTGCACCAGCCCCAGCTCCGGCCGCACCGGCCGAAGCTGATCCGTTTGCTCCGGCTCCGGCCAAGCCTGCCGATCCAGGCAAGACGGAACCGATCAAGGTCGAACCGAAGGCCGATCCGGTCGATGATCTGTTTGCCCCGGAAAAGCCAGCGGCTCCGAAGCCGGCTCCGGCCCCAGCCCCGGCTGAAGCCGATCCGTTTGCTCCGGCTCCTGCTGCCCCGGCCGCACCTGCTGCTCCCGCCGTGCCGGCGCCAGCCGCTCCGGCCAAGCCCGAAGCTGATCCGTTTGCCGATCCCTTCAAGATCTCGGCCGAAGGTCAGTTGCCGATGCGGACGTGGAATGACAACACCGGTACCTTCACCATCGAAGGTCGCTTGATCGCGATCATGGATGGCCAGATCCGCGTGCTGAAGACCACCGGCAAGACCACCACCGTGCCGATGCGTCGCTTGAGCGATGCCGACAAGAAGTACGTGGAAGAAATCGTCAACCGCCACGGCACAACGCTCATCGGCGTCGTCGCTGCTCGGTAGATCAAGAGACGTAGCACGAACCCCTAGGTTCGTGCGAGTCGAGTTGAGTTGAAAACAGAATCGGCTGCCGTAAGGCAGCCGATTTTTTTATGCGCAGGAAGCCCGACGCGTGAGCGGAAGGGAGAGGTGTGAGCAAATTCGTAAATTGGTAACGTGCGGCAGCACCAAGAACGGTTGAACGGCAAGTACACGCGGCTGTGCATCAAACTCGCTTCGAGTTGTGCTTCCGCACGTTGGTGAATCTGGAATACGCGCGCGATTCCCCTTCCGCTCACGCGTCGGGTTTCCTGCACGCAAGAAAACAAACAGCCCGCCGATATTGTCAGCGGGCTGAGCGGAATGACTTCAGTTGATCGACTGCGAGCTATTTGTTGAGCAGCTGATAAATGACATTGATGGCAGCGTCGCGGCTTTTGATCCTGTCGGCGTCATTGCCTTGAAACATCGCGTCCAGCGTGTTGCGCAGATTGATATCGTCGTCGAGGTTTTTACGCAGTTCGTCGAGCGTCTTCTTCGTGCTCGCCGAAGGCTTCTTCATATCTTTGAGTTCGGCCATGATCGCGCCGAAGGCTTCGCCGTGAGCTTGCACGGTCGAATTGATGTTTTCGATCCGGGCGTCAAGATGCTTCAGGCTGTCCTTCACTTCAGCGATGTCGGCCTTGAGTGTGGAAAGATCACCCGTGTTTGATCGAGGAGTTTCGCCGCTAATACCAGCGATGATCACCTGAGTCGGCACCGCTGCCGGCATGTAATAGGCCGGGTAGGCATAGACGGCTTGTTGGTGGTGATGATGCCAGCCTGCCTGGGTCGTGGCGGCGCCGAAGGAGACGAGTGCCAATACGGCAGGAATCAGGGTGCGTTTCATGAAAACTAAACCTCGCGGCCGATCGCCGAATAGGGAAGCTGGGAAGTACTGGTAAAAGGTAGGACACTCGCCCCCTGATTGCAATAGTTTGACTGGCAAATTCAGCGAAAGAGACCCGGGGAGAATTATGGAGATTGTTGGTCCATAAGTGGGGAAGAAGCTGCTTGTTTGTGATGTTTGGAGTAATTAAATTGATTGGGCAATTTAGACTAGGAATCTCAGGCTAAAAGCAAGGAACCGCCGCCATGACTAGCGACTCTCAGCCTATCTCATCCAAATGGACTCGCCGCGCAGCCTTACAAGTCGGCGCAGGCCTCGCGGCATATGCAGCCTGCCCGCGGAGCAGCCGGGCAGCTACTGCGAATGCCACAAATGTTTGTATTGATCGGCCCATCACATCTCGCAGTATGTCGGACGCCGAAATCCGCAAGTCTCCATCTGCCGCTGCATTGCATGGACTTTCGATCGCCAACGAAGACCCGAAGCGTCTACATGCATTGCGAGCCCCCTCTTCGGGTCCTACTGAAATTCCTACCCTGCCTTCTCAGGCAGCATTCTTAAACAAATGGGATACCGACACGCTCAACGTGTTTTTCATCAACGGAAGCACGAAGATGCAAGACCGGGTTTTCGAGCAGGTGCAGAAATGGAGCGATGTCTGCAACTTGAAATTCAAGCCGTCCACGTTGGCGAACTCCCATGTCCGCGTCACTTTCAACCGCGGAGAGGGGCACTTCTCCTTCGTCGGCATCGAAGCCTTACAAATGCGTGGCCAGCAAACGATGAATCTCGACATGACCCAGGACACCATGTTGGGTGACTACAACCTGTCCGTCATCTTGCACGAGTTTGGGCACGCGATGGGTTTGGTACACGAACATTCGAGTCCCGACAGCAATTTGAAGTTCGCTGGCATGAACCAGTTAATCAATTTCTTCCGTGGCAAGTTCGGTGAGGGAACCACCAATACCGCCAAAACTCAGGAGCTAATCGAACACAACATTCTGAAAAAATACCGAGAGGGTGAAGTCACGAAATTCAGCAAGTTCGATCCCGAATCGATCATGATCTATGCTCTGCCTGCAGAAGTCCTGGCACCCGGTTCTGGACCGATGCGCGCCAATCTCGAGTTGTCAGCAACTGACAAAAAATATGCTGCCGATCTTTATGGACCGTCCTCGAATCCCAATGGCAATCAAGGAGGCAAGGATCAAAACAGCGGCGACACCAACTCCAGCAAAAAATCTTCCGATCCAAAGCAGTTCACCGCCGGCGGTGAAGCCGTAGGGTGTTATCTGAGCGCCGGTTCAACTGTTGAATTAAAGCTAGTTGTTCCCAACAGCCAGGCCGACAAAAGGTTGGCCATTTATACGACGGGCACGACGCGCGTGATGCTCACGCTAAAGACATCTTCCGGCACGGAGATTTCGCTCACCGACAAGTCCGAGCATGGCTCGCCCGACTTCATGAACGAGGTGATTATGAAGAATTTGTCGGCCGGCGATTATAAGGTGTCTATCAAGCATCCTTCGTCGAGCGGCGGCGGCAGCTTCAAGATCCAGGCCAACTCGGAGAGTTTTGATAAATACCTGTTCGGCCGTAATAAAGCCCAGTGAAGAAAGTTCTGAGCTGGGAGTTCTGAGTTTTGAGACAGGAGAAGAATATCACCTATTCCTGTCTCAGAACTCAAAAATCAGAACTCAAAACTTTTCTGCTAGCACCGGCACTGCCAAACCCCGTCACTCCCACTGGTAAGGCTTGCCGATCGCGTTGCTTCCACCCGGCATGGGGAAGTGGGGGAAATTCTGGTTTCTTCCGCTGCCGATGAGGAGTTTAATCGAACGGGCTTTAGCAGCTCTCACTGCGATATCTCGCGCGATTCCCCCAAATTTCTTCCAGGAGTTCCCGCCATGTCCCGCCGTCCGTTCGTTCGCCTGGCCGCAGGCCTGGCTGCCGTGGCGTCGCTCTCCTTCAACATCGCTCCGGCCCAAGCCGGCGGCGGCGGCTGCGGCTGCGAAGCTCCGGCCCAGACGGTGTATCACGTCCATCAGCGCTGTGGCCATTGCTGCCGCAGCGCCCCGCCGGTAGGCATGATCGTCCCATCGGCTCCGATGATGGCGGCCGCTCCCATGATGGCAGCGCCGATGATGGCCCCTGCCATGCCCGTGCAAATGGTTTCGGCCGCGCCGACCTTTGCGATGGCTCCCGTGCAAACGGTCACTGTGGCACAAGCGCCAGTTGCGGCGCCGCAGTTTCAACTGAGCCTGGCTCCGCAGCCCGCGAGCGCCCCCACTTCCAACTGCGGCGGTGATCGGTTGCGTGCTGCCGTGCTGCAAGCCGTGCAAAACAGCAGTTCCAGCTCCGGATCGTCGGCGCTGTCTGCTCCCAGCAGCAACACGGAAGACCAGTTGTCGCAGCTTGAAAAACGAGTAGCAAAGCTTGAGGATGACACCAAGGACATCCAATCCAAAGCTCGGGACATCTTGGAGCTGTTGCGCGAGATGAAGAATAAATAGTAGACGCGTTGTTGGAAGAGCGCGATGACAAAAGCTGTCGCGTCCTGGTTTGCAGGCCGCGATTTTTTGTTTCTTGGCCGAAATCGCTGCAGATTGAGGCGTTGTTGCTACTGGCAAACTTTGCGGAATATGCCTGTCGTGCCGCAGGGTATCTTTAATACTCTTCTGCTGGCTGTAGCAAATCTTTTAGATGTGCGTTTCGCACCGCCGATGCTCTATGGAACACCCAGGCCCCTGACATGTAGGGGTAGTAGCAGTTTACCGCTGCGGGTTTGCAGGCCTTCCACCGGAACATCCGATGACCCGGCACTTTACTCTCGCAGTTGTTTGCCTGTTTGCCGCGCCCCTCGTGGCAGCCGCTCAATCGCGTTTCCCACCGCGCTGCTTCACCAACTCCGCGGCCCAGCCGTCATGCGAAGCTCGCCCCACGTGCGAGGCGCCAGAACCCAACTGCGAGTGTAAGCCACCCTGCAAACCGCCCTGCAATCCACCACCGCCGCCGCAGATGCCCATGTATTACCAACAGCCGGGCGTCTTTGTGCAGCCCCCCGCCACCGGCACCGTGCAAGGACCGATCGAACAAACCACCGTGGAAGGGGCCGAACTCAGCTTTCCCGAATTGCGGCTGCGCATGCCTTCGCTTCGCATGCCGACAGTTTCGCGCTCGCGGCAGAACGCGCGGATGGTGCTCGATCAGGCCCATGCTCCCTTTGTCGAATCGCCCCCAGTCGCGGCCATGCCCGCAGCTCCCGCAGCCGCGCCGATGGCGGCTCCTGCTGCTGCGCCCATGATGGCTGCCGCTCCCATGGCAGCGCCGCAAATGATGATGGCCCCCGCCGCCGCGCCTCAGATGCAAATGATGATGGCGCCAGCGGCCGCACCCCAAGTCATGATGGCTCCAGCCGCAGCGCCGCAAATGATGATGATGGCCCCCGTGCAAATGGCGCCGCAGCAATACTACATTCCGCAGCAGGCTCCGACGCCTCAGGCTCAGCCGCAGCAAAATCCCGTGCAGCCGATGCAAGCGCCGCAGCCCGAGCCCGATTACTCGCCGCGGCAATACTCTCCGCAGCCTTGCCCGCCGCAGCCGACCTGCGATGCTCGCGGCAATCCGATCGCCTACAACGCTGCCGAGGAAAAGATCCGGCAGCTCGAAGTCGCCGAACAACAGCTCAAGCAGCGAATGGAATCGCTCCGTCGTCAACTCGAGCAAATCGAACTAACCAAGCGGCCGCCGACACCGACGCCCGACTTGGGCGCACGCTCGATTCAACTCACTCCCACGCAGCAACTGCGCCCGACTGGTGTGCAGCCGGTCAGCCAACCAATCGCCCCGCCGGTCAAGCAGCCAACTGCCGCGCAGCCTGCGCCCGCTGGCCAGCGAGTGTATGAAGCGCGGCCCGCGACGTACATCAGCGAACCGCAGTACCTGCCGCAATATCAGCAGCCGCAGCAATCGCAAGTGATTCGTGAGCCGCAAGCGCCAACGGCTACGATCGTTGGCTTGCGAACTCGTTAAGGATTCGAGCCTGGTGGCATTACCCTGCTGTCAATGCTCGTGCAATCACGGCGGATTTTGAGTAAACTGCAGAGATTCCAGCCTCCGTCTCCGGGAGTTTATTCCCATGAAGTTTGTCGCTGCCCTCGCCTGTGCCTTGTCGCTGATGTTTGCCGTCGGCTGCAACCGCGTTGCCGCCCCCATGGGTGAAGCCGCTGCCGAAGTCACGCCGCCACCACCAGCGGGCGTGCAACTCGTAAAGCTGAAGTTGCCGGGCATGGTTTGCGGCGGCTGCGCGATGGAAGTGAAAGACACGCTGGTCAAGGTCGACGGCATTTCGCATGTCGCGACCAACCCCGACAAGCACGAGTGCACCTTTTGGTTTGCCAAGGGGAACGACGAGATCAAGACGAAGCTCGACGATCTCGCCAAGACGAACGACAAGATCGCGGGCTGGGAACGCGAGAATTAATCGCAAAACAGGCCGCTATTTGGCCTGTTTCTTCACTTCGGCGACGATCACCTCTTCGACCTCCGGCGCCCAGCTCGCGGGCAAGCCGTAGTAAACCATCGCGCCGCCTCCCTCGTAGCCGCCTTCGATCAGAACCCGGCGGCTCGGGATATACGCCATCACATCGTTCGCGTACCCAGCGACCCAAACGTGCTGACCGCCGGTCATCGGCTTGGCGAGATCGCTCTTGAGTCGCAGCGCGTAATCGACGACGACTTCACCGCCGAGCATGACCCACGTCACTTCGCGGCCAAGTTTCCACACAGCAACCGGATACGGATAGTCTTTCGCCAGCGGTTTGCCGGCCGCGAGATCGGCGAGCAACATCTGAGCGCGAGCGGCGACAAACTTGTCTTTCCCTTTCGCGGCTTCCTCGAGCTCTTCTTTGCTCGGCAATGCGCCGAGCGGCACATTAATTTCGCGATAGGTGAGCTTTAGTTCCGGCGCGATCACTTCCGGCACGCGAGTGAGCGCGGCATCGACGGCGTCGGCAGCCTGAGCGCCGTATTTTTCCGCGAGTTCCACCTTTCGCCGCGGCAACGGATTCTGATCGGCGCCGCAGCCAGCCCAAAAGAGGGCGAGACAACCTGGATGCCGCTTTTCGATTTCCAGCTGCGCATAGCCGGGCCAATCGCCGCACCATTCGTAACCTGACAACACGGTCGCATGACAGGCATAACCAAAGAGCACGCCCCGCAGCTCATCGTTCGTCGAACGAATCATCAGCACTGGAAAGTCGTGATCGTGCGGGCCCTGGATTTTTCCCTCGGCTTGCAGCTGCGGCACGTCGGCTTCTTTGTTCGCGCGGCGATTCACGGCAAAGGTGCATTTGGTGTGCTGCCAGGTCAACTTCGTAGGCTGCAGATCTTTGAGCGCCGCACCGGCCAGATCAACGATTTGCCCTTCCAGCGTGCGCGAGTAAGCGGCGATCAACTCTCTTTGCTCGGCTGGCAACAGAAACTCATGCATAGCCCGCAGATTCTTGCCGACGACCGGTCCGCTGTGCGTGTGCGAGCAAAACAGGGCGATCTGCTCCCGCTTCAGGCCATGTTGCTTTTCGATCTTCTCGCAGATGGCCTGTGACAAGTCGCGATCGATGCCGACCAGGTCGAGCGTGATCGCCAGCGCGCGAACTCCCTTCGCATCCTCCAGCACGACGGCTTTGGCCCACAGCTCGGTGAGCTTCCCTTCGGCGGGCTTGTTCCGTGCGCCGTAACCCGCCATCCACATCGGCTTTTCCGGCGTGATGATTTGCTTGGCGAGACCGACCTGCCAGGAATCCGCCGCGCGGGATATGGGCAACAAAACCAAGATCAACAGAGCTGCGGCGAAATACGATTTGAGCATGGCTGCGCCGAAGGAAAGTGGAAAAAGGTAGCTGAATTCGCCAGAATTCAGACCTAGCTGAACCTCTTAACGAACGGTCGTCAATGAAAATCGCACAGCGTCTACTCAACAACATCACTTCACTCGCACGCAGCGTGCTACCGAGCCGTGACAATGGCTACGCGGACCTGGTGGCGGTGGCAAAGCAAGTTCGTCGCTGCCCGGAGATCGCGCCGTGGCACGACTTCGACAAAGAGTTGGCTGAGAAGTACGTCGCCGAGCATGCCGAGCAACTCGCCGCGGCTCGTGCTGCACTGCAGCGACCTTGCCGAATTGAAATGCGGATGGTGAAGGAGTTTTATGAAGAGCATTGGCCGGAGACGCAATCGCTGCGGCAGTTGGCCACCCTGTTTTGCACGGAGGCGCGGCTGGCGAACACGCAACAAGATCTGCCACGCTTGATCCGCGCCGGCATCGACTTGCTGCGACTGGGAAATGCGACGCGAAATGGCGGAATGATCCTGGATGCCTTGGTTGCCCAGAGCGCGTCAGGAATGGGAATCGATTTGCTGAGGCGACAACGGGCCAATTTCAACGATGAACAACGCCAAACATTGATCGAGGCGTTACTGCGAATCGAACCAGCTGCCGAATCGATCGAGGCGATCATCACCCGTGACCGCGAATGGGAAAATGTGACCAACCATGCGGCCACGGAAAACCATGATTTCATACCGATGGATCCGGAGGAGATTGGCATCTCGATCGCCGACCAGCAGGAGTTTCACGATCTGATTCGAGCTTCGGTTGAGCACGAAGCTCGTTTGCCACCCGACCAGCAGCGACAGAAGGAACGGGGAATCGAATATACCGGGCAAGCCTTGTTGCGAATGCTCATCACCGATCTGGCGCTGCGGCGATTTCAAACAGCACAGGGCTTATTGCCAGAGCGATTGCAGTTGCTCGTGCCGGAGTTTTTACCGGCGTTGCCCCTCGATCCTTTCACCAATACGCCGCTCATCTATCGTCCGCATGGTGAGACGTTCGAACTTTACAGCACCGGGCCGAAGCAAATCGACGGCGGCGGTTTGTTCACCAGCCGCAGTATGGTCAGCATGCACCAAGGCGATCTGTGCCTTGATGTGCACGATATTTCAGATCCGGAGAATGTCTGCGAGATCGCCGCGGAGAACATCTCTCGTAGTGCCTAAGCTAATACCCGCATCGACCCCTCACCCCAGCCCTCTCCCCGAAGCGGGGCGAGGGAGCTTACGTACGCTGCGCGTACACTTTTGAAACGACAGCTTCCGGCGCCGGAGCTTTCAGACGCTACAGCTTTGCAGACTCAGCTTAAACGCTTACAGTCGATAGTTATCCGGAATCACGCCATCTTTCACGACGCAGGGGATGCCGTCGCGGATGATGCAGGGTTCGTGTTCGCCGCGGTCTTCGACGCCTTGTTCGTTGACGATTCGCACGCCACGGCCGATCTGGACGTTCTTATCGATGATCGCTCCTTCGATGTACGAGCGATCGCCGATGCCGAGTTGCGGTCGGCCGGCGGCAGCGTGCCGTTTCTTTTGATCGTCGGTGTCGAACATATCGGCGCCCATGATCACGCTGTTCCGAATCGTCACTCCCTCGCCGATGATCGTCCGCAGCCCGATCACGCTGTTTTCAATCACCGCGCCTTGACCAATCTGGCAGCCGTCGGCAATCAAGCTTCGTTTGATCGTCGCACCATCAAAGAGCGTCGGCGGCAGGAAGCGCGGCCGCGAATAAATCGGGGCGACGGCAGCCGATAGATCAAAGGGAGGATGCGTGCCGGCCAGGCTGAGGTTGGCTTCGTAGAACGCCTTGATCGTGCCGATGTCTTCCCAGTAGCCATCGAAGAGGTGCAGCATGCAGCGCTTCGAGCGAACGACGGCAGGGAAGATTTCCTTGCCGAAGTCGCGATAGTCGGTCTTCTCGAGCGCATCGACGAGCATGTCGCGATTGAAGAGATAGATGCCCATGCTCGCGATCAGGTCGCGCCCCTTGCTAGGAATGCCGCGGCCATCGATCCACGATGGCGACATTTTCACGATGTCCATTTCCTGATGCGTTTGCGGCTTTTCCAAAAAGCCCTGCACGCGACCTTCGTCGTTGATCCGCATCACACCAAAGCCCTTGGCGGCTTCGCGATCGACCGGGATGCCCGCGATAGTCACATCGGCTCGGCTTTCCTGATGCGTCTTGATCATCTCGCGATAATCCATCCGGTAGAGCTGATCGCCAGAGAGAATCAGCACGTAGTCGATGCCCGGCTGTTGCAGGTAGCGCAGATTTTTGCGCACCGCGTCAGCCGTTCCTTGGTACCAGTCTTTATTTTCGTCATTGGTCGTTTGTTGAGCAGCCAGGAGCTCGACAAACCCGCCGCTGAAATGGTCGAAGCGGTACGTCTGCCGAATGTGGCGGTGCAAGCTCACCGACATGAACTGCGTGAGAACGTACATCCGGTTCAAGCCGCTGTTGATGCAGTTCGACAGCGGAATATCGATGAGCCGATATTTGCCCGCGAGCGGCACGGCTGGCTTCGAGCGGAACTTGGTGAGCGGATAAAGACGAGTGCCCCGGCCGCCGCCGAGGACGAGCGATATGACGTTGCGCATGATTGGGGAGGGAGAGGAATAGAGAGCGAAATACAAAGAGGCAGAACGAGGTGCAGATGGTGTGCAACTGGCAGGCCCGCGCGTTTAATCAAACGGGCTCGGCCTTAACATAGCGGCCGCGGCGCAATGGAGCAAGAAGTGCCGCAGTTTGCCATCTGTGGATCAAGGGTTGCCAATGCTTTCAGCTTCGACAGCTATTTTGCCTGTCTTGCCTACCTCCGCCGCAGCCTGATTCGAATCTTCGGCGTCGAACTGCTCGACCAGGTTGGACGGACAGACGTCTTGCTTGCCGCACTGCTTGCACACGATGTGAATCAGATCGGAGCTCGATAGCCTGAGCTCGGAATCGTGACAGAGCTGCACGAGTTGCTGGAGATGAACGCACGTCATGATTTGCTCCTCGGTAATGAACCGGCCCTCTCGGCATTTTACGCCTGCCCAGCTACCCACGCCAATCGGCTGCATGATCGGTACGGTCGTTACCGTTGCGAGAGTGCTGAGAGAAAGACGGAGTCGCACACACTTTTCCCGTGCGCGAGGGGGCAACGATTACGAAGAGTCTTCTGGTAGCGAAAACGCTGGGGAGTTGTTTTCGTTGCTTGGCGCGCTGGCGACTGCCAGGCCCGACGCTGAACCAGCCTCGGCAGCCGCGGCGCGCGTGTTGGTGTTGACTGTCCGTGGCAGGATGGTGACGCGACGATTAAGCCGACGGCTGCGCGGTTTTGTATTCCGCCGGCCAAAGTTTGAGCGCTCCCGGCCGTCTGAGAATCAACGTCCTGCCGCGGACTCCTTTATTAACGCATGTAGCTGAATTCGCCAGAATTCAGTTGGTTGCGTCCAACGAGCAGGTCTGAATTCTGGCGAATTCAGCTACTTGTCGTCACTCCCATCGCTCGCGCCCTTGCGTGCAACTCGTCCGCCCATGGTTTATCATCGGCGGCAGTTCTGTTCGCTGTTTCTTGCGCGCGAGGGTTTGCTGATGTCGACCATCATTCGCCGTTCCGTTCTCGGCCTGCTTTTCATGTTCAGCGGATTCGGTCTGGCTGCCGCGGCAGACATTGCCATCCACAAGCAATCACGCAAGCAAACCGGCGAGGGCCCATGGTCGCTGCAGCAAGCCGACGAGAATTGGAAACCCGCCGAGACGGCGATCATTGTTTGCGATATGTGGGACGCTCATCACTGCCTGAATGCAGTTCGTCGCGAAACTGAGCTCGCGCCGCGGATGGAAAAAGTGCTGCAAGACGCCCGCAGTCGCGGCGTGCTCATCGTGCACGCTCCTAGCAGTTGCATGGATGCGTACAAGGATCATCCTGCTCGCAAGCGTGCCCAAGGTTTGCCGACGGCGGTGAACCTGCCGCCTGACATCAAGGATTGGTGCCGCAACATTCCCGCCGAGAAGACGTATCCCATCGATCAAACCGACGGCGGTGAGGACGACGATCTGGCCGAGCACAAACAGTGGCACGAGATCCTGGCCGGCAAGGGCGTGAATCCGAAATCGCCGTGGAAGCGGCAGATCGATGTCCTTTCGATCGACGCCGACAAAGACGTGATCAGCGACAGCGGCGTGGAGATCTGGAATCTGCTCGAAGCCCGCAGTGTGAAGAACGTCATCCTGATGGGCGTGCATACGAATATGTGCGTCCTCGGCAGGCCGTTCGGTTTGCGGCAGATGGCCAAGAATGGCAAGAACGTCGTGCTGATGCGCGACATGACCGACACCATGTACAACCCCGAGCGCTCGCCCTTCGTGCATCACCACGGCGGCACGCAGTTGATCATCGAACACATCGAGAAGTTCGTCTGCCCGACGATCACCAGTGTCGATTTTGTCGGCGGCAAACCGTTTCAATATTCCGATCAACCGAAATCCGTCGTCATGCTGATTGGCGATGATGAATACAAAACCGAAGTCACCCTGCCTGCCTTTGCCGAGACCGAACTCAAGCCGCTCGGCATCAGTGTGCAGATCGTTCACGCCGATGCGAAAGACAAGAACCAGTTCCCCGGCATGGCCGAAGCCGTGAAGAACGCCGATCTCGTGCTGGTGAGTGCCCGCCGCCGCACTCCGCCGAAGGATCAGCTTGATGTGCTGAAGGCTCACGTCGCGGCCGGCAAACCAATCGTCGGCATTCGTACGGCCAGTCATGCCTGGTCGCTGCGTAAAGATTCTGACGTCGCCGCGATCGAAAAGCTCGGTCTCTCGACCTGGGATCAATTCGATGCCGATGTCCTCGGCGGTCACTACACGGGCCATCACGGCGCTGGCGCAAAGACAGCCTTGAAACTCGCCGACGGAGTTGAGAAGCATCCGATCCTCCGCGGAGTCTCGCTCGACAAGTTCCAAGGCAACGGTTCGCTCTACAAAGTCTCGCCGATTGCAACTTCGGCAACTCCGCTCTTGATCGGCACGATTCCGAATCAAGAGAGCGAACCCATCGCTTGGACGAATCTCAGCGGCGACAAGAAGGCCCGCGTCTTCTACTCCTCGCTGGGCCATGCCGAAGATTTCGAGAATCGCGCCTTCCGCAAACTGCTGCAAAACGGCGTGCTCTGGTCACTGGGTGTGCTCGAACCAAGAACTGGCGGTGCGCCGCTCGTGGCGAAGTAACGAGCATGTCGCGAATCCGTTCGCTAATGACGTCGTTTCGTTTTTGTGAAGACTGCGGCTGGGAGATAATTCCGCAGACGCAGCAATGTCGTGGTTGTGGAACGCCAGTGACGAGCCCGCAGGATTATTGGTCGCCCACGATCGTCGACTTGACCGCTTGGTTTGACCGGCGTGAATTCTGGTTCGCGCACCTGCAATTCTCTTGGCTGGATTTCGAGCGATTCCTTGACGACCTGAGCGTGCCGCTGGCGAGCGTGTACGAAATGTTTGCTGAGCTGTGGCAGGAGCGCATCTGGCCGACGGCGGAGATCCCACTGCGCGGCGGTTATTCGGTTGCCTTTGTTTATTTCGATTACCCGGAGGATGCGGACGGGCCGATTTACTTCGACCATCCAACCTGGCCGGAGCCGATCTGCCTTGGCCGCTGCGGCGGAAACTGCCAATTGCCCGCGCTGCGCGATGAAGAATTGGAACTACTATCGCGATCTGCCTTCGATACGTCGCTGCCGCCGTGGCAAATCTATTTGCTGTTCCTTCCCGGTGCTCTCCGTCCCGAATTGCCGGCTGCGCTAATCGAAGCAGTTGGGCACATTAGTGACCTTCCTGCCGATCGCATCGCGGCCGTTGTCCACTCCCAATACAACAGGCCAAGCCAGTTTTCGTGGTCGCATAACGGTTCGCATTGGGTCCATAACTGCCAGCACTCTCTCCGCAACCCCGCAGAGTCCGGCTACTGTTTGACGCCTGCCGAATTTGACCGCATCGAAGCGATGTTTACCGAACTTTTCGAAGCGATAAAATGACAGGTGACGCCTAACCCCCGGAAGGCGGCATGTAGCCGAAGAGTTGGTAGCCTTCTTAGCCACCGGCTTCAGTCGGTGGTAACGTGCCGGCTCAGAACTCCCGGCTTCAGCCATCTTCTTTGAATGGCTAAAGCCAGAGCCTTCATTGCGCGACACCACCGCCTAAAGGCGGTGGCTAACCAGATTCGTGTGTGTCTGCAAAGCAAACTAAGCAAACCGCAGCAGCGCGTACGTCTTCTTCCCACTCCGCAGCACCATCACCGTTTCGCTGGCGAGATCGGTGAGCGAGAGCTTTGTATCGACGCCGCTTTGCCGGCGGTTGTTGACGTAGGCACCACCTTGATCGATCACGCGGCGGGCGTCTCCCTTCGATTTGCAGAGTCCCGATTCAACGAGAGCATCGACGAGCGGCAAACCTGCCGTCGCGAGCGAGTCGCGCGTTAGCTGTTTGCTTTGCACATCGGCAAAGATCTCGCCCAGTTCGGCGTCGGAAAGGTTTTCGATTTCCGCGCCGAAGAAAATCGCCGTCGCGCGGCGAGCTGCATCGAGACCAGCCTCGCCGTGGACGAGCTTCGTCAGTTCTTCGGCCAATCGCTTTTGGCTTTCACGTTTCTGCGGCTCGGCAGTCCGCTGCGTGTCGAGCGCGGCGATTTCTTCATGCGATAGCTCGGTGAGAAACCGCAGCGCCATCCCCGCATCGGCATCAGCCGTGTTGATCCAGTATTGGTAGAACGCGTACGGGCTCGTCTTCGCCGCCGAGAGATACACGGCCCCCTTTTCGGTTTTGCCCATCTTCGTGCCGTCGCTTTTCAGCAGCAGCGGGCAGGTCATGCCGTAAAGTTGCGTGCCGTCCATGCGGCGGGCCAGGTCGATGCCTGCCGTGATGTTGCCCCATTGGTCGCTGCCGCCGATTTGCAGTTCGCAACCGAGCTTCCGCTTCAGCAGCACAAAGTCGTAGGCTTGCAGCAGCATGTAGCTGAATTCGGTGTAGCTAATGCCGCTGTCGCGTTCGAGGCGGCCCTTTACCGAATCCTTACTGAGCATCACGTTCACGGGAAAATGCTTTCCCACGTCGCGGAGAAATTCCAGGTACGTGATCGGCCCCATCCAATCAAAATTGTTCACGAGCGTCGCGCCGCCCGACTTCGCATCGCCGAAGTCGATGAAGCGTTCGAGCTGCGAACGAATGCCGGCCACGTTGTGACGCAGCGACTCTTCGTCGAGCAACTTCCGTTCGTCGGTCTTACCGGTGGGATCGCCCACCATGCCTGTCGCGCCGCCGACCAGAGCGATCGGCCGATGTCCCGCCTTTTGAAACCGCCGCAGTAGCATCACGGGGAGCAAGCTGCCGACGTGCAAGCTGTCGGATGTGGGATCGAAGCCGCAATACACCGTCCGCTGTCCCGTGGCGAGCCATTCGGGAAGAAACTCGGGCGCCGTCGTTTGATTGACGAGGCCCCGCCAGGTGAGGTCGGCGAACAGGGACATAGTGCTTCGCGGGAAAGAGGATGGAATGCGGATATCTTCGGAGACACCATTGTGCCGCGAGGGTTCGCTCTGCGGCAGTAGGGTCCCTCGACGGATTGCATCGGCTGGGCTTTTGCTGTTTCATACCATTCTTCCCGAATTGAACGGCTTAGGCGAATTGCGCACATTGCGGAGACCTCTCGATGCGTTACGGAATGAATCTGCTCCTCTGGTCCGGCGAACTCAACGACAGCATGTTGCCGGTTCTGCACATGCTGAAGAACCTGGGTTACGACGGCGTGGAACTGCCGATCTTCAACCTCGATCTCGACTACGCGAAGTGGGGCAAAAAGCTCGACGAACTTGGCCTGGCGCGCACTGCCGTCACCATTCGCCTCGCCGACGACAACCCGATCAGCAGCGACGCCAGCGTGCGAGCCAAGGGCGTCGAACTGAATAAGAAGACTCTCGACTGCTGTGCCGCCGTCGGCGCCACGACCATCGTCGGTCCTTATCACTCGGCCCTCGGTCACTTCAGCGGCAACGTCCGCACTGCCGACGAATGGAAGTGGGGCGTCGACTCGATGCGACAAACGGCCGAACACGCTGGCAAAGTGAACGTCACTCTCGGTGTCGAACCGCTCAATCGTTTCGAAACGTATCTGCTCAACACGCATGCCGATGCGGCGAAGTTCTGCCGCGAAGTTGGCCATCCGCGCTGCCGCATGATGTACGACACCTTCCATTCGAACATCGAAGAAAAGTCGATCACCGAAGCCATTCACAGCTGTGCCGACATGCTCACGCATGTGCACATCAGCGAAAACGACCGCAGCACTCCCGGCCGCGGCAACGTCCGCTGGTGCGAAAACTTCGACGCCCTCCGCGAGATCAACTACAACGGCTGGCTGGTCGTCGAAGCCTTCGGCCTCGCCCTGCCCGAAATCGCCGCCGCGACGAAGATCTGGCGGCGGATGTTTGATAGTGAAGAACAACTGGCGCGAGACTCGTTGGCGTTTATGAAGTCGCAAGTAGCGAAGCGCTGGTGCTCGTAGTCTTCTTTCTTACTCCCTCTCCTCTGTACTCAGGGGAGAGGGCTGGGGTGAGGGGCTGGAATTGCAAATAGAGATTGCTCCCGCTTCACCCCCTCACCCTATCCCTCTCCCCGGAGTACCGAGGAGAGGGGACTCACATGGCCTGCGGCCACACCAATCACTAACGCGAGAGCGAAACCATGCCCCGCTTTAAAGTTCTCATCACCGACTACGCCTGGCCCGATGTCACTATCGAGCGGAACACCCTCGCCGAGATCGATGCCGAACTCGTGGTCGCGCCCAAGGGTGACGCCGAAACACTCGCGGGACTTGCCGCCGATTGCGATGCGATCATGACGAACTGGGCCAAGGTGCCGCAGGCCGTGATCGAGGCCTGTAAGAACTGCAAGATTGTTTCCCGGCTCGGCATTGGCCTCGACAACATCGACGTCGCCTACTGCAAGAGCCAGAACATTCCGGTGACGAATGTCCCTGACTACTGCCTGATCGAAGTCGCCGAGCATGCGCTCGCGCAGCTGTTGTCGCTGTCGCGCAAGGTTGCCTTCTATCATCACGAAACCAAAAACGGCCGGTATGTTTTGCAATCCGGCCCGAAGCTTCGTCGCATCGAAGGGCAAACGTTGGGCATCGTTGGCCTGGGCAACATCGGCCGCAAATTGGCCGAAAAGGCGCTCGGCTTGAAGATGAAAATCATCGCCTACAGCCGGAGTCGCAAAGATCCAATGCCGGGTGTCGAGTTCGTCGAAATCGACGAGCTGCTGCAGCGCAGTGATTACGTTTCGCTTCATACGCCGCTCACCAAGGACAACAAGTACTGGCTCAACGCCGACAAGTTCAAGCTATTTAAGCCGAGCGCTTATCTCATCAACACTGCTCGTGGCGCGCTCATCGATGGCCAAGCCCTGCAAAATGCCCTCAATGCCGGTCAACTCGCCGGCGCGGCGCTCGATGTGCAAGAAGTCGAGCCGCCGGATCTCTCGCAGGCTCCTTACAACGATCCGCGCGTGGTTGTCACTCCGCACGCGGCGTTTGTTTCGGAAGAATCGTTACAAAACCTCCGCTCGCGCGTGGCCAAGCAAGTCGCCACGCGTCTCACCGGCGGCGTGCCCGAAAATATCGTCAACGGCGTTACGGTCGGTTGATTGAGTCTCCCCCGCTGGCGTGATGTCGGAACACTTCGCTGCCGCAGTTTTGACGGCAGGGGCATTTCGACGTAGATACTCAATAGAAGATTGCGCCTTGATCACGACTCCGCGGTTGCAGTGGGGCTTAGTCTGCGCACCATCTTTGCGCCGCACGCGGGTAGCGGCGCTCCAGGCAGCCCCACACGTCAGCCACGAGCGCGCAGTACCACATGGACGACCAAGCTTTGGAAGTCGCCGCCGCCGATCAATGGCACGCGAGCATCGCGCTGCGATTGGAAGAGCGCCGCGCCCAGGCTCAGCAAGCTCTCGATGAGCAGCGCGGCCGCATCAAGCAACTAGAATCGCAACTCGATCAAAGCCTCGAGATCCTCGCCGGCCAACTTCGCGAGCATTCGCAGCAGCACGATCAACTGACTCGCGATCAAGAACAGCAAGACACCGCCCAAGCCGAACTCGCCGCCGCTCGTCAGCAACTGCACGCCGATCAGCAACAGCTCAGCCGTCAGCGGCAAGAGTTCGAACAAGTCCAGATCCAAGCCGTCGCCGATCAGCAGCGCTTCACCGCCGATCTGCAGACCCGCACGCTCGATCATCACAATCGGCAAACCAAGCTCGCCGAGCAAGCGCGGCAGCTTTCGGACCAGCAGCAGTCCCTGGTTCAGCGCGAACAGGCCCTCAGCCACAAGCAGGCCGAGCTTGAACTTCAGCTCGATCAACTCGAACAACAACGGCTCGCGCTCGCCCAATCCGAACAGCAACTCGCCCAGCGCGTCGCGGCCTGCGAAGAACAGCAGTCTCGCCAGTTGAGCGATCAGCTAGAGCTGCAGCGCTCGCGCGAAGAACTCGCCCGCGAACAGCAGGCCCTCGCCGAAAAATCGCGCGACTCGCAAAAGCAACGGCGACACATCGCCCAGCAACTGCGAGCGCGAAAGAAAGAGCTGTCTGCCGAAGTCGAGCTGCACCGCAGCGAGATCCTCTCCAGCGCTCAAGGCCAGGAACTGCAACTGCAGATCCGGCTCACTGAACTGCAGGCTCGTTTCGAACGACTGCAGGAAGACCTGGTCGTTCGCGACACGCAACAAGAAGAGTTGCAACAAAAACTCGGTCAGCAACAGCCAGCCCTCGAACAAGCCCAGGCCGAAGCCCGCCGTCTGGCCGATTCGCTCCGCCAGGCCGAGATGCAACAGCAGGTGGCGCAAGGCGAATCGCAGCGTTATCGCGACATGCTCGCGCAAGAGCGCGAGACCGCCGATCGGCAGCGCGAGTCGCTCCGTCAGCAAGCTGCCCTCGCCAGCGAGAAGTCGCGCAACGAGTCGCAAGCCGAACTCGATCAACTCCGCACGCAACTGAGCCAGGCTGCTGCCCGACAGGCAACGCTCGAGCAAGAGATGTCGAGCGCGCAAGTCGCCGCCGAACAACGGCTCGATGATTTGCGGCAGGAACTCGCCCAGTCTGGCGCCGGTCAATCGGAAAATGCTCAGCGGCAATTCAAACAATGGGAAGACGAGCGTTCGCGCTTGCAACTTCGCCTCGACGAACAGATGCAAGAGCGCGCCGGCCTCGAAGCCGAACTCACTCAACTGCGCGACGAACGGAATCAGCATTCCAGCGATTCATCCTCGGCACAGAGCCAGTGGGATGCGGAACGCAATCGTTTGGAAGAGGAGCTGGCCGAAGCCCGCGAACGCGCCGCTTCAGCGAGCCAGCAGATCGTGGCTCCGAGCGAGCAAGTCGATGTCGAACCCCTCCACGAAGAAATCGAGCTGCTGAAAAAGGAAAAGCGGCAGCTCGAGCATGCCCTGACCATCGCCCAGCGCGAAGCCGATTCGGCTGGCAATCCGCAAGAGATCGACGATCTTCGCCGCCGCTTCGAGATGGCCGTGCAGGACGTTCGCGAGCTCAAAACCAAGAACGCTTCGCTCAACGAGCAACTCGCCAAAGCCAAGGCAGCCGGCGGCAAACCGGGAGCTGCTCCCGCGGCTGGCGGTGCGACCGACTGGGAAACCCGCAAGCAGCAAATGCTCGCCAAGCTGCAAGCCGAGTCGGACGACGAAGCCGACGAAAAGGCGCAGGCCGATCGGCTGACGATCGAGGGAACGATCCGCATGACGGATCAGATCGTTGCCGACAAGGAACGCGAGCTGATCGAGCTCCGCAAACTGCTCGAAGATCAATCGAGCAACATCGGCGGCTTGGCCGTTGGCGCCGCAGCCATCGCGAGCATGCTCGATGGCGACGAACTCATCAAGCAAGAGCGCGAGAATCTCAAGCAGTTGCAAGCCCAACTGCAAGAGCAACTCAAGCAAGCCGAAATCTCGCACTCCCTCGAGCGCGCCCGCCTCGGCCGCGAACGAACCGAGCTCGACGAAAAACTCCGCAACCTCGAGCAAGAAAAAACGAAGCTGCCGCCGAGCACCAAAGACGCCGGCCCTGCCGACAAAAAGAAATCCAGCAGCGGCGGCCGCTGGCTCTCGCGCCTCGGCTTACGCGATGGTGATGCGTAACTGGCGGAGTTAAATCACTAAGCGTTGCATTGCGTGCGTGCTTTGCGGCGCGCTGCCGGCCCAGGCTTGCAGGTAGTAGTCGACGACTTCCAGCACTTCTTCTTTTTGCTTGCCCCAGTGCAGATAAAGGCCACGGAGTGGCGCGACGCGGGTCAGCTTTTCATCGGGGAAGAGAAGCACGCCGTGGCGGCGGATTTCATAAGAGCGGATCGCCGTCCAGTTGATGCGGCGCTCGAAGCCGAGGCAGCGCTCTTTGATGCCGGTCGCGCTGAGTGTCACTTGTACGGGGAGCCAGTTGCGCCAGATCACGGCGTAGCCGATGATGGCGACAATCACGCCGCTCCACCATTGTTCGAAACGCCACGAGATCAGCAGGCCTGCGAGCAGCGGCACGACCATCGCGACCCACGCGCCGAGCCGGCGATCGCGCAGCGGAAAGTGCCAGAGATGTACTTCCTCGGGCGCGACGCGAATGTGCAAGCTGACGCTTTTTTCCAGCATGGACGGCTCGCTAGTTGTTGGGCGGCAACGGCAGTGGTGCTGGGCTGTTCGGCGCTAGGCTATCCGTCGCCGGATTGGGAAACGTCGCCGGCGGCAACGGCTCGGGAACGTTGATCGTCGGCGTTGGCGTCTGGAAAGTAGGATTCAGCGCGGGCGGTACGAGCGACGGCGGGGCCGGCTGTTGTTCGATCAGCGATTGCATGAGCGCGGGAACCGCGGCGGCCGCATCGGGACCGATGCGACCCAGCGTGCGAACGGCGACCTTGCGAACTTCCGGATCGGCATCGTTGAGGAGCACGATCAAGTCGTTCACGGCGGGCTTGGCATCGGAACCCATCCGCGCGAGGACTTCGGCGGCTTGCTTCTTCATTTCCGAATCAGGACTGCGGAGCGCTTGCTGCAAATAAGGAATCGCCGGCGCACCAATCCGGCCGAGAGCATCGGCGGCGGCTTCCTTTTCGCTCCACTCTTCGTAGGGCTTGATGATGGCCACCGCGGGACGCTCGACGCGAACCACCGGAGCGACCGCGCTGACGTGAGCCACCTGGCCATTATTCAGCCCGTCGTAATTGGCCCGCTGCACCACAAACGGCGAATCGCCAATCGGTGAACGAACCGGTTTGGGAGTCGGGTAAGGATCGTAGCCGCAGCCGGCAAGCGCCAGCGCCGAGCCAACCAGCAAAGTTAAATTCCAGCGACGATTCATATCCGTTCTCCACAACGTTTTTTCGTAACCTTCAGCATTGCCGCTCTCCCGGGCAAAGTCCACTGCATTTCGGATGCCGCTAGCAGCCGACTAAGATTTCCTGCAGCTGGCCAATCCGCACAATCAGCACAACCGGCAAAGTGGAAAACCGCCATGGGCGACATCAAGAGTCCCACGCTCCTCTATTTCAAAGGAGCTCTGTTCGTGTTGCTCGGCCTCGTGGCGGTGACGGCCATCTTGCTGAAGTATCCCGACCTCACCTTGGCCGCTCTGCTCGCGATCGCCATTTGGTCGTTCTGCCGAGCGTATTACTTCGCCTTCTATGTCATCCAGCACTACGTCGATCCGGAGTTTCGCTTCGCGGGGTTGCTGGCGTTTGCGCAGTACTTGGTGCGGCGAAAGGGCGATCGCTGAGCTGAATTTGCGGCCGACTGTCGCGTGGTAGAATTTCTCGCATGAAGACAACTCCGGAAATCTTTAATGGCGAGATTG
The DNA here is from genome assembly GCF_024256385.1 of Anatilimnocola floriformis. Taxonomy (NCBI): domain Bacteria; kingdom Pseudomonadati; phylum Planctomycetota; class Planctomycetia; order Pirellulales; family Pirellulaceae; genus Anatilimnocola; species Anatilimnocola floriformis. The sequence continues at coordinate 2,149,021 of NZ_JAMLFW010000002.1, forward strand.
TCGGGGCAGCGCCCAATGGTGGGCGGATAGTTCGTTTGGCCAATGGACAACTCGTTACGGCAGTTCTCATGCGCACCCGTCGATTTGGTTGCCTGTTCGGGGATCAAGTCGGTTGGAAGGTTAAAGTTGCCCTGCGGGATCAAACTAAAGCAACAATCGTCGAGCTGATGCCACCAATCGGCTGACATTCTCCAGAAGCGAAAACGTGGAAAAAGATCGAGGCAGATGCTCCGGTCGCGAAAGTTGTGGATTGTTGCGGCCGCCGTGCAAAGTTGTTGAGGCGGGGATGGCCAACGCTTCTGGACTTGCGAATCGCAAAACCGCAGCAAGTCATTTCACATAAATTACTTGCATCACACCCAAGCTACGCAAGTGCCGAGTCACGCGTACAGTCGGTGTTGTACGAATACGTCAAATCAGGGGTCGTTTTCCGTCGCAAAGCTATTCCAGGCCAAGAGTTGCGACGATTTCAGTTTTCGCGCACAAGTGTTGTGAACTTGCCCCCCAAAAAAAATCGCAGGGCCCGGACCTAAGTTGTCCACCGCCTCGCGATTATTTGAGTATCAAGCAGTTGACGTCGATATGGAATTGTGTACAGTATCCGCATGTCCACTATCGAGTCGCTTCCACGACGGAAGCCGGGCTGTTGCAAGTCGCCCGCCGCTTCCCCATAAAGGAGAATTCCGATGGTTGCTGGTGAAAAGGTGAATGGTCGCATGGCGAAAAAAGATAAGGCTTCGAAAGATAGCGGCAAGGCCAAGCTGGCCGCGCTGATCGAGGGGAATGAGGTTCTCAAGACGACGCTTCAGCAAATCGAAAAGCAGTTCGGCGACGGCTCGATCATGCCGCTCGGTGGCGAGCGGACGCTGGAGATTCAGGGTGTGCCGACGGGCAGCTTGGCTCTGGATGTGGCCCTCGGCGGCCAAGGGATTCCGCGCGGCCGGATCATCGAGATCTTTGGCCCAGAATCGAGTGGTAAAACGACGCTGGCTCTGCACACCATTGCCGAAGCTCAGAAAAAAGACGGCGTGTGCGCCCTGATCGATGCGGAACATGCGTTTGACCCGACCTGGGGCAAAAAGCTGGGTGTGCAGCTCGATACGCTGCTCGTCAGCCAGCCGACCAGCGGCGAAGAAGCGATGCAAATCGTCGAAATGCTGGTGAAGTCGAATGCGGTCGACGTGATCGTGATCGACTCGGTCGCGGCCCTCGTGCCTCGCGCCGAACTCGAAGGGGACATCGGCGATTCGCACGTCGGTTTGCAGGCTCGCTTGATGAGCCAATCGATGCGAAAGTTGACTGGTGTCATCGCCAAGAGCAAGACGGCGGTGATCTTCATCAATCAGATCCGCGAAAAGATCGGCGTGACCTACGGCAGTCCTGAAACGACTCCCGGTGGTCGGGCGCTCAAGTTCTACTGCTCCTGCCGCATCGATGTTCGCCGCGTCACACAGATCAAAGAAGGTGAAGACGTGGTCGGCCAGCGCGTGCGGGCCAAGATCGTGAAGAACAAGGTGGCGCCGCCCTTCCGCGTGGCCGAGTTCGACATGATGCACACCAACGGCATCAGCTTCGAAGGTGATATTCTCGACATGGGTGTGGAACAGAAGATTCTGGTCCGCAGCGGCTCGTGGTTTAAGTACAACGACGCCTATATCGGGCAAGGGAAGGAAAAAGCCCGCGCCTACCTGGCCGAGAACACCGCGATTCGTGACGAGATTCGTGATAAGATTCTGGCATCGGGCGTCGGTGGTAAGGAAGTCACCCCGGAGGCCGGCGAAGAAGACGAAGGCAGCGCCGACGAGTAATGTAGGACGGACCACTGGTCCGTCTGAGTTGGTGATTCGCCGCACGGTGGCGAGTACACTAACGAAGAAGGGCTCCACGATGGTTCGCTATCTTCAAATCGGGTTACTCGCCATCGGCTGTTTGTTTGCAAACAGCCTAGGTAACCCGCTGCTCGCACAAGAACCGAGCGGCTTGTCTGCAGCCGCCGCGATGGAATCGCTCCTCGTCGAAGCCATCGCCAAAGCGGAAAAATCCGTGGTCGCGGTGGCGCGACTTCGCAAATCGACCGACTCTTCCCCTTCCGCCGATTTGCTGGAAGGACTCGGGCCCGAAGGGGCTGATCTGCTGAGCGATCCAACTCGGCCTGACTTTGTGCCGCACGATTTTGGTTCCGGCATTGTCATCGATAGTCGCGGCCTGATCCTGACGACCTATCATGTCGTCGGTGATATTCCGAATTCTCGCCATCTAGTTTGGATCGGCAAAAAGCCGTACCCAGCGACCGTCAAAGCGGCCGATCCCTGGCTGGACCTCGCCGTGCTGAAGATCGAAGCCAGCGATCTCACGCCGCTGACTTTCGGCGATGCCAAGAGTTTGAAGAAGGGCCAAATCGCGATCGCCCTCGGCAATCCTTACGCGATTGCCCGCGATGGCGAACCGAGCGCGACTTGGGGCATCATCGCCAACCTGGCCCGGCCCGCACCACCTGCGTCGGATCGCGCCGGCGGCAGCAGCGAAGGCCGCGTGACATTGCATCACTACGGCAACTTGATTCAAACCGACGCTCGCCTCGAACTCGGCTGCAGCGGTGGCGCGCTAGTCAATCTCAAGGGAGAACTGATCGGCATCACCACTTCGCTCGCAGCGCTCGCCGGCTATGAGAAGAGCGGCGGCTTTGCGATTCCCGTGAACGAAGATTTTCGCCGAGCGCTGGACACGCTCAAAACAGGCCGCGTGCCGGAGTATGGTTTCCTCGGCGTGGCGCCGACGTTTCTCAATGCCGATGAACGGCGGCAAGGCCGCTTCGGCGCCCGCTTGCTCGATGTCGTTCCGGCGACTCCTGCCGCAAAATCGGGTTTGCAGGCCGGCGATGTCATCACGCATGTCGAGGGGGAGGCAATCAGCGACGAGTTGCAACTCATTCGTCGCTTGAGCGGCCTCGCTGCCGATACCACGGTCTCGCTCACACTCGAGCGCGGCGGTGGCGCGAACCGTCGCGGCAAAGTGATGACCTCGAAAGTTACGCTCTCGAAGAAGCGTGTCGAAGGGCCGCGGCCAGCATTTGCCGAAGTTGCCGATCCCGTTTGGCGTGGCATGAAAGTGGAATACGCCACGGCAACGAATCAGTTTCGCGATCACAGCCGCGATCTCGATCCCGAGGGTTGCCTCGCGGTCGTGGATGTGGAAAAAGACTCTGCCGCTTGGAAGGCTGGCTTTCGTCCGGGCGATTTCATCAGCCATGTCGGCAAGCTGCGCGTCGCCACGCCGAAGCAGTTTCAGCAGGCCACGGCAGACCTGCGCGGCAACGTTTCGCTGAAGCTCAGCGGCGTGCTGAATGGTAGCGACACTCGCACGGTCGCTGCCGAGTGATGCCGCGCAAGCCTACGATCATCGTCCTCAGCGCCATCGTTGTCCTGACCGTTATTCTGCGCGGCTGGCAATTGGGCGAGAGTTTGTGGCTTGATGAGTTGCACACTTCCTGGACCGTCAGTGGTTCGCTCAGCGATGTCGCCCAGCGCGCGGCCGTAGGCAATCAATCGCCCGTTTACTTTTGGCTGACTTGGTTCTCCGCGAGATTGCCGCTTCCTGGCGAAATTGCATTGCGACTGCCGAGCATGCTTGCCGGCTGCGCACTGCCTGTCGCGGTCTTCTGGCTCTGTAAAAAGTTGTTGCCGAAGAAAGGGAGTGAGTCGGCTGACGACACCGTACCGTTGCTGGCGGCAGCGCTGGTGGCCATCGCTCCTCGGGCGATCTTCTATTCGCAGGAAGCCCGGCCCTATGCGATCCTGATGCTCGTCGCGGCGCTGCACTACGGCGTTTTGCTGAAGGGCCTCGAGCGAGCGACATGGCAGATGCGAACCTACTGGGTGATTACGGGTGCGCTGCTGGTGCATTTGCATTACACGGGCGGGCTGATACTGCTGGCCGAATTGGTTGCACTCCTACTGCTCGCCATCAGCGACGTCCGCCAGCGTTCTCCCTCGGGCGCGGATTGTTCGCCATTCAAGATGTGCACGAACTGCCTGGTCGATATCGGGGCATTGGTGGTGTTGCTCCTCCCCGCTATTCCCGGCATGCTCGCTGTTTCCGCGCGGCGAGAAAACTGGAGCCACTTTGTCGAGCCGCAGCCATGGGAAGCGATCCTGCTGTTGTTTCCTTGGACGACGGCGGTCGTGGTTCTCATCGTGCTCAAATGGTGGCGACCGGTCCTGCAACAGCCAAGCCTGATCCTGCTGGCGTGCTGGATTTTCGTGCCGCAGATCACGGCCTGGCTGACTACGCAGGTTGATGTCGCGCGGCTGTTTCATTCGCGGTATTTGATCGCAGTGATGCCGGCGACTTTGATCGCGGCTGCCCTGTGCGTGCGACTTTGCGGCAACGCGGCGACACAATCGATTGCGGCGGGCATCATTCTCGCCATTGCTTTTGCTACCAGCGGCATCATGCACAACTGGCGGCAGGATGGCAAAGTCTTGCACGATCGGCGCGAAGATTGGCGCGGAGCCGTCGCGGCATTGAACGACAAACTGAAGAACGACTCCGCGACCAATCCGCCAATTCTCGTGCGCAGCGGTCTGATCGAAGCCGATGCGCTACGTGACAACGGCGAACCATTTTTCCGCGACTACTGTCTCTGTCCGGTGAAAGGAATCTATCGGCTGAACTCGGATAATCTCATTCCGCTGACAACCGATGAGCCAGGACTGCTACAGGCGGAGTTGAGCGAACGGTTGCGGAGTGAAGATAGTCTGTGGCTGTTAGTGCGCACCTCGCAAGCAAGCGTGCGAGAACAATTGCTGAAGGACTTGAAAAAGTCGCTCGGAGTCGAGATCGAAGCGAGTGAACCACAGTTCTTTGGCAACCTGTATTTGCAGCAGATCAAGCTGCGGCAGTTACCGGTCCGGCGCTGATCTGACGACAACGGTTGCCGAGCCTTCGTTGTCGGCGAGCTTGGCTGGCGAATCGTTCAGACACAGATAGAGCGTGCCGCTTTTTAGCGGCTTGATGCGGCCGGCCGAGCCGATGACATCGGGTTGCGACAGCGGCGTGACCATCGTGTCATTGTGCTTCGGATCGCTGACCGCAGCCAGCAGAATGCCAAGCGGCTGATGCTGGTGGTACTCGAGCGTAATGCCGTTCGGCTCGCAGACCCACGGCTTGGGTTCGCGAGCGAGCGTGTAGCGACCGGTGGCGGTCAGTTCATAAGTCTGGCCCGCTTCCACCAGAATGCCCGTCGATTGCCAGGCTCGATCGGCCACCACCGTGACAGTCGTCGGCTCGGTCAGAGGCTGAGCTGGCTTGCGGACGGTGGCGGCTCGCGCCACGTCATAGCCGTATTCGAGGTTGATCACGTACAGCTGCCAGTCCTCCACGATTTGCGGCCAATTGGCGTGCAACTCCTTGAAGAACATCCGCGTAAAGTTGTAGGTACTGTCGGCTGTCTTTTTGCGAAGATCCTGAAAAGGAGCCGTCGTTTGCGGATGCGCATTGAGAAAGGTCGTCGCGGCCCAGCACCAACCGTAGGCTTCGTTTTTGAGATGAGCCTGCGCATCGTAAGTCAGGATGCCGGAGAGAGTCATACCGCGATTGGCGGCAAACTCATCCCGAACGATTTTCACCCGGCCCCAGTACGGCACCTGCGTTTTGTCGGGCGGGTTGTATCCCAGCACCAGTCGCTGGCCGTCCCACAAATGCGTGCCGAGGAGCTCGGCCATCCCTTCGCTGTACCACGGCGGACCGGCGCCGCCGAGATGATGACTCATGAAGGCATGCGTTCCTTCGTGCAGCAGAAGATGGCGGCGGTAGTAATCGCTGGGCTGATCGAAGAGCCAGAACTGGGCTCCCGTCTGATAGCCGTTGGGAAAATCGGGCACGTCGCTGCCGTAGAGGCCGGCACCTTGAAACCGCTCTTTGCTCACCATCACGCAGCCGACCATTTTCCAGTTGGCGAGCTTGGCCTGGTCGATCGAAAAATACTTCCCCCACTCGACGACGGCGGCATCGAAGATCGTCGGCAGGTTTTTGATGTCCTCGACTTTTTCCGGCACATCGGTGTAGAGAATCAAATGCTTGCCGGTCAGTTTACGAATACCAGCCGCGGCAATCTTGCCGTCGTCGAGTTGCGGCAGCGGATACTCGCGAGGCACGCCGCGATCGGTGATCTCGGGCACAGCGGGCGCGGGAACGGCGAGTTCTTGCGGCGTGAGTGCATTCTTCCGCTGAGCGAACTCGTTCGTTGGTTGCTCTTCGGTGGGCTGCTGCGGAACAACTTTTGGCGGCAGCGCAGCCTTCTTAGTAGGCGCTACTGGTTTGGGCTGCGTAGTTTGTTTCGTCGACTTCGCGACGAGTTTTTTCGACTGCTTCGCCACGGGTTGATTGGCGGGAGCACAGCCAGTGCAAAGGGCAAGGCCGCAGCTCAAAACGATGCCGATGAAAAGGTGCTTACCGAAATCCATGCCGCGGCCCGCCTGTGTGAGATGTCCCTGGCGTTTATTATAGGACAAACGCGGGAAAGTCGGCGCACGAAAAAAGCGACTTGTCCGGAAGAGGTGGGACAAGTCGCCGGGATGTTGAACGAGAGTCTCGCCCCTGCCGTTGTGGGCAGGGGTTCAACGACTTCTCCCACTAGACCGCAGGCGCGAGGGTGGTGGCGGTTGGTTAGCGACGGTCGCCTTCAGCTTTAGGGCGGTCACCGTCACGAGCACCTTCGCGCGGCCGATCTCCACCCTCACGAGGCCGATCACCTTCGCGGCGAGGTTCGGCGCGGAGATCGCCATCACCAGGACGACGCACGTTAGCGCCGCTAGCCCCCTTGAGGCGAGCTACTTCGGCACGGAGTTCTGCCATTTCCGCTCGCAGTTGGCGGATGATCGCGAGTAGTTCGGCATTGTCGCCAGTCGCTGGACGAGCACCTTCGCGAGTTAGTTCTCGCGGCCGATCGCCGTCACGGGCTCCTTCGCGCGGAGCACCTTCAGCACGGTTCGGATCTGGCTTGCGGGCTTCAGGGCGGCGTTCGCCATCGCGGGGGGCGCCTTCGGTGCGGGGGCGATCGCCGTCACGGCGAACCTCGCCTTCGCGTGGCTTGTCACCATCACGACGGACTTCTGCACCTTCCCGAGGACGATCACCATCACGACGCACTTCCCCATCGCGACGTTCTCCTTCACGGCGAGTTTCGGTCCGTGGAGTATCCTTCGCACCTGCCTTTGGCGCGTCATCGTCGGCTTGCGCCGGCGATGTGGCATAGATCGCGGCCAGCAAGGCCAGCGACAAGCTGCCGAGCAGCACGCCGGCGGGGACGAACGACGCTGGTCGTTCGCTGGAAATTCCGAGCACACAACGGACGCGATGGAGCAGAGTCATTTTGCCTTCTCCGAAAAAGCCCGTTGCTAGCGCCGGTCGCCCGCCGACCAGCGCCCACCGGGCCGTGAATTCCAATGCTTCGGCGTAGTCGAGCCGCAGACCGGTCGCCGACACAGCCAGTTCATCGCAGCACAGTTCGCGTTCCCGCCGCAGCCGCGCCGACAGCCACCAAATGGCCGGATGATAAAAGAGAAACGCTTCCGCGATTCGCTGCAAAAAGTTCACCCACAAATCGCACCGCCGCAGATGCGCCAGCTCGTGAGCGACGACGGCTTCGAGCAGATTGGGCGGCAACTCAAGCAACCAAGCCGCTGGCAGCAGCACGACCGGCTTGAAGAAGCCCACCGCGATAGCTTGCGAAACATGTTCGCTGGCGAAGACAACTTGCTTCACCGAATAACGCAATCGCCAGCTGACGCGCGACAGACTCGCGGCAATCTCATCAGGCAACCGCGCGCGACGGCGCATCAAGGTTTGCGTCGCCAGCCAACCTAGCAACAGCCGCAAACTGAGCAGCACGCTCCCCAGTAACCAAGTGCAGAACAGCAAGGGCTGAAGAATGATCCACCAGGAAACACTCGACGATGCTTCGGTTACTTCGACGACTTCCGCAGTCCAAGCTTCCGAGAACAACGGCGTGGCGGCAGCGCGAGAATTGCTTTGCCAACCGATCGCCATCCAGGTGAAGACCACCATGGTGAGCATCAAAATCAGCGCCGACAGCGACAGTGCGTAGCGGACGTTTGCGCTGCGTGGCCGGAGGACTTCGACGATCACGGCGAGGACTGCGGCGATGAGAAAGCCTTGCCACACGAAATGAGCGAGCGTCCAAGTCAACCGCTGCGCCAGCGGATGGGAGAGGAGTTCGATGGCAGTCATGATCGCCTCGCTACAGAACGGAGATTATTGCCGGCCTTGCTGCTTGTATTGTTGAATCGCTTTGCGAATCTCATCGAGCTCGCCCGAATCGGGCCGCGATTGATCGAGCAGATGCGCCACCAACTGACTGGCCGAACCCTCAAAGGCTCGCCCTAGCAAATCGGCGACCATGCCGCCCAGAGTTTCCTCGCGCTCGCACGCCGGAGCATAGACAAACGCCCGCCCCTCTTCGCGCCGCACGAGCTGCCCCTTGTCGGCCATCACGTTCATCAGACTCATCACCGACGTATAGGCTCGCGGCCGAACGGTGTTGAGTTCTTCGAGCACGTCGCGCACCGTACTCGGTCCGCGCTGCCAAAGAACTTTCAGCACTTCAAGCTCGGCAGACGTCGGATGTTCTTCTTTGGGCCTGGCCATGCGGGGATTCTACTGGTTTGGCCGTAGATGTCAACTGTTTTTGCCGTAGATAAAAATCGTCGAACGCTCTGCGGTCGATGAAGGGAGGTAAACTCCGCAACGAGCGCAGGAATAAGCGTCAGCGAAATTCCGCCCCTCACCCGAACCCTCACCCCGGAGTACCGAGGAGAGGGAGTTAGGAATGAAGGCATCTTAAAATTTCGCAATCGTGACCCAGGTTAGGCTTTTGCCGACTTCGAGGGTTTCTTTTCTTTCGAGCAAACCGCTCTTGGGTCCGACTGCGTAGAGAGCCAGTTTGCCGTTGCCTTCGCCGGCGCTGAGGAGCCAGTTGCCGCTGGGGGAGAGGGCGAAGGAGCGAGGTGTTTTTTCGGTCGGCGTTTGGCCGAGGGGCGTGAGGTTGACGGCGGCGGCGTCGAAGCGGAAGCCGGCGAGGCTGTCGTGGCCGCGGTTCGAGACCCAGATGAATTCGCCGCTGGGATGGACGTGCACATCGGCGGTCGAATTCTTGCCGGTGAAATCAGCGGGCAATGTCGAGATGGTCTGCACCGGCTTGAGGCCTTTCTCCCCGTCAAAGGCGTAGAGCGTGACGCTGCTGCCGGTTTCATTGGAGCTGAAGGCGAACTTTTGCGAAGGGTGAATCGCGAGGTGCCGCGGGCCGGCTTTTTCCTGACCGCCGGCGGCCATGCTTTGCTGCGTGAGCTTGCCGGTTTGGGCGTCGAACTGAAATTGAAAGATGCCGTTAGGTTGCACGTGTGGCACGAAGAGCCATTTTTGATCGGCGGAGAGAACGGCGGCGTGTGCGGTGTTAGCCGTGGCGATGGTTTGCAACGGCTGATCGCCGAGCAGGCCGTTCTTGGCGATCGAGTGGACGGTGACTCGGCCACCGGAGTAAGAAGCTGCGAGGAGGAAGTTGCAGTTCTGATCGGCGGCGACGTAGGCCGCGTTAGCGCTGCTCTGGAGTTTGGTCCGATTCACCTCGGTTAATTTTCCTGCGTCACCAATTTTGAACGAACCAATCTCGGCGTGCGTACGAAGAGAAGCGAATAACAGTTTCGCGCCCGGATGCACGAAGAGTGACCCGGGCGCGGCGCTCACATTCGTACGCGAAACTTCCTGCAGCTTGCCGGTCTCTTCATCAAGGTGATAGAGCACGATCGCCTGCGAGCCGGCGTCAGAAACGTAGACGCACGTTTCGGCGCCGCGCGCAACGCAAGCGAAGAGGGCGAGCCAGGAAAGCAACAGCGGCAGGATCGCACGTACAGTCATGGAGGTTCTCACATTCAGGAGTAATGAGTCGCGATGTGAATTGTCCGGCAGCCGACATTACATCGCAACAATGTTCGCTAGCAAACGGTTGCATTGCTCTGGACGATCAACTCGATCTGTATACAATCGCATGAGTCCGGGCGATGCAAGGAGGTCACATGCAGTGCAAATGGGCCCTTCGATGGGCTGCCCTTCAGTGGGCGAGGCGGGCAGTGCTTGTCGCGCTGGTAGTGTTTGCAGGAAGCTTCTCTCTTCCAAACTGTTGTTTTGCCGTTGATCCTTCGCCAGTGAATATGACTGAGCGAGCCATTGCGAATGTCTTGGGTTTGCCGCAGGGAGCAATGGCCGGCGGCGGCACCTTGATGGTGTGCGGCGGCGGGGCGTTGCCCGAAGAAGTCTACGACGAGTTCGTCAGACTCGCCGGCGGACCGAAGAGCCGATTGGTGCTCATTCCCTCGGCTCATCCTTACGAGAGCGCCGAAGAAATGCGAGCGCGTTTCAACGGCTGGCTCGATTATCCGACGGCTTCGTTTCACTTCCTCGATGCGGCGACGCGTGAAGAAGCGGAGTCCGAAGAATTTGCCAAGCCACTCGCCGACGCCACGGGCGTGTGGATGAGCGGCGGAGCGCAAGGCCGTCTGGCCGATCTGTATAAAGGGACGCGCGTCGAAGCGTACCTGCAAAAGATGCTGGAGCGCGGCGGCGTGATTGGTGGCACGAGCGCGGGCGCGGCCATCATGTCGCAAACGATGATTCGCTACGGCACGAGTCGCGAAGCCGTGCTCGACAACGGCTTTGGTTTGCTCTCGGGCGCGGTCGTCGATCAGCACTTTACCGAGCGAGCCCGGCACACCCGGTTGCTGGGGGCGCTGCGAGAAAATCCGCAGAAGATCGGCCTCGGCGTGGATGAGCAAACCGCGCTCATCATCCAAGCCAATAAGGTTCGCGTGCTGGGACAGAACCGCGCGACGCTGATCATGCCGGCGCCGAATCGCACGATGTCGCTGTATCTGCTTGGCAGTGGTGAAGGAGCCGAGTTCGTGCGGCGGGATGAAGAAGCCGATTCGCCGTTGAGTTTGCTGCTGAGTGACTTGGCGAAGAAGTAAGCTTGGGGACGTTGGCTGATTCTCGCCGGCAGGGAAACGTAGTCCGAAGCCATGCTTCGGACGAATCGCAAACGTCGCCCGAGTGATGTTGTCCCTCATTCGAAGCATGGCTTCGAACTACGGGATCCTGACATCGCGAACGGCTATGGCAACCATTTTTTGATCATGGCGGCGGCGACATCGTCGCAACCTTTGGTGGCCGCTTCGCCGCCGATGTTCGCAGCGCTGATCACGCCGAATTGCTTGTTCGGCGCGAGCCACATCACGGCGTACCACATGGTGTTCGAGCCGTTGTGATTCAGCGCTTTGCCGCCAGCCCACGGGCGATCGACCACGACCCAGCCGCAGGCATAGTCGCCGCCAGGAGCGGGCGTGTGCAGTCGCTGCAGCGTTTCGGGCTTGAGAAGTTGCGGCACTTCTTTGCTTTGCAAATGCAGTTGCACATAGCTGGCGAAATCGGGAAGGCTGCAATGCACGCGGCCAGCGGGGCCGATGGCGGGCGGATTGTCGCCTTGCGAGGGCTTCTTCTCATTCTTGGCCAGCGTGTGTCCCCAGGGTTGCTGCACTTTGCCGATGACGCCGGGGGGACCGAAGCCGGCCGATTTCATTTTGAGAGGCTTGAAGAGTTGCTCGGCGATGAGGTCCTCCCAAGGTTTGCCGCCGACTTTTTCGAGCATCGCGCCAACGATCGTGTAGCCCTGATTGGAATAGATCATTTTGCTGCCGGGCGACGCGGCGGGCTTTTCGGCGAGCACGGCGGTGATGAATTCCCGGCGCTGCGCGGCGACGGATCCCTTCTCCTGCCAGGCCCGCGACCAAGCCGCGGCAGGTGGTTCGGTGGGAACACCGCCGCGGTTTTGCAGGAGTTGTTCGACCGTCACGGCAGCGTATTCGGGCTGCATTTTCGCTTTCAGATCGGGAAAAGTTTCGCCGATGGTGGTATCCCAGCGCAACTTGCCTTGATCGATGTAGATGCCTGCCAGCGTGGCCGTCATCGATTTGGTGCACGAGCCAATGTGAAACTTGTCGGCCGTGGTGACCGGCGTTTTGTCTCCGCTCTTTCGCACGCCAACGGCGGCTTGATCGCAAACTTTGCCATCCTTGATGACGATCGTCGCGAGCGCGGGGAGATCGTGCTTGCTGCGAATCGTTTCGAGTATCTCAGCGGTTTCGGCGGCTGACGACACCGATGCGAATAGAGCCAGGCACCAGCCCATGAAAAAGAAACTTGACCAATTAGTGTACATGTGTATAATATCCTGCGTCGTTGAGCGGGAGAGGTTGCGCGCTGGCGGCAGGGAATGAATGTTGTTGGTCGGTGGCGAAACTGTTGTACGAGCGATTTGGAAGTGTTGTGAGCAATACAGCCAAGAATAAGGGTTTGCGTCCGAACAGCTTCCGGCAATCTGTTGCTCCGCAAGAGCTTCGGTTGTCGGCCTGGTGCGCAAGAGATTGAGAATGAGTTGTTGTGAAAGTGTTGTATAAAAACTGCGATACTGAAGCCTGTTTTGTGCGTAATTGTCGATCAGTATTAGGGTTGAGACAGATTCAAATTGTGCCAACAACTGTTGTGAAGGTGGTAGCCGATGGCTGTTAAGGGAAAGCCTATGCGGCCGGGAGCCGAGTTTGGCGAATGACTAGCGTAACGCTTACAATCGGTGGGAACTAGTTTGGAGGATTGCCGATGCTCTCCCATTTGCTGCTCTCTCGTGTTTCAGGCTTGGTGGCGCTGTTTATTGTCGCGGCGTGCGTTGCGGTCCGGGCGGACGAAAGTGAACGAGCCGACCGTGAGCAGGCCCGTGCCGAAATAGTTCGCAAGGTCGATGAGCGAATCGATGCCGCCCTCGTGCGCGCAAAGATCGTCGCGGCGGAACAGGCCGAAGATGCGGAGTTTGTGCGGCGGGCTTATCTCGATCTGACGGGCTCGGTGCCGCGAGTGGCCGATGCTCGGAAGTTTCTTGCCGATCAACGGGCCGACAAGCGAGCGCGGTTGATCGAGGATTTGCTCACATCGCCTGCGCATGCCAATCATCTGGCCAATTTGTGGCGGTCGATCATGCTGCCGGGCGGCGTGAATGTGGAGCAGATCAACAGCGTGGTGGGGGTGCAAAATTGGCTGCGGCAGCGGTTTGTCGAGAATCTGCGGTATGACAATCTGGTGTCGGAGTTGCTGGTGGCCACGGCGGGGGATGATGCGGGGCCGGCGCTGTATTACACATCGCTCGAACTCGCGCCGGAGAAACTGGCATCGAGCACGGCGCGGATTTTTCTCGGCTTGCAGATTGAATGTGCCGAGTGCCACGACCATCCGTTTGATAAATGGAAGCAGCGTGACTTTTGGGGTTATGCTTCGTTCTTTGCCCAGTTGCAACGGCCCGACGCCAATGCGCCGGGGATGCAGGCGCGACTGGTCGATATCGATCGAGGCGATGTAAAGATTCCGAATTCGGAAGAGATCGTGTTGCCGAAGTTTCCCAGTGGTGGCGCGCCGGGCGCCGAAGAGCTTGGCACGCGGCGGATGAAGCTCGCGGTGTGGATGGCCTCGCGCGATAATCCATATCTGGCGCGGGCGGCAGTGAATCGGGCCTGGTCGGTGCTGTTTGGTCGCGGCCTGGTTGAGCCCGTCGACGACATTGGCCCGCACAACGCGGCATCGCATCCGGAGTTGTTCGACGAGCTGACGCAGTACTTTATCGAGAGTGGTTTTGATCTGCGCGAGCTGTTTCGCACGATCGCCATGACGCAGGCGTATCAGCGGACGAGTCGCTGGACTTCCGCGCCGCCACCGGTGGAGTTGTATGCACAAATGCCGGTGAAGGCGCTCAGCGCCGAGCAGTTGTATGACTCGCTCAATCGGGTTTTGGCTCGTCGCGGCGCGGGGCAGATGCCGGGTTTGAATGTGCGCAGTTCGCTGCTCGATCCGCAGCGGCAGCAATTTCTCATCAAGATGCAAGGGCAAGGGCGATCGCCGCTCGATTACCAAGCCGGTGTGCTGCAGGCGCTCACGCTTTTGAATGGCGCTGATCTGACGGAGGCAACGACGGCGGAGCGCGGGCCGTTGTTGCTCGCGCTCGATTCGCCGCTGTTTGCCGAAGGGGATCGGTTGGAAACGATGTTTCTGGCGACGCTCACGCGCACGCCATCGTCGCCGGAGCGGGAGTTGTTTTTGAAGCACGTCAACAGCCGTTCGCCGAGTGAAAAAGGAAAGGCTTGGAGTGATGTGTTGTGGGCGTTGCTCAACACGGCGGAGTTTGCGACGAATCACTGAGTTGTCGAAGTGAGTTCGCCCGATGGTTGGAGCCGCCACGTATTGCCAGAATGGCCCTTGGGCTGCGGTTAGAATGGCCGGCTTCGGTTGCGGCTCAGCACTGGCTGGGCCAGTGGCACACACAGGAAAAATTGAAAAGCTCTCCATGGCTCGTATTCTCATTACCTCTGGTCCCACGCGGCAGTATCTCGATCCTGTGCGTTATCTCACCAATGGCAGTAGCGGCCGGATGGGGAAGGCGCTGGCGCAGGCGGCGCTCGATCTGGGGCATGAAGTTGTCGTGATTAGTGGGCCGGTGAATGTGGATTATCCGGCTGGTGCGCGAGTCGTTCCGATTATTTCGACGGAAGATCTTTTGAAAGCATCGCGTGACGAGTTCGCGCGGTGCGATGGTGTGATCGGGGCGGCAGCGCCGTGCGACTATCGGCCGATGCAGGTGGAGGAGCACAAGATTGCCAAGAACGGCCAACCGTTGTTGTTGCAGTTGGTCGAAACGCCGGACGTGATTGCCACGCTCGGCAGCGAGAAGCGGCGGAATCAGTGGGTGGTTGGTTTTGCGCTCGAGACCGATGATGCGCGGTTCAAGGCGATTACGAAGCTCGAGAAAAAGCACTGCGACTTGATTGTGCTCAACGGCCCGACGGCGATGGATGCGGGTGACAACGAAGTGGAGATGCTCAATCACGCGGGAGAAGTGGTGCTCGCGGCGAATGGTTCGAAGGACGAAGTTGCGAAACGGATTTTGCAAGTGATTCAGGCGCAACTAATCGACGTTTTTTCGGCGGCGGTGTCCGAATAGTTGGCAACTTGAGACGGTCTTGTCTCTGGGGCAAATTTGCATTCCTCATTGGCAAACTCTGCCGATGAGGACGGATAGCGATTGGCAGAATGAGGCTCGGCGGAACCTTGTTCGCAGGTTGTTGCTGCGACTACGCAGGCTGCATATTCGCAGTAGCGGTCCCGCCCCAGATTTGCTATTTCACGCCAATCGCCACTGCATAACCCTGCTCGCGCTTGTCAGTTGGCATAACAGTTGCCAAATTGGGGAAACCTGTGCTTTGCGACCTTGCGCCCACCTATTCTGCCAATGACTTTGTCGTTGGCTGCTCAAAAGTTGGGCAGTTCATTCACAGCACGCGTCCCAGCGGAGGGTCAGTGATGGATTTTAGTGCGTATCAGACGGACGAATTCTACGACGAGATGTTCGAGGCCCCTGGTCGGCCTCGGGAGCGGAGCCAACATCTGGTTAGTCGGCTCCAATCTCTTTCGGCCGGCGAACTGCAGCGCCGCCAAAAATCGGCTGAGCTCGCACTCCTCAACATGGGGATTACGTTCAACGTCTACGGCCACGAAGCCGGGACCGAAAAAGTGTGGCCGTTCGACCTAGTTCCGCGCATCATCGAGGGTGGCGAATGGGACATGATCGAGCGGGGGCTGAAGCAGCGCATCACCGCGCTGAATATGTTCATCGACGACGTGTATAACGCGCAGTATTGCGTGCGCGACAAAGCCGTTCCCGAATGGCTGATTGCCTCGGCGAAAAATCTGCTAGGTCCGTGTCGCGGCATGACACCGCCGAAGGGAATTTGGTGCCACATCACCGGCACCGATCTCGTTCGCGATACGAACGGCCAGATGTATGTGCTGGAGGATAATCTCCGCTGCCCATCGGGCGTGTCGTACGTGCTCGAAAACCGCGAGATCATGAAGCGGACTTTTCCGCAGGGCTTTGACGGCTTCAGCGTGCTGCCGGTCGAAGACTATCCCGATCGTTTGCTCGATATGCTGCAGCACATCGCGCCGCAGGGCGTGACCGATCCGAATGTAGTGGTGCTCACGCCCGGCATTTACAACAGCGCTTATTTCGAACATTGTTTCCTCGCGCAGCGGATGGGCGTCGAACTCGTGCAGGGTTCCGACCTATGCGTGCTGAACGGCCATGTGTGGATGCGCACGACGAAGGGGCTGGAACGCGTCGACGTGATTTATCGCCGCATCGACGATGAGTTCCTCGATCCGAAAACCTTTCGGGCCGATTCGACGCTCGGTGTGCCCGGTTTGATGGATGTCTATCGCGCAGGACGCGTTGCTCTGGCGAATGCGCCGGGCACGGGTGTGGCCGATGACAAAGCGGTTTACGCTTTTGTTCCCGACATCATCAAGTTCTATTTGGGCGAAGATGTGATTCTGCCCAACGTGCCGACGTTTGTCTGCGGTGAAGACAAACAGTGCGAACACGTGCTGATGAACATGGAAAAGCTGGTCATCAAGCCAGCCAATGAATCGGGCGGTTACGGCATCTTGCTCGGACCGCGAGCGAGCAAAGCCGAGATCGATAAGTATCGCGATGTGATTCGCGCCAACCCGCGCAATTACGTCGCTCAGCCGATGCTCGGCCTGTCGCGCGTGCCGACGATTGTCGAGGATCATTTCGAGGGTCGACATGTCGACCTGCGGCCGTATATTCTCTACGGCAAGGATATTTTCGTCCTTCCCGGTGGCCTGACGCGGGTGGCCTTGCGAAAGAATTCGCTAGTGGTCAACTCTTCGCAAGGTGGCGGCAGCAAGGATACTTGGGTGCTGCGAAACGGCTACAACGGTGGACGGTTCCAAACACAAAAGCAAACCTTGAGCGGCCAGTCGCAGTATCAAACGAGCTAAGCAGTAAGGCAATTGCAGATTTCAGATTGCAGATTAAAAATGCGGGTTGAGGATTCTTGCCTTCAATCTGCAATCAAAAATCTGCCATCGGCAATTCCCAGGCGGGGGACATGTTAAGTCGAGTCGCAGATTCCATCTTTTGGATGAGCCGTTGCATCGAACGGGCGCAGAACGTTGCGCGGTTCATCAATGTCAATCTCAAGCTCTCGATCGAGCTCGGCGCAGCCACGCACAACCAGTGGTCGCCGCTGATCTACACGACCGGCGATCAAGAACGCTTCGAAGAGCTCTACGGCGAGTACAACCAGCGGAACGTCATCGACTTTCTTGCCTTCGATTCGAACAACGGCAACTCGATTATCTCGTGCCTCCGCGCCGCTCGCGAAAACGCCCGCACGGTCCGCGAAATGATCTCGTCGATGATGTGGGAAGAGCTCAACAAGTTCTTCCTCAGCGTGCGGGCCGCAGCCAACGACCAGACGATCCTCGAAAGCCCCTACGAGTTCTTCAATCAGATCATTCTGGCCAGCCATCTGGTCGAAGGGATCACCGACGGCACGATGTCGCACGGCGAGCCGTGGCACTTCGCGCATCTCGGCCGTATGCTCGAACGGGCCGATAAGACCTCGCGCATTCTCGATGTGAAGTACTTCATCCTGCTCCCCAACGTTGGCGATGTGGGGACCAACATCGACACGATTCAGTGGGGCGCGTTGTTGGAATCGGCCAGCGCCTTGGAAATGTATCGTAAGCGGCATGGGCGGATTTCGCCCGAAGATGTCGCCGAGTTTTTGATTCTCGATCGGGAATTTCCCCGCGCGATGCATCACTGCCTGATCGAAGCCGAAAAGTCGCTGAATGCCATCTTCGGCCGGCGCGACGACCGCATCTACAACTCTGCCGAACAACGGCTGGGGCGGTTGCGGGCGGATGTGAACTATTCGCAGATCCGCGAAATTATCGACGGCGGGCTGCACGAGTTCATCGACGACTTCCAGGTCAAGTTGAACGCCGTCGGCGCCGCGATTCACGAGACGTTTTTCGCGGAACCACCGGCATCTTCGTTAGAGATGTCGACTCAATGACCATAGATTCTGGTCGGTTGCCGGCTCGGTAGCAATCTGCTCTTGTCCGGCGTTCGCTATCACCCTTATGCTGGCAGTCACGTAAGTCGGTCGCTGTTCCCGCCAACATCTCTTTCCAGAAAACTATGTCGCCGGGTGCGGTAACCAGCGAAGCTCACGTGCAGCGAGATCTGCTCCAGGGGTACGTTCCCTACCAGCAGGTTCACGATGAGCTGTTGGGAGCCGATGGCACGCTCCGCGGGCAGTGGCAAAAGTTCGTTCCCGCCCTCGCCCAACTCGGCAGCCCCGAAATCGCCCGCCGCTGGGAAGCCTCGCGCAAGCTGATCCGCGAAAACGGCGTGACGTATAACGTTCACGGCGATCCCGCCGGCCTGGCCCGACCGTGGGAACTCGACGCGGTTCCGCTCCTGCTGCCAACCTCGGAATGGAACACCATTTCCGAAGGTCTCGTGCAGCGAGCGACATTGCTGAACATGGTGCTGGCCGATCTGTATGGTCCGCAGCGGTTGCTGAGCGAAGGGCTGCTGCCGCCGGAATTGGTATTTGCCCATCCGGGCTTCCTGCGGTCCTGCAAAGATCTGCCAGTTCCTCGCAATCGCTACTTGTATCTTTCCGCAGCCCACTTGGCTCGCGACCGCAGCGGCCAATGGTTGGTGATTGCTGATCGCACGCGTGGGCCGACTGGCGCTGGTTATGCGCTCGAAAATCGCCTGGTGATGTCGCGGATGATGCCCGACGTCTTTCGCGATTGCCAGGTGGAACGTCTTGCGCGATTTTTCGCTACGCTGCGCGAAACATTGCAGACGAGCGGCCGAGTTCACGATCAGCCGCGGATCGTGTTGCTCAGCCCGGGCCCGACGAGCCCCACTTATTTCGAAGACGCCTACCTGTCGCGCTACTTGGGTTTCACGCTGGTCGAAGGTGGCGATCTGACGGTCCGCGAGAACAACGTTTATCTCAAAACGCTCGGCGGGCTGATGCGGGTCGATGTGATCCTCCGCCGCGTTCGCGACGAGCTGTGCGATCCGCTGGAACTCCACGGCGACTCGCTGCAAGGCGTGCCAGGTTTGACGCACGCAGCCCGCAGTGGCACCGTGTTGCTGGCCAATGCTCTCGGCTGCAGCGTGGTCGAATCGGCCGCCCTCGTGCCGTTCATGCCGACGCTGGCGCACTTCTTTTTGCGCGAGGAGCTGAAGCTCAACTCCGTTCGCACTTGGTGGTGCGGCGACGGCGAGTCGCTGCAGTACGTCATCGAAAATTTTGACAAGCTGGTGGTCAAACCGAGCTTTCCCTCTGCGCGACACACTGCCATTTCAGGTGGCCAGCTTCCGAAATCGCAGCGCGAAGAGTGGATCGCGAAAATCAAACACCGGCCGCAGAATTACGTCGCTCAAGAACTCGTGACCGGTTCATCGGCCCCGATGTGGGCCGGCGGTACGCTGCGGGCCTGCCATGTCGCGGTCCGCACGTTTGCGGTGGCGACTGGCGATACCTATGAAGTGATGCCTGGCGGCCTGGCCCGCGTCTCAACCTCCTCCGACCCACTCGCCGAATCGGCGCTCGGCGGCCAAGGGAGCAAGGATGTGTGGGTTCTGGGCGACGGCCCGGTGGCGAATGTTTCGCTGCTCCATCCCGCCGGCACGATGATCTCGCTGCAACGCAGCGGCAACGATCTTCCCAGCCGCGTCGCCGATCACTTGTTCTGGCTCGGCCGGCACGTCGAACGGCTCGAAGGAATCGCCCGTGTGCTGCGGACGACCCTCACCCGGCTCACCAGCGAAGCCTCTTTCGCTGGTTCGCAGAGTATGGGCCCGCTGCTGAAGATGCTTGCCGAATTGATGGCCTTCCCCGCACCGCTCCGGCCGTCGCTCACCGCGCCGGCGATGGCGGCGCTCGAAGCCGAACTCAGTCGTTGGATTTCCGATCCCACGCGCAACAGCCTGGCCAGCATGGTGAGTGCGATGCGCGGCGCTGCGACCGTCGTGCGCGATCGCTTGTCGCTCGACAGCTGGCGGATTTTGAATCGCCTCGGCCAAGAGCTGGTAAATCAGGGGAAAGAGCCGTCGCCGTCGCTGACCGATTCGCTGCCGATGCTCAATCGCTTGATCCTCGATCTGGCGGCGTTCAGCGGTATGGGCACCGAAAGCATGACCCGCGGTCCGGGTTGGCGTTTTCTCGATTTGGGCCGCCGTCTCGAACGAGCGCTGCAAGCGATGACCGTGATCAAGGTCGCGCTCGTCGAACCCCCTGCCGATGAAGATTCACTGCTCGAGGCGCTGCTGGAAATTGGCGATAGCTCGATGACCTATCGCAACCGCTACCTGACGATGCTGCAGCTGCCACCGATTCTCGACTTGCTACTGACCGACGAAACGAACCCGCGCTCGGTCGGCTTTCAAGTCGCCGCGCTCCTCGGTCACGTCGATGCCCTGCCGCATTCCAATCGGCAACTCCTCCGCAGCACCGAGCAACGGCTGATTCTCGATACCTGCACGCAACTTCGCCTCGCCGATGTCTATGCCCTGTCGCATCTCGATCGTCAGGGCCGACGTTCATCGCTGGAGCGGTTCCTGCTGCGACATAGCGAGCAACTGCGGCAACTGTCGGATGAGATCAGTCGGAATTATTTGATTCATGCTGGTCCGGCGCGGCAGCTCAACGAGATTCGTCCCTCCTCCACGTAGATTGAAGGTGACTCATGAAATACAAAGTCACGCATACCACGATCTACGATTATTCCGACGCGGTTCCAGTCTGTCACAACGAGATCCGCCTCTGGCCTCGCGATCATCGCCGGCAGGTTTGCCTGCAGCATCGCTTGCGGGTTCGTCCGGAACCGGCTCACACCGATCATCGCACCGACTACTTTGGCAATCACGCGGGGCAGTTCGCCATCGAGCAGCCGCACAACCGCTTGACGGTCACCGCCGTCAGCCAGGTGCAAGTCACGCCGCCGGAAGTACCCGCGCCGAGCAGCACGCCGCCCTGGGAAGACATCCGCGACCGCTTTGCCATCGGTCAGCCACCCTGGTGGCTTGAGGCGCGGCAGTTTGTGCTCGACTCGCCTTACGTGCAAGCAAGTTCCGCCCTCCGCGCGCTCGCCGAACCCTCGTTCACGCCGGGCCGGCCTTGGCTCGAAGCGGTGCTTGATCTGACGCGACGGATTTATACGGAGTTCAAGTACGATCCGGCGGCGACGAACGTGAACACCGCTCTTGAGACCGTGCTGCGAATTCGCCGCGGCGTGTGTCAGGATTTCGCCCATCTGCAAATCGGCTGCTTGCGTTCGCTAGGATTGCCGGCGCGGTATGTGAGCGGTTACTTGCTCACGCAACCGCCACCAGGACAGCCGCGACTGGTTGGCGCCGATGCCTCGCATGCCTGGGTTGCGGCGTTTTGTCCCGAGGCGGGCTGGATCGATTTCGATCCTACGAACAACGTCATCCCCGGCGTCGGCCATGTGACGCTCGCCTGGGGACGCGACTACGGCGACGTCTGCCCGATTAAGGGCGTGGTTGTCGGCGGCGGCCAACACCGCATGCGCGTGGCGGTCGATGTCGCGCCGATGCTAGATTGATTCGGAGTTGTCTACGCCGCTTCTGCAGGGCCTTTTGGCTTTACGGGCATAGTATGCAGCAATGCTTTGAGCACTGCATTTACCGTTTCCGACCCAGCAAACGCGGCTGCAACTTCAGGATCGAGCACGACGAGTCGCCCCCCCTTTTGTAGCTTCGCTGCAAATCGGTTTGGCTTCGCTTGCTTATAGTCGAACTGGTAGTCGTCTCGAAGTTCATCGGACATTTATTAACTCTCAGCGGTTGTCCGATCAGCCGCCAGGCGTTAGCCTCCGGCTTGTAAACGGTGTCGGCAGGAAGCCGGGGGCTAGCGCCCTGCGGCTGATTTTACTTACCGAATACTGACCTACTTCTTAAACATCGCATCCCGCGGGTTGCCGCGCGAGAGCAAGTAAGCGAGCAGGTCGAGCACTTCGTTTTCGTTTAGCTGCTTCAACAAATCCTTCGGCATGAGCGAGACCGACGAGGGTTTACTTTCCTCGATGTCGCTCTTCTTGATCGTTTGGATCTTCGCTGCGTTCTCGGGATCGATCACCATCGTGATGCTCTCGGGCAGATCGGTGATGACGCGGCCCGTGAACGTCTTGCCGTCGGTGGTGGCCACGACGGTCGCTTTGTACTGATCCGAAATCACCTTGCTCGGTTCGATGATCGAATCGGTGAGATCCTTCAAGCTGAAGCGGCCGGCGAGTTGCGTCAGATCGGGGCCGGTAGCGCCGCCGTCTCCGCCGTAGCGATGACAGACGACGCACCGCGCCGCCGCAAACATCTTCTGGCCGTTCTTGAAGTCGCGGCCCGTTAGTTTGCCATCGGCAAGCGCGACGACATCGGCAGCCGTGTAATCCTTGCCTGGGCCTTTCGCCTTCGGCAGCTCGGGTGCGACGTAAGGCTTGCGAAGGCCGAGGGCTTCGACGGCGAGACGTTCGGAATCGGTGGAGTTGCTGAAGGCGTCGTTCTCGATATTCGTGAGAAACTTCTGGTAGCTATTGCCGCCACTCTTCTTCCGGGCCGTTTCAAACCAGCGGAAGTAGTTCAAACGCTGATCGACGGTCCAGCCGGTCTTCAGATTTCGCAGCGTAAACGCATAGTGATACTGCTGCTGATCGACCTGATTGGCGAGGACCGAAGCCACCGTGCCGCCGTAACCGCGGTTGCGGGCCAGCAGTTCTTCCGAAACGGCAGTCGCCGAGTCGTGCTCCTTCGTCAATTCCGGCACGATCTTGGTGGCGGCTTGAGGCGAGCTCAAACCGACCATCAGGATGGCCAGTTCGCGATCGTGAGGATTCGAATTGGTGGGAAAAAGCGAATCGAATTTGGAGCCGAGCTTCACGCGCTCCGGGTCGGCAGGCAAGCCGAGTCGCGTGAAGACGAGTTGGTAAGCGCGGAGATATTCCAGCCGTTGAAATTCGCTGAGCTTGGCGTAGCTGAGCTTCTCCAAAGCAGCCAGGATTCGCGGCTGCAGCGGCGCATCGGCTTGACGAGCCAGGCCGACAACGCCGGTGATGATCGTTTCGGTATCGTTCGAATTCAACACCTGATCCTGCCAGGCAGCAACCGGCAACCGCTCGAGCGCCACCCGCGCCGCATAGCGAATGTGTCGATCGGCATGAGCCAGATGCGGCACGAGAAACGCCGCGGCCTTTTCGGGAGCAGCATGATCGGCGACATGGTAGGTCTCGATCTCGCGACGAAGAGCGCGCAACTGTGCTTCGCGCGGGTCTTTGCGTTCGATCGGTGCTGTCGATTCCTTGCCGACGTAGGTCACGCGAAATAGTTCGCTTTGCGCGCCACGGCCACCAATCGTGAAATAGAGTGCGCCATCCGTACCAACAACAGTGTCGGTCAGCGGTAGTGGCGTGCGCGAAACGAATTCTTCCTTGGTGGCTTTGTAGCTCGCGCCATTCGGCTCGATGTGAATCGCATACATCGTGGCGAAGGTCCAGTCGCAGATGAACAGCGCCTGCTGATACTTCGCAGGGAACTTCGTGCCATAGCCGAACTCGACACCTACCGGCGAACCAGGGCCGATGTCGACGAGTTGCGGCAGGCTATCGACATAGTAAGGCGGCCATTTGCCCGTGCCGCTCCGCCAACCTAACTCGCTGCCGCTCGGAGCATGCACAACGCGCGTCGGTCGGTACCAAGGCGAACCAAAATCCCATTCCATGTCGGCGTCGTAGACAAACATCTCGCCGTCGCCGTTGAAGGCGAAGTCGTACTGATTGCGATAGCCGACCGAGATCATCTCCCAGGTCTTGCCATCGGGATCGGTCTTGGCGATCCAGCCGCCCGGCGCGACAATGCCCGCCGCATGGCCGTTGGCATCCCACTGCCGCGGCGTGAACAGGTCTTCGTCCCAGTTGGGAGCGATGCGGCTGCTGATCCCTTCTGGCAGCTGGGCGTGGAGTTGCTCTGACCGCACGCCGCCCATCGTTTGCACGGGCGAGTTTGTCGTTCGATCGAATGGCGGCGAAGTGTGGTTGCCGCAGTCGACGTAGATGCTCTTGCCGTCGGGAGAGAGACGCAGCGCGTGCGGACCATGTTCGCCGCCGCCGCGAAACTCCTTGAGCTTCACGACTTCATCGAACTGATCGTCGCCGTTCTTATCGCGGGCTCGATACAAACCGCTGCCGGGACCTCCGTTGCAGCAGATGTAAAGCGAGTCAAAAGCCCAAAGTAGCCCTTGCGCGCCGGAGATTTGCTTGCCATCGATCTTGATGTCGAGCAATTCGACTTTCGTCTCCCCGCTGCTGCCGATCGCCGGTGGCGTGATGCGACAGAGCCCGATGTTGCCTTGATCGCTGGCGATCAATCGGCCCTTACCGTCCACGGCGAGGCAAACCCAAGAACCGAGTTTGTCCTTCGGCACGGTAAAGAGGCGTTCGGCTTGGAAACCAGGGAGCAAATTGAATGTATCGCGTTGCGGACCGCCGGCCAAAGCGCTGCCGCTGAGTACTTCGCCCCACGGCCCGGCGCCGTACTTTGCCACGACGCGCGGCTTGCCCCAATCCTTGGCTTTGCGCTGTTCGGCGATTTCCCAGCTGTCGTCGCTGACGATGTAGGTCGCTTTGTCGTCGGCGCCGGTGATCATCATTTTCAAAACGAAGGCAGCCGCGCCACCTTCGTTTTCAATTTCGGCTTCGAGCAGATTCTCGCCCGCTTTCACATGCTGTTGCACATCGACTTCGGTCGCCGATTGCCATTCGTTCGAGCGGAGGACCATTTGGCCGTTGACGCGGACTACCACGACGTTGTCGCACGAGGCCTTTAGCCGGGCCGCCTTGCCGCCGGTGAATGTCTTGCGGAGAAAGTATTTCTTATTGTTGTCGGCACCCCAGATCCAAACCGGCGCGGGTCCTTCGGTGACCCACGCCTTATTCGCGGCTGGCTTGGTAACTTCGGCTGGGGCCGGTTGCCCGGTCGCTTCGGCGACTTCGGGTTTTTGTGTGAAGTGCTTGCCGTCTTTCGATTCCGCGCCCAGCGCGAATGCACCAACCAACAACCAAGCCGCGCTAACAATCCAATACCGCATCATTGCTCAACTCCGGAGAGAAAATCTGTCGCCGAAGTTTAACAGATTAATCCGAAGGAGTGGCCATTTCACCTGTCACCGCTCAAACAGGCTAGGCCTTCCGCTTCGGCCGCCGCGGAATGCGTGTGGCAGCTTTCCCGCCACCAGCGCCGCTGATGATCTGGCCGAAATTAAAACGAGAATAGATCAGCCAGACGCCGAGCATCAGCACCGGAATCCACCAGAGCAATTTGGGTTGCAAGGCGAACACGACGACCGCGCCGACCAGCGCGATCAATAGCCACTTCGGCGTTTTCGAGAAAATCGCCGTGAGCTGCGGCATGGCGAGCCAGAGCGCGGCCAAGACGATGCCCACGCGGAACATCACCCATACAGAGTTCGCCATGGTGCTCACGGCGTAACCCATCGTCCACAGGACCAGCGCGCCGAAAATGAAGGCCAGCGCGACCAGGCCGATTTGCATTCGCTTCATGCGAGCTATCCGCTTACTTCCCAATCGCGTAGAGCGATTTATAAGTCCGCAGATATAGACGTCCGCCAGCGATCGCCGGCGAAGACGCGATCGAATCGACCATGTCGTTCTTGGCGAGAATCTCAAAATCCTTACCGGCTTTCACCACCGTGACCGTGCCTTTGCGTGCACAAAGATAGATCTTGCCGTCGGCGTAAACGGGCGATGCGCGATGGCGGTCCGCCGTCGTGCGCTGGTTGTAATATTCCTCGCCGGTCTTGGCATCCATGCAGATCAAGTTGCCATTCTCGCGGCAAAGATAGACCAAGCCATCGACGATCAGCGGCGATGGCACGTCTGGGGTTTCTTTAGCTCGCTTCCAGAGATAGGCGTTTTCGTTTTCGGTTACATCGCCCTTGCCGTCGGCCTTCAGGGCATAGACAGGACCGTTCTTCGCCGACGGGACGACAATAATGCCATCGGCAGCAACCGGCGTCGCGACGAACCGCAATGTCGGGTTGTAGTTGCCCTTGGGATTCAAGTCGCCGCAGCGCCACAGCTCGTGGCCATCTTCCAGGCTATGAGCAGTGACATAGTCAGCGCCGTGCGTCACGAGAAAACTCTGCGTGGCGTCGCGATACAAGATGGGCGAGGCGTAGGAGTGTTCGCATTCGTCTTTGCCGTCGCTCTCGCGATCGTGCTTCCACAGCTCTTTGCCCGAGGCGGCGTCCAGACAGACGATGACGGCTTCACGCGTCTTGGGATTTCCTTCGCCGTGAATCAACTGCAGGTATAACTTGTTGCCATCGATCACCGGCGTGCTGGTCATGCCGAACGCAATTTTTAGTTTGCCGTAGCGATCCTGCACGTCGATCTTCCAAACCTGTTCACCATCCTTGGTGTAGCAGCCGAGCACACCGTTGGCGAAGAACGCCCAAACGTGTTTACCGTCGGTGCAGGGCGAAGGCGATGCACTGTTGCCTTCGTCGCCGCGAACGTCCTTGTTGCCTGTCGCCAGGGTTTGCCGCCACAGCTCCTTGCCGTCGGTGCTCACGGCGATCAGCACCAGCTTGTCATTGTCGACACTGGTGACATAGATCCGGTCATCGAACACCACTGGCGTCGATCCGGCAGGGCCGGGCATGTCGAGCTTCCACGCCACGCCCTCAGTCGGGCTGAACGTTACCGGCAAGTTTTTCTCGTGGCTAATACCGTCGAGCTTGGCTCCGCGCCACTGTGGCCAATTTTCTGCCGAGGCAACCAGCGGAACTGCCAAAGCGAACGAAGTGGCGAGCAAAGCCATGAAATCGCGACGGTGGGACATGAGCGATTGACCTATCGGATGGTGAAGCAACAGCAGGCGGGAGGTGAGAGGGAACTGCCTAAGCAGTATCCTCTATTTCTGTTGATGGCTAAAGCGATGTCAATGGTCAGCGAGGCGAATGTAACGGAAATCATTCTAGACTCGCGAATGCCAATAACCGGGCCGTCGGCTACCATGTGCGACCGCGACAATGATGATTTTCGAGGGCGAAGCGAGAAAAATGAGCGAATAGGGAAACGGCCGTAGTCCACAGCGCTGACAACCGTGTTTCACTCGTTCAAATCGCTGAGGATCCGCCACGATTCCGCTAATTGCCTCTTGGACCTTCAGTACGAATGAGTTCGCAGCCTTTGCACTTTGGTGGCGGTACCACTCCGTGGCACGATCGAATTCGTCGCCGGCTTCGGCGTTGAACTCAACGATCATCGACTGGTCCGATGCGCTTCAGTGCTCGGTCGCGAATAACATCCCAAGAAGTCAGGACTGCAGTCTCGTCATTGACTGCTGAGACGCGCCGTTCAATTTCCGCATCCCATTCCTCATGAAGCGGTTCGACCTGGTTTGGGACGGAGTCGCGCAGCATGTCGCTGAGGCGCAACTGCTCTTCTTCCGTCAGCTGCCGGGCTGCGTCTAGCACTGCCTTAAAATCTACCATCGCATTTCCTCCACCAGGCATTTTACGTGCAACTGGTGAGGCGTTCTACAGCTTCAGCAGCGAGATGCTCACCTGCAGCAGCCGATCGTCGATGACCAGCGATTGCTCGTCGGCATGTTCGAACGTGAGGCAGACAAACTCGAGGCCGCGGGCGTAGGCGATTTGATAGCCCTGGCCGACGATCACCGAAGGGATGGTGATGTGCGAAAAGCTCCAGGGAGTGCCGGCCAGGTTCGACTTGATGCCGCCAACGATCAAGTTGGTAATCTCGCCGGCGCCGTCAACGACTTGGGCCGTGAGTTGACCGAAGCGGTCTTGCAGCAGGCCTTCGACCGCGCGGATGGCCACGCGCTCGGCGAGGTTGACCGTGACAAAGCCCGACACCCGTCCATGCACGCCGATGAGGCCAGTGATCTTCCCCACTTCGCGGCCGGGGACGCGCGAGATGCCCACGCAGCGAGCCTGCGTGGCGCACATCATCAGCGCGCTGTCGACGGCTTCGCGCAAGGCCCGCACCAGGTGCGGATCGGCCAATTCCTGAACAACATCCATTTCGGCGAGCAGCGACATGCGAAAACTCCTCGGATAACAGCGGTCTTCTATCTTGTTCGCCCTTCTGGCGTCGACAGCATGATGCCGCTTTCGGCGAAATCGTCGGCCTTTCGCGGCAACGTCCTCGTTCCTGGCAGACTTTGCCGAGCGGCGCGGTTATTCTGGACATCATGTCCTCTCCTCAGCCGACGACCGACGCTTCCCGCCCCAGCCTGACCGATTCGCCTTGGTTTTGGGCTTATGTCTTTGGGGCCGCCGCGCTCATCGCGCTCGTGGTTGCCAATTCCAAGTTTGGAACACGCCAGGCACAGATCGAGCGGGAGTTTCAAGCCCGCACTCGCGCTGCCCAAAGGCTCAACGGACAGGAACCGACCGTCGAACTCTCGACGCCGCAGAACACGCTGATTACGCTCGGACCCTTGTGGATCGTTCTCGCGGTCCTCACCATCGGCGGCTGGCTGCTCTTCTGGCAATCGCGGCGCGGCTCAGCAAACTCATCTCCTCCATCCTCTCCGGCGGACGCTTCTCATGTGGATCCTGGACAATGAATACAACCCGTTCTTACTCGCGTTTTTCGGCTGCGTGGTTTGCTTGGGTGCGTTCGTAGCTTGGATCTCGACGGGCAGAAAAGAAGCGCTCTACGCAACTGCCGGGTTCGTCATCTTCTTCATTGGCCTGATCATCGCCGAGCGATTGATGATTTCCGACCGCGAAGCCATCCAAGAAGCGCTGGTCAAAATCGCGCGTAACCTAAAGGCCAATCATCGCGACGCCGTTTACGCGTCGATTCACCCCAAAGCCACCGCGCTCGACGAGCAGGCTCGCGCGGAACTGCCGAATTACACCTTCGAGGATTGCCGGATCACGCAGATCATCGAAACCAAGGTGGACTCCGCGGCAAAACCCAAAACAGCCGTGACCGAGTTTTATGTCGCGGCCAAAGGAAGCTTCAATTATCAGGGACAGCCCTATACCGGCGCCCCACGCCGGATCATCAGGCTTACTCTTGAGCAAGACACCGACGGAAAATGGAAAATCATCAACTACACCCACCGCGCTCCGCTCGAAGCTGACGATTTCAGCGGGAAAAATTCAGGATTTCCCGGATCCAATTAACGGAGTTCATTCTGCCACAAAGGTAGTTTCATTGTGGTGCAAAGTCGCCTTCGCTAGCGTTCACACTGGCGAATCTGCGAAACTTGAGGGAATCAGTATCTGTCTGGCTGATTTTAATGTTGCAGCGGATTTGAATATCCGATAGAAGAAGATAACGCGTCAGCCCGGGCTTCACCGCCAACAGAACTCTATCACCCCTAAAAGGAGGTGACCGGTGAATCCCTTGTTCCTTACCGTTACGCTTGCACTTTCTTCCTTCGCTATCTCTCCTCGCGAAGATGTTGCTACTGAACGTGTTGACCTGATAGAGGTTAACCACTTCTACGACGACCAAGGCCGGCTGGTTTTCGATCAGCTGTTGTTCTACGACTGGAGTCATGACGACGGCCGCTACCAGCTGCGGGCCTGGCGGATGGTGAAGAACAACGCCCAGCTGCCGCAGCGCAACTGGCAATCGGGTGGCTACGTTGCGATCTGGCAGGACGGCGACTTGCTGCGGAAGATCAGCGCCCCAACGATCCGCGAGTCGTGGACTCAGTACGACCCCGAACTGACCGAGCGGGAGTTCCTTCCCAAAGAACGGCGAAGGGAACTTCGTTCGCCCAAAACACTAGTGGCCAAGGCGAAGTAATCGCTCATCTGAAAGTAGCTGAGTTCGCCAGAATTCAGATAGCCGGTTTCCATTTGCCAGGTCTGGATTCTGGCGAATTCAGCTATAGAAAGAGCGTTTAGCCCTTGGCGTTCAATGCTGCTTGCAGTGGACAACCTGCCGCGGCGGGCAATCCACGGCGGTAGCCATCGAGGAGTTGCCGCGATTGCTCGGCGAGTTCTCGGCGGACGGCGCGGCGTTCGCCTTTGATCCGGGCGATCTTCATTTCATCGTAGGCCGTCGTTTGATGGCGCATCCAGGCGATGGTCGCGGCTTGAGCTCGTTCCTCGATCGGGATCCGTTCGGTCCGCGCAACAGTGCCGCTACCAACGGGCGTGGCATGCTCGGTGATCGCCGTGGCGAGTCGTTCAGCCAGCGATTGATGAACGGGCGCAAATCGCAAGAACGATAAGACAGCGCCGCGGAAGTTTTCGACGTAGTCGGCCTGCTTTCCGGCGCGCTTCTCCGCGGCTGCCGCTTGCTTGCGAGCATACTTGGGATCGGCCCGTTCGATGGCCAGTTGCGCGCGAATCGTGGCCACATCTTTCGAAGAGCACCACAGGCCCTTCGAGAAAATCTTCCGGCCCCGTTTCTCTTGCAGGGCCCAGGTTTGGCCAGCTGCTTTTACGCGGCGGGTAAGCGCGGGATCGCCAGGCGGCAACAGTTCCCAATCGGCCGGCACGGTCAGCACGCGGCCTTCGGCAGTGATCACCGTTCGATCGGCGGGACCGGGAGCAACGACGATGGAATTCTTGGGCATTGCTGCTTTAGGTTTACAAGGAGTGCACAAAGCCGACAACCACCGCCGCGGGGGTGGAGTTTGCCGGATTGGCTTAACCGCCACGGTTGAGCGTGATCGAATAGAGGATCACGATCGCACCGGTCGAGAGCAAGCTCCAGGGGGCCCATTCGGCAGGCCGCCAATCGCGATTGGCCATAATGGGCGTGCTACTTTGAAAGAGCGACGATTGCCCCGGCGGCGTCATCGGCGATTCGCCGGCCATCACGTAGGATTCGACGACCAGGCATTCGCCGCCGAAGATACAGGCATAAATGCCGAGAGCGAGAAAGAGTGCGCGCCACATGGTGGATGACTCGAGAGAAGGGAGCGAGGGAGCCATCCTGGCGCGGGACCGTCCTTATGACATGTATATCGAGACGAAGAGAACTTACGATTTACTTTCTTCAAGGAAGGCGTCAAATCCGCCGCAGCCCTTCACCCCAACCCTCTCCCCGGAGTATCGAAGAGAGGGAGTAAATCTTTTCTCCCCACTCAACCCCATCTCCCAATCGCCCGTCCCTACCCCACGCGGAGCGTGAGGACGACACTACTGCCGGGCGCCGCCATTCACGGCTGCGGAGATTTGCCGGATTTGCCGGCCTTGCAGATCGACTTCAATGATTTGCTCTGCGGTGGTGATGAGCGTTCTGCCGCCGGGTAGGCGGAACGCATCGCTGGGGCGGGCGATTTTGTATTCCCAAGTGACTTGCCCTTGCTCGTCGAGTTCCACAACGCGGCCTTGGCCATAGTTGGCGGTGAGGAGGCGACCGGAGGGCAGCACCTGCAGGCTGTTGATCCGTCCCTCGATGGTCCATTGCCGCACGCTCGCACCGCTGGGTGAAACTTCGCGGATCAGATTGGGACAAGCGAAAATGGTGTTGCCGCTGACGAGGCGTTCGGCGTCGAAGCACTGATCGGGCGTGGCCTGTTGCCACACGATCGTGCCGTTGCGATTGGCTTCGACAACGCGGTTGCCGCCGAAATCGGCGATCAGCACATGACCACTCGGCAGAGGTTTGGCGCGGATCGCGTTCACTCCTTCGAGTTGCCAAACCACTTGGCCACGCTCATCGACTTCTATCACGCGGTTTTCCCAGTGCGAGGCAATCAGCACGTTGCCGCCGGGCACCTTCTCGGCGCTCCAGGCCTGCATGCTCCGTTGCCACAGCACTTGCCCTTGGGCATCGACTTCGCTGATCTTCCCCATGCCGCCAGTCGCGACGAGCGTGTGGCCATTCAAATTGCCGCGGCCCGGCACGGCCATGCGCTGCGGCGGTTGAATTGCTGCTGTTGCGCCAGGACCGTTTAACCAATCGCGCCAGCGAGCCATGGCAGCGTGGCGATCGGCGGCGGCGGCATAAGGCGAATAGTCAAACTCCTGGCCGGTCAAACCGCACAGCCAGGTGGCGCTTTGACTCCGAATTTCCAATTGCGTCGAATCGAGCAAGCGAATGAGCACCGGCAGCGCGCGAGCGTCGCCACGCTGAGCAACTCCCTGCGCCGCTAGGAACGAGACTTCATCCTGCTTGTCGCTGAGGAGTTTGGCCAGCAACGGCTGATCGACTTCGTCGGCACTGCGACTGAGAACGACAGCAGCCGCTAATCGCGAAGCCAATCGCTCGTCGCTGGCTGCCTGCCGAAACTGGGGCACCAGCGCAGCCGTCACATGCTGACGGAGAAAGGATACATACTCATCGCGCAGATCGGCCCGTTCCAGAATGATTGCCGCGGCCAGCCAATCGCTATCGCGGAGCACGCTCGGATCCTGCGCGAGCAGCTGCAACGCAGCCCGATAAACGTGCGTCGATTCCATTTCGTGCCGATCGAGAATCCGCCGCAGTCGCCAGCGACGTTCGGGGCCTGCCGTGGCGATCTGCTGCTTCCATTCCTCACGGGGAATGTGCGGCAGTTGCATTAGCTGCTGCATCGAAGCTTCGCGCACGCGATAGTCGTCGGCATCGAGATCGCGCAGCCAGCCGGTCCGCTGCTCGCTCGTATGATTCGCGCGATTGCGCAGCAACTCTGCCGCCGCGGCCGGCGTACTGGGAAGTTGTTGCATTTCGGCGAGCGTGCCAGTATTCAAGCGAAGCTCGCCCGGAGGATCGGTCGCCCGCTCGATGAGATCGATCAGCGGACCAAAGTCACTCTCGGCGGCGCAAGTCGCTGGAATCAACAACCACAGCAACAACCAGCCGCGACAGGCTCGGCTCATGGTGCGTTCCTTTCCGCGGCAGGTTCGGCGGGCGCTTCTTGGACTGCCACGGCAGGAATTTCGCTCGGCTCGAACAATCCATTCTGATTCTTGTCGAGCGCGGCAAACTGTTCGGCGGTTCCCAAAAACTCGCGAGCGCTGATCACGCCATCGCGGCTCGTATCCATCGCGGTGAACCAGGCCGGCAAGTTGCCGACCGGGGGCGGAGGTTCGGCGGTCGTGAAGGTGAACAGCTGATTTGCATTCTCGATGCTGCCGCGAGCGACGATGACGGCAACCGCGCCGGGGAGTTCATCGCCGGTCAGTTTGCCGTCGGCGTTGGCATCGAGTTGTTTCAAAACGTCGGCTGCTGATTCGAGCTCGCGAGCATCAAGCCGATCGTCGTTGTTCTGGTCGAGCGCGAGAAAGAGTGCGTCTTCTTGATCTTGCGCGCGGGCGTGAACTTGGGCTCGTTGGGCCCCTTGGCGTTGCCGCAGGAAGGCTGCGATCTCGCCCGGATAAACCTTGCCGTCGTTGTCGCTATCGAGAGCTTCGAAGCGGGCGAACTGGGCTTGCACCTGTTCGTTGACTTCCTTGGCTTCGAGATAGCCGTTGGCGTCGGCGTCGTACATGGTCAACCCTTGCTGGGCCTGGGCTTCGTAGTCGACGGTGGCCACGGTATCGTTCCGCACAAAGGTGAGGGTGACGCCCGGCCAGCGGAGCAAGGTTCGGCCCGACAACTCTAGCACCTGCGGCGGAGCCCCGCCGGTCTGTTGGGGCGTCAGCCGCGACGAAATCAGCTTGATGGCGAGCGGTTTCGGGGCCTCCTTTTCCGCCTGATCGGATTTTGCGGCCAGGCCGAAGTCGATTCGAAAGCGGAGATGCGCCGCCACGTTGTTGAGTTCGGCAAACTCCTTCTTGAAGAGCTTGCCGTCGTGATCCTGGTCGAGCTGCTGAAAGACCTCTCCCATCAGCAGAAAGTCGTCGACGCCCAAATTGCCGCCGAGCGCGTATTGCTGCTCGAGCGCGTTGCGAATCGAATCCCAATCGGCGTTCTCGCCCAGAATCCGCGCGAAGTGTCCCATCTGACCGCGAACGCGGTTGACGCTGGCGGGGTCGACATCGACGGTCGGCCGCAGTTCATCGAGCACGAGAATCTCGTCATCGTCGACATCGTGCAGCTTCAGTTGAGCAAAGGCCTGCTGCAGTTCGGCTGCGGTCAGCTCACCATCGCCATCGACATCGAGCGCTTTCCAAGTGGGACTGCCGCGGCGGTTGCGGCCGTGGAATTGTTCGATGCTGCGCAGCGAAAAGGCTCGCGCGCCGCCGGCATTGCGGGTGAGGAACCGCGGCAGCTCAGCGCGATCGACCTGGCCGTTGCCGTTGGTGTCGTACTGCTGAATGATTTGCTTCGGCGCGTTCTCGCGTTCGAACGGCAAGTTGCCGAATTGGCCGTAGCGGAACTTTGGGCTGCTGACGACTTCCTTCCACATCGGTTGGCCGTCGCCGTCGGTATCAGCGAGCTTCAGCACTTCATCGAGCAGCTGGCCGAAGACTTGCGATTGCGGTTGGCCATCGATCCAGATCTCGAACTCCACCACCAGCGGCCCGCGCGGCGCGAGGAGCAGAAATTTCTCGGCAGGGATTGGTGGCGGTGCAGGAGGAGCCGGTTCCATCGGCGGTGCCGGTGGTTCAACGGCAGCCTCCATCGGCGCGGGCTTCACCGGCTCTTCCACAACCGTTTTCGGTTCTTCAACAGCTTGCTTTACGACAACCGGCGGAGGCGGCGCGGTCACCTGCTGTTGACGCCAACACCCAGTCGCCGCGATCAGCATTGCGGCGAACAACAAAACAAGTGCGCTGTGGGAAGAATGGCGCATCGGTGGGCAGGGAAAGAGGTGGCGCTGCGACTTACAGTTTGATCTCCGAATCGCTCGTCTTGCGGTTGTGCTGCGTGCGGAGCTCGTTCATGAGGAACGTGATCGATTTGCAAAGCTGGCGAACCGCATCGACCGGATTGGCCTGCTGAGCGGCCACGGCTTTGCGTTGCAGTTCGTCGTATTCGGCCCAGTCGACGTTGTAATGACCGTCGACGGCGACTTGTTTCAATTCAGCTGCCGTGTGTTGAATCTTGCTGAAGAAGGCCGGCGTCGGACCGCAAGGCGTCGAAGTGTAAGGGCCTTTGCCCAACCGGCGATTGCCGGTCAGCTGCGTTCCCTTGGAATAGCCGCTGTAAAGCTTTACTAATCCGAAGATGCCCGCGATGAGCGCTGCCAACAGCGAAACGCCGGCGGGAATATACAAACTGCGCAGCGGCAACAGCACGGCGGCCAAGGCAAACACACCAGCCACGATCCAGATGATGGGATTCACGGGCTTGAGATCTTTTTTGCCACCCAGCACCAGCGGCGGCGATTGGTTGCCGGCCGTGGCGGCATCGGGCTTCACGATTTTGGCGATGAGCACCGTGATGTTGTCAGGACCACCGCGGAGGTTGGCCAGGTCGACGAGAACCTTCACAGCTTCGTGCGGCGGCAGGCAACCCATGATCGTGCCGAGCTCGTTGTCCTCGACGCGGCCCGTCAAACCATCGCTGCAAAGAAGGTAGACATCGCCAACTTCGATCGGGTGCGGCCCTTCGAGATCGATTTGCACATTGGCATTCGGGCCGAGCGACCGCGTGATCACGTTCTTTGGCACGGCAGCGGCAAGCTCGCTTCCCTCGGTCAATTGGCCCGAGGCTCGCAATTCCCACTGCAGGCTGTGATCGAACGAAAGTTGATTCAGCTGACTACCGCGGAGGCGATAAATACGACTGTCGCCGACGTGGGCACAGACGGCGCCCTGCGGCAGCAGGACCAGCGCGCTGGCCGTTGTTCCCATGCCGTGAAAGTCGGTGTTCGCCGTGCCGCGGTTATGGATGGCGGTGTTGCTTTCGCGGATGGCCCGTTCCAGGGCTTCCGGCGCCGACATGTCGACATATTTGTTGTAGAGGTAAGGGCTGCTCTCGACGGCCATTTTGCTGGCAAGTTCGCCGGCTGCGTGCGCGCCCATCCCATCGGCGACCATTAGAAAATGGCCCCGCTGCTGCCACAATTCGTGGGTATCGGCGACGATCAGAACGTAAGAATCCTGATTGACGCTTCGGCGCATGCCGACGTTCGTCAATGAAGCCGTCTGCACGCCGCAATCAAAAGCCACCGCAATCTCCTGGCGAAGATGCCTGTTGGTCCGCCATCGCCCCGGCGGCGGACTTCCCTTTCATATTAACCAGTTCGAGGCGTGGGAGCGAGCGGCGTTTTATTGCGTGAGCAGACGATGAGGTGATTGGGCGATCGGGTGAGCCTATGAACCGGACAAAGTGTCCGATCCTGCAATCCCATCGCCCGGTCGCCCCATCTCCACAGGCTGCCGCCCGCCCACTCCCCGCATCGGCCGCCGCTCCTATAATCACAGAACAACTTTTCCCAGCAAAGACACGATTTTTTCAGGACGAATTCATGCCCGAGCATGTGGTAATCATCGGAAGCGGCCCTGCCGGTTGGTCGGCAGCCATTTATGCAGCGCGGGCCAATTTGCATCCCATCGTGTTCGAAGGGGCCATTACCGAATCGAACCGCATCGCCGGCACACTCCCCCTCGGCCAGCTGAATCTGACGACGGAAGTCGAGAACTATGCGGGTTTTCCCTCGGGCAACCTGGCTGGTTACATCAAATCGGCCATCCCTGAGGATCGGCAGAACGAATTCATGATCGAAGAACATCCGCACGCGGTGACGGGCCCTGAGCTGATGAACCTGATGCGGCAGCAAGCGACCAACTTCGGCGCCAAGATCATCACCGACGACATCGTTTCGGTCGATCTCAGCAAGCGGCCATTCGTGGTGAAGTCGTCGGAAGGTCAAACCGTCGAAACGCACACGATCATCATTTCAACCGGCGCCCGGGCCAATTACCTCGGCCTGCCGTCGGAAGAACGCTTCAAGAATCGGGGCGTGAGCGCGTGCGCCGTTTGCGATGGTGCGTTGCCGCGATTCCGCAACAAGCCGCTGGTCGTTGTCGGCGGTGGCGACTCAGCCGTGGAAGAAGCGACCTACTTGAGCAAGTACGCCTCGACCGTTCACATGCTGATGCGGCGCGACGTATTCCGCGCGTCGAAGATCATGAAAGACCGCGCCGAATCGAACCCGAAGATCAAGATCCACTTCTTCCGCGAAGTCGACGAGGTCCTCGGCGACGACAAGACTGGCGTGAGCGGTATCCGCCTGAAGAACAATCAGGACGGCACGCGCGACGAGATCGCCGCGACTGGCCTGTTCGTGGCGATCGGCCACACGCCGAACACGGCGTTCCTCAAGGGCCAACTCGAGCTGAACGAGAAGGGCTACATCAAGTACAGCACACCCTTCCGCACCTACACGAGCGTGCCGGGTGTGTTTGCCGCGGGCGATGTGGCCGACGATTACTATCGCCAGGCCATCACTTCGGCAGGGACCGGCTGCATGGCAGCCCTCGATGCCGAACGGTTCCTCGCCGCCGAAGGCCTCTAATACGAAGCCAAATCGCCGATGATCGAGCACTTGATGTCGGCGGCAGCGCTGCAACAGCTCAAGCTGTCGCTGCTGCTCGCCGTCGGCTCGGCGGCGATTGCAATTGCGTTTGCCTTGCCGCTCGCTGTTCTCTTGATGCGAGCGCCGGTTGTCGGTCTGCGGGCCGCGTGGTTTGTATTGGCCCTGCTGCTGTTCGCGCCCCTCTATGTGCAACTCGCCGGCTGGGATGCCGTCGGCGCTTGGACCGGTTGGTACGGCCGCATGGCGCCCGAAGCGTTCTTGAGCGGCATTGCCGCGTCCACCTGGGTGCATGGAGTCGCTGCCGTTCCCTGGGCGACGGTTGTGATCGCGGCAGGTATTCAACAGTTGCCGCGCAAGGAAGAAGAACTCGCGCTGCTCGAAGCGCCGCCGCTGACGATGTTCTGGCACGTGATCCTGCCGCGACTCGCTCCTTGGATGGTTGTCGCCGGCAGCCTGGCCATGGTCACCGCCTGGCAAGACATGACTGTGACCAACGTCTACCTCGTGCCAACGGTCACCGAGGGGATCTACAACCAGCTGGCCCTCAACGCAAGTGACTCGGCCATTTATCTGCTGCCGGGCTTCGTGGTCGTCGGCGGCTTGTTCGCGCTCGGCATGTTCGCCGCCCACTTTTTGCTGACGGCTGACTTTCCTACCACTTCGCCGGGGCGAATCGACTGGTCGAAAGGTCGCTTGGCGACACTTGTCGTTTGGACTTTTTTGTTATTCCTCGCCGGCGTGCCGTTATTCGTTTTGATTCGACAAGCCGGATTGCAATTGCGTCTGGAAGAAAATCATCTGGCGCGGCAGTGGAGCTTTCAGCACTTCGGCAGCTCTCTGTGGCGCACCGTGCGCACGATGCATCGAGAATATCTGTGGACGCTACTCACCGCTGCCGTGGCCGCGAGCTTGTCGCTATTCATCGCGACAACCGCTGCCTGGTGGGCGCGCAGCGGCGGTTGGCGATTGCTCATCGTGGGACTTATCTCCGTAATCCTGCTCGCCACGCCAGGACCGCTCGTCGGGATGGGGGTGATTCAAGTGCTCAATCGGCGAGAGATTCCCGGCTTCACCTATCTCTATGATCGAACGATCGCGGCGCCGGCGCTAGCACAAGCGGCGCGATCGCTGCCGATTCTGCTGCTCATTGTCTGGCATGCAATCGCACACTTTGATCGCAGTCAGCAAGAAGCAGCCGCTCTTGATGGCTGCGGGCCGTGGACGATTCTCAGGAAAATCGTGCTACCGCAGCGCTGGCCGGCGCTCGCTGCCGCTTGGGGATTCGCCGTGGCGATCGCGCTTGGCGATGTCAGTTGCTCGCTGCTGGTCATTCCGCCCGGCATGGACACAGTCGCCCGACGCATCTTCGGCTTGGTCCATTCCGGCGTCGACGATCAGGTCGCCGCCGCTTGTTTGCTGCTGATGACCTTGCTCGCTGGCCTGGCCATCGCGGTTCGCAGTTTTACCGCGCGGGCTACGGCTTAATCATTTTCTCCAGCGCGCTCGCCTGCTCTTCCGTCATCGGTTTGAAATCGATCGTCACGTTCGGCAGATCTTTTTTGAGCAACTCAATATCCTCCACGCTGATGGCGATTCGCTCGAGCGACAGCTTTTTCAGATTCGGCAGCGAGTGCAGCTTCGCAAGTGCGGTGCGCGACAGCTTCGCCTCATCCAAGCCGAGATTCTCGAGCGATTTCATTTGCACCAGCACATCGAGCGTTTCATCGCTCAAGCTCGGCGGGCTCGGCTTGCCGTCGTACTTCCGCAGTCGTTGGCCGAGGCGTAACGCTTTGAGATTCTTCAGCGGCAGCAGGTGCTGATTGCCAGCTTCGGTTTGAAAGGTGTGCCATGTGCTGAAGCTCGTCAGCTGCGTCAGCTTGCCGACCGCGGCCATCCCTTCGTCATTGAAGGGCGAACCGGCGATGGTCAGCCGTTCGAGTTTCGTCATCGGCGCGAAATGAGCGACGCCGGTACCGATGAATTCCTTGCTCCCCCATGACGGATGAAAGAAGCTCATGGCCTTCAGATTGGCGAGCTGCGCGAGCGGCTTCAAGCCGTCGTCGGTCACTGAGATGCCGTCGGTGTTGAGCTCTTCCAGGTTCGCCAGCTTCGTGAGCAACGGCATGGTTTCGTTATTCAAACCTTTGCACGAGCCGTAGAGAGTGAGCTTTTTCAAATTGCTCAGACCGCTGATGAGCTTGAATTCCGCCTCGCCTAGTTTCGAACAATCACGAAACGACAACTGCGTCGGCTCAGCCCCCATCGCCGGTTGAAACTGACCGCCGAGATCGGTCAACGTCTTGATCGGATCAACTACGGCCTCGCGCGGCGCGTCTGGTTCGGCAGCGACGAGCGGTGCAGCGAGCAGAAGCAATGACATCCAGCAACGAACAAATGTATTTGACATGTTGAATCTTCAGACCTCAGAAATTGGAGCGGTCGTGACATTGTAAGTGACCACCACGTGGCCCGCACAAGTCGTCGACCGCTCCGCGGTCGATGAATGGAAGATACCATCCGCGCGCCCAGGAATAAGCGCCAGCGAAACTCCGGCGTTCGCCGAACTCACGCCGAAGCGATTTTCGCTCCCTCTCCTCGGTACTCCGGGGAGAGGGTTGGGGTGAGGGGTTGAAGCGGTTTAAGACGTTACTTCAGCGACCGCTTAAAACAACTCATCGTTGCCCATGCCGTTGGCGTTGAAGTCTTGGGCTTCGCCG